>JBLWVL010000005.1:0-132655 GCA_048268485.1 Oceanospirillum sp.
CCATCCGCCAGAACAGCCTTAAAGCCTTTACTTTTTTCTGCCCGTGCAACGGCTTGCCTGATGCCGAGAGCAAAGAGTTCAGAAAGAGGTTTCTTTGAGAGCTCGCAGGTTTCTGCCTCTGTGCCATCATCGTATTGATTCGATTTCCAGCGCAGGGGAGGGAGTCTCGGAATAATGAATGCTGCAACAAACCCGGCCAGAGAAACAGCCAGATAGAATGGAATAAACAGGTGTTCCAGCTTTACCTGGGCGATAACAACCAGTGCGAAACTGATGGACACTGCTGAGAAGGTCGTGGCAATAACCGCGGCTTCCCGTTTGGTGTACATTTTTTGTTCATATTGCTGACTGGTCAGCATGACACCTACAGTGCCATCGCCTAACCATGAGGTTGTACAGTCAATTGCAGAGCGGCCGGGTAGGTTAAATAACGGACGCATTATCTTGCTCATCAGGCTTCCGGTTAGTTCAAGCAGACCAAAGTCCAGCAGTAGCGGAAGCAATAAACCTGCAAAGAGAAATACAGCCAGCAGAGTCGGCATAAGCTCTTTTAATACTAAGCCGCCGGTATACTCATGCCAGATGATATTAGGCCCAATTTCATTTAGGGCCATTACTGCGAAAGTAGCACCCAAAACCCGCATTACCAGCCAGGGGTAGCTGGTCAGGAACAAGACCTTCATCAGCTTGTTATTACGCAAAGGTTTGAAAAATGTTGTTACGACAGACAGGGTTGCAGCAACACAGATAAGTCCTGTGACAACGAATGGGGCATTATCACCCAACAAGCTTTTGAACATACCTGCCAGTACGGCCACCGGGATTGTAACGCTACCGTCGTAGGCTACCGGGGTCATAAAGAGCAGCAGACCCAGTAGGGATGGGATAATAAACTTCCAGATGCTGCTTTTTCTTTTGGTTGAGTCCGCTGCTAAGACGTCGTTCGGCATATGCGTTACCCTCAGTCGTTATTGTTATCGGAGTTAATCCGTATCATTTTAAGGTAGGGGAGTATATTAGCCTTGGTCTAGGCTATATCAATTTATAGCAGCGATTTTTAGACAAAAACTGCTAAATCAGGTCGCTTTTTTGAAAAAAATGACTATTTATTAGCAGGTTAATAGGTGTATGTTCAGGCGAGTGCTGGTTGGAAGCGTTTTAGCAGTGTGATGCTTAGAGCCAGTACTACCGATTCACTAATCAGTGGGATTAGCCAGATACTGTCCACGCTCCAGATCATTGGAATGACCAGTAATAGAATGGCTACCAGTAATCCGCCCCGGAACAGAGATATACCACCGGCCAGTAACGGTTGCTCCAGTGCGGTAAAATAGCCTGCGCTGACAACATTGAGCCCCATGACAATAAAGCCAAGGCAAAAGAGCATCATCAGCTGATGTGACAGGTGAATCAGAGCGCTATCATCGAGAAAAAAACCTGCCACTGAGTCACCAAAACAGTAGATCAGGCTATAGGCGCTTATTCCCAAAATGAGCGCAGCACCTAAGGTTAAATACAGTACCCGGCGCAATATTTGAGTTTCGCCCTGACCATTTAAAAAACTGACTAAGGGCTGCATACCCTGAGTTAAACCTAAAAAGGTTTGCAGCATCATGATGCTGATATAGCCGATAACACTAAAAGCAGCCAGTGCTGGAATTCCTAAATACATTGCAATGGCGTTGTTAAAGGCTAATAAAATCAGTCCCATGGACATTTCGGTAATGCCGTCCGGTAGCCCTGTGCGGATAAAGCGGAGCAGCTGTGACCCGCGAGGGAGTACGGCAACCAATCTTAAACTACCACGGTTACCTAGCAGGCCCATAAAATGCAGCAACAGAACAAGCAGGCTTGTTGACTGAGCGATGCCGGTTGCCAATGCTGCCCCGGTTAGCCCCATCTCCAGTTCAATAATAAACAGGTAATCCAGCAGGATATTAGTTAATGCAGCCAGGCAGATGGCAAACAGTTCACGGCCGGGAAAGCCGTCTACCTTGCAGAACATTTCCAGGGCATAGGAGACTAAGTAGGCGGTATTAAAGAATAGGAGTACCGACAGGTATTCGCTGACACGGCCAACCATCTCACCCCGGGCACCCAACAACCAGGCGATCTGGTCCAAAAAGATAAAGCTGAGAGAGCAGGCAAGCAGGCCAAAGGCCAGTAGACTGTATACCGCAGATGAAAAAATACGGTTTGCGGCTCCGAGCCGACCGGCCCCGCGCTGGACTCCCGCTGCGGTGGCAGCTCCGATGCTGATAACAATAGAGACAGCAAATAGAATTCCCACAAAGGGCAGGCTTAAATTAACGGCTGCCAAAGCTTCTGCACCGACACCCTGGCCGACAAAAATCCCATCAATAATACCGTACAGACTAAATACCCAGACAGATGCAATGGAGGGTAGGGCGAATCGAAGCAGGGTTTTTCCCACCTGATCGGCAGATGTTGTTTCCGCTGTTAACACAATGTTTACTCTTGTTTTGGCTCGTATTTACAGTTTAAAGTCTCAAGCTATTACAGAGTCAATGCCTCGGAGCAGATCGAATAAAGCATGGGGCGGCAGGTAAGAGAAATAAGATGGAGGTTAAGAAAATGATATACAGAGGGCAAAGATGAAGCTGTATCGCATCGGTCAGGTCAGCAAGCTTTACGGTATAAGTGTAGAAACCCTGAGACACTATGAAAAACAGGGACTGCTGCTGCCATCGAAAGTGGCGGAAAGTGGCTATCGTTACTATGACAGTCGCCAGATCTGGCGGCTGAACCTGATCCGAACCCTGCGTAAGTTGGATATAGGCTTAAGCGATATCGCTCGCTTTATACAGGATCGTACATTGGACAGCAGTGCAGATTTACTGGATTTGCAGTTAGCGACGATCGCGGAGAAAAAACGTGAGTTGGAACAGCTTGAAGGCGAGCTTACTGAGCGACGAGCTTACCTGCAGCAGACCCGTAGGATCGATGTTAGTGGAGGGGTTCGTCATCAGATGATGCCGGAGCGCCGGGTGCGAATCTCATCGGCTGAAACCAGTAGCTTTTGGGAGGTGGACAGAATCCACAAGGAGCTGGAGAGTCAGATGGCTGATCAGAAAATCACCTATTTTGCCTGGGGTAAAGCGGGTGTTTTCCTGGGGAAGAATGCTTTCGAGCAAGGGGATTATCATACGTACAAACAGGTTTTTATTTTTGATGAGCAAGGGGAGGCGTGTTTGCCTGCGGGTGATTATCTCTGCCTTTATTATCGAGGGGAAAAACCGGAAACTATTACGCAGAAGTATCGGCAGCTGCAGGCGTATATGGATGAAAAGCAGTTGATTGCGGTAGGTCCTGCGATAGAGATCTACAGACTGGATATTCACGAAACAGATCGTCAGGAGGAGTATCTGACAGAAATACAGATACCGTATCGTCCAGCGTAGACACTACGGTATCTGAGGTTTGTTAACGCAGGAGTGATAGTGCGATCTGCGGTAACTGGTTTGTCTGAGAGAGAATAGTCGATGATGCTTGCTGAATAATCTGATTGCGGGTGAGCTCAGCTGTCTCGTAAGCAAAGTCAGTGTCTGTTATCTGGGATCTGGAAGCTGCGACATTCATGGCCATCGTATTGTTACTGCGGATCAGAGAAGTGATGCCATTCTGTTCCGCACCTAATTTAGAACGTTGGCGGCCAATCTGTGTGATCATACCTGACATGGAATCGAGAAGAGTATCTGTAGCAAACCCATGCAGACTTTTGATCTCGTCACCGGTAAAACCCCGCGCAACAATACTTGCTTCGTTCAGAGTGCCCGATGGCAGTAGTGTTGCCCAGTCAAGATCTGCATTATCAAGAATAGCGGCACCGACAGAATTATCCGGCAATTCTGTCGTCAAAATTTTTGTGAAATTCTCAACATTGAACTGAACTGTTCCTACGGCTTTTCCACCCAGATTTTTAACGGCACTAATACCGGCATTAGCTCCGAAAAGCTCCAACACTGCGTTGTCCACAGTCGAGGCGTTGCCTGTGCCAATATAAGCGGCAACAACTTTGCCTAGGGTTCCGTAGTCATCAAGGTTGGTGTTGGATATGGCAGAAAAAACCTGATCACCAACACCTTCATTTTCAAGGATTTTTCCGAAAAGTGCAGAGAGAGTTGCGTTACCTGTCGTGATTTCACTCTGCTCACCTGCATTTGCGCCTGTCTGAATCTGAAAGCCTGAAGAAGGGGATTCACTATTCAGCAGCTTGATCTTACCGAAGGATGTACGCTCAGCGATTTCATCATTCGTGGTGAGCAGTTCTCCAAACTCCTGGCCGAGGGAGCTACGGTCATCCGAAGAGAGCGTACGGTTACCTCCCTGGACAGCCAGCTGACGGACCCTTTGAAAATTATTGGTAATCTCTCCCATGGCGCCTTCTGCAATCTGCGCAATGGATATCGCATCATTGGCATTTCGGGTTGCCTGATTCAGGCCTGTAATTTGAGTTTCCAGGCGATTGGAGATCTGCAGACCTGCAGCATCATCTTTGGCGCTATTGATACGGCTGCCGGAAGATAGCTTTTCATAAGAGCTGTTTATGCGAGAAACAACGTTGGACAGGTGCTTCTGGCCACTTAAAGCAGCAATATTGGTATTTACAAACAGGGCCATGTCGACATCCTTGAGAAGAAATTAATCCGTAAAGTAGAAAGTTCGAGTTCCATTCGTACTGAGTTGTAGCAGACCTCATATCGGCTTGTTTTGAATAAACTTAAATATTTTTGTAAAGAAAGATAACTGTTTTTTGGGTCTGTAACACACGGGGTTTAGTGTGTAACTCCATTAAGTTTCTTCTTTGGTAATTCGAGCATAAAGTCTAGAATGATTTTTCTATTAACCTTTAGTTTAATTTTGAGATGCTGCGATCATGAATACTTTTCGACAACTGTCAATTCAGAACCGTCTATTGATGACTCTGATCATTGCAGTCCTGGCTTCAGCCTGTATCACTGGTTGGATTGGACATGCCGAAGCGCGAAAAGTGCTGGTTGATCGCCTTGAGTCCTCCGAACTACCTAATGTGGTAAAGCGAATCCGTAATGCGATCGATAAAGAAATTACCAGCATGCAGGTACTGACTCGTAGTATTGCAGAGAATGCCTTTGTGCTTAGCTGGCTTGAGAAAGGAGCGGATGCGGAGGGAGAGCAGCAGCTTATTCAGTATCTGAAGGATATAGCTGAAAATAATAATCTCAGTAACGCTTCTTTTGTTGATCGTGATACGGCCCGTTACTGGAATCAGGATGGTTTTTTGCGGGTTTTGCAGGAAGGGCCGTTGGATAGTTGGTTCTTCCGTTTCAGAGACAGTGGTCAGGCGGAATCTGCCAGTACTTATACCTATCCGGAAGGTAATATAGATGTCTTTGTTAACTATCAACAGGTGAATGGGCGCGGTTCTTCCGGAGCATCCCGTTCATTTGATGAGTTGGCGGCCTATTTAAAGGAGTTCCGGTTAGAGAATACCGGTTTTGTCTATCTGGCGGATGGAGATGGTGTTGTACAGGTCCATTTTGATGCGTCTTACAATAACAAGCGCCGACTTGCGGAAATGTATCCCCAGGCGAATGTCCAGTCATTGTTGCAGCAGCAGGAGTTTGCTTTTATCCGCTCTGGTGATCATCTGGTTGCAGCAAGTTATATCCCCAGCCTGAAATGGTACGTTATTGCACAGGTGCCTGAGTCAGAGCTTTATGCTCAGCTTGATCGTGCTGAATATAAGGCAATGGCGACGATCCTGATTATTGTTGTGATTTTCGGTGTGATTGGTATCTGGTTGGCCCGGTCTCTTTCCCGGCCGCTCAATGACCTTGCGGCACTTTTTCAGAAGATGGGTGATAGTGGCGGCAATCTTTGTCATAGATTGGATGATAAAGGTGATTCAGAAATCTCCCGGGTGGGCAGAGGCTTTAATGCCTTCATTGGCAACATTCACAACGTTTTGAGTGAGGTCTCGGTTACAGCCCAGGGTGTGAAGCAGACCTCAGTGGAGGTCTCTGCTAATTCTGAGCAGACCCGGAATGCCAGTCAGTCGCAGCAGGATAAGACTACCTGGGTTGCTTCGGCGATTCATGAAATGGGTGCGGCTACGGCCGAAATTGCCCAGAATGCAGCGGCAGCGGCAGGCGCAACGGAAAAAGCGGTGGAGCATACGGATCTCGCGCGCCATGTTGTTAGCCAGGCTCAGCAACAAAGCTCTTCCATGGAAGAGGAGATGGAAGGTGTCGCCCAGGTTATTGCTCGCCTGGCGGAAAAGAGCGATAGCATTGGTAGCGTTCTGGAAGTGATACGGGGTATTTCAGAGCAGACAAACCTTCTGGCGTTGAATGCTGCTATTGAAGCTGCCCGGGCAGGTGAGCAGGGACGAGGGTTTGCGGTTGTTGCTGATGAGGTACGTAACTTAGCTCGTCGAACCAGTGACTCGACGGATGAAATCCAAGTTATGATCGATGAGCTGCAACATGAAGCTAAAAGTGCTGTAGATAAAGTTGAGCAATCCGGGCGATATACCCGACAGAGTGTCGAGGCTGCAGAGCAAGCCTGTCAGGCGCTGGAAGCGATTCAGGTCGATATACGACAGATCTCTGAGCTTAATATTCAGGTAGCAACGGCGACGGAAGAGCAGTCCAGTGTTACCAGAGAGATCAATACGCACATTGTTCAGATCAGCGATAGCTCTGAGCAGAATACTCAGGCGGCGTCGGAGCTTGCCCAGGAAAGCAATGCTTTGAGGGGACAGGCTGAGAAACTTCAGGCTTTGGTGGGGCAGTTTCAGCTTGACCAGTCTGGTCATTCGTCAGACTAATGATAGCCTGCAAGATTGCCTTCTGATTAAATAAGGTTAAATATGAGGGCAATCAGAATCATGCAGAGTGCGGCCGTTTAATTGCAGGTTGTCACTTTGCCAACAGAGGATTTGGTGTGCGCGCCTTAAAGTACCTTAGTTTAATTTTGCTGATTTTCTGCTGCTTTGATCCTATGGCCTATGCGGAGGATGACTCAGAACCTGTGGTTGGTAATATCACTCAGGTTCAGGGGCGTGCTCAGTTGTTCCGGTCAGGTAAGGTAGAGCGGATAACACAGAACACTATTCTTCAGGAGGGTGATCGTGTAATAACGACCTCTTCTGGTCGTGTTGGCCTGAGAATGAGGGATAACTCAAGAATTTTACTGGCGAATACAACAGAGTTTGAGATTAAACGTTATCAGTTTGATCCGGTTGCCGGAACATCGGATGCCCGTTTTAAGTTAGTGAAGGGGGCGTTCAGAGCGATTACCGGAGCGATTGGTCAACAGTCTGATCCGCAGTTTGAGGTTGAAACTCCTGTTGCAACCATAGGTATTCGGGGGACAGACTTTTGGGGTGGCTTTATCTTTAACGGCGATCTGGATGTCGCCATGTTCAGAGGTAAAGGTGTTTACATCCGTAATAGCCAGGGGATGACAGAGATCACCCGGAAAGGCCACGGAGTCACTGTGCAGGAAGGAGTAGCACCACCTGCCGCAAAACCCTGGCCGGACCGGAAACTCCGGCAGGCTATGGAATCAACCCAGTTATAGCCTGGAATGAGCAGGTGGTAACGGCCAGAGGTTAACCCTCCATCTATGATCTATCTGAAAGGCTATCCTCCCGGTATCCAGCAGCGGGTTAAAGAGCTGCTGGAACAAAAGTCTCTGCATAAGCATCTTTTACAGCGCTACCCTAAATGTCATCAGTACGGTAGTAATGATCAGCTTTACCGCTATGGGCTGGAGCTTAAACAACGCTATATGAAGAAGTCTCCGCCGTTAAAAAGAATCACCTTCGATCCCAAGGTAAGTGTCATTCATCATGCCTTGGGGTTAAACGCACATATCACCCGAGCCCATGGTGGTAAGTTAAAAGCCAGTCATGAGATTCGTATCGACCCCTGCTTTAAGCGTTGCCCGGAAGAATTTCTACGGATGATCCTGGTACACGAGCTGGCGCACCTGAAGGAGCGGGAGCATAACAAGAGCTTTTATCAGCTTTGCCAACATATGGAGCCGGATTATTTTCAGCTGGAACTGGATCTCAGGCTTATGCTGACCTGGCAGGACGCTGAGCAGAAGGAGCTGTATTAGGCAGACTGTTTAATCCGGTTAAAAATAGGATTGCAGCTAAACAAAGAGAGCCCTGATGTGGGCTCTCTTTGTTTATAGGGTGGGCTTGCTAAACTCAGACCCGTTGAGTGGATGGCTATTTATTGGCTGCCAGCTCTTTGCGGATAATTTCTGCCCCTGCGCTCAAGGCTTTAAGTTTGCCTCTTGCGACTTCTCTGGATAGGGGGGCCATACCGCAATTTGTACAGGGGTAAAGCTTGTCTGCGTCAACGTACTGCAGGGCTTTTCGCAAAGTATCGGCAACCTCTTCCGCGGTTTCTATTCGGTTGGTGGCGACGTCAATGGCCCCCACCATCACTTTCTTGCCCCGAATCAGTTCCAGTAGTTCGATGGGTACGTGGGAGTTCTGACACTCCAGAGAGACAATGTCGATACTGGATTGCTGGAGCTTAGGGAAGACCTCTTCGTACTGGCGCCACTCAGAGCCCAGTGTTTTTTTCCAGTCTGTATTCGCTTTAATACCGTAGCCGTAACAGATGTGAACCACGGTTTCGCACTTTAGCCCTTCAATGGCTCTTTCCAGACAGGCGATTCCCCAAGCGTTCACCTCATCGAAGAAGACGTTAAAGGCGGGTTCGTCAAACTGGATAATATCCACACCCGCTGCTTCCAGTTCTTTCGCTTCCTGATTCAGAATTTTGGCAAACTCCCAGGCCAGCTTTTCCCGGCTTTTGTAATGATCATCGTAGAGGGTATCGATCATGGTCATCGGGCCGGGCAGAGCCCATTTGATCGGTTTGTCGGTCTGTTGGCGAAGAAATTTTGCATCGTCAACAAAAACGGCTTTCTGACGCGTCACCGGGCCGACAACCGTTGGCACGCTTGCATCGTAGCGATCACGGATTCTGACTGTTTTGCGGTTTTCAAAATCGACGCCGCTCAGGTGCTCGATAAAGGTTGTGACGAAGTGCTGACGTGTTTGTTCACCATCACTGACAATATCGATACCAGCCTGCTGCTGCTCTTGTAAGGCCACACGTAGTGCATCTTCTTTACCTTCGGTTAGAGTTTCATCCTGTAGCTTCCAGGGAGACCAGAGCTTTTCCGGCTCTGCAAGCCAGGAAGGTTTCGGCAGGCTGCCCGCAGTGGATGTAGGTAATAGTTGTTTCATAGCTGATTTTTATCTCTTAATGATATTTTCTGTGGCGTTACAGGGCGTATTGATCTGCCCATTTCTCAAGCAGGGCGCCATAGGGCTTGATAAAGCTTTCTTCAGTGAATCGGCCTTGCTTAATGGCCAGTTGGCCCCGTTCTTCACGGTCATAAACGATCTGGGTTAATGAGTGATCCCTGTTTTTCAGGTTAGGTTTGTAACGCTGGCCAGCTGCGGCGTTGGCGTTGTAAATCTCTGGGCGATAGATCTTCTGAAATGTCTCCATGGTGCTGATGGTGCCGATCAGCTCAAGATTGCTGTAATCATTCAGCAGGTCGCCAAAGAAATAGAAAGCGAGTGGAGCCACACTCTTAGGCGGCATAAAGTAGCGAACTTTCATGCCCATTTTCTTAAAATACTGTTCAGTTAAAGAGGGTTCGTTGGGGTTATATTCAAAGCCCAGCACCGGATGCTGATTGTCAGTACGGTGGTAGGTTTTGCTATCGGAGACACTCAGACAGATGACCGGTGGCTTTTCGAATTGAGCTTTGTAAGCGCCTGAACGGATAAAGTTCTGAAAAAGCTGGCCGTGCAGACTGCCGAAATTATCAGGAACAGAGAACTCGCTTCGGCCCTTATTGTGATCCTGCAGCAAAATGCTGAAATCATAATCGCGTACGTAGGATGAGAAGTTGTTGCCCGCCAGACCTTCAATACGTTTGTTGGTCTTATGATCCACAATGTTGGTTTTTAAAATCTCAATAGCTGGGAATTTGTCCCCTGACTCCGGGTGGTCGATCTCCATATCAACAGAAATAATCTCCAGCTCCACTGAGAAGCGATTGCCCTCTGGGTTATCCCAGTCTGCCAGGGCATTAAAGCGATTATTAATCATCGCAAGGGCATTGCTCAGATTCTCTTTGCGGCGTTCACCCCGGGCTAAGTTGGCAAAATTAGTGGTTAAACGTGTGCCTTCCGAAGGGTGATAATTCTCGTCGAAAGCAATTCTGTTGATATTAAATTTGAATGCGTTGTTCATCTCAGTCTGGTATCCGAATGCGTTGAAATATGATCTGAATATTGAGTTTTGTCCGGAGCGGTCGATGCTCTTATCAGATGCCTTCAGTCAGGCTTTTTGGTTTGTGCTTTGCATCTTCCGGCCGCTGAGAGCCTGAGGCGAAGTTGAATTAAGTTGATATCAGGTGCATTTATACTGAGATTTATTAATGAAAAAAAATGGTAATAATTCATTAATCTATGAGTAAAACTTATAGGTTGGCTGTTCTGATGCTATTTCGTGATAGTTGGCAGTTCGACAGAGTGTGGTTTTTAACCTGGTTGACTTGAATCAAATTAACATGTTAACTATTTTAAAATAATAATACCGATCAAGTGCCTCTAAAAAGGATCATGTCGTGCAATATCATCTTAATGGCTTTAAGCCTGGTAATTATCAGGTTCCTGACGCTGCCAGAAAACCTTACCCTAACCCTCCGGTTGTGGATCTGCCCACCCAGGTTGATGTCCTGATTATTGGTACGGGCCCTGCGGGTTTAACCATGGCGCGGCAAATGTCTGAGTTCGAAGATCTCAAGACCTGTATTGTGGATATGGCTCCCGGTCCGCTACTTTTTGGGCGTGCCGATGGAATCTCCTGCCGCACGATAGAAATTATGGAAGCGTTCAATAGCAGTGAGATGGTCGTGAAAGAGGCCTATCAGCTGAAGCAAAACACCTTCTGGGAACCGGATGCGGATAACCCGCAAAACATCAAGCGGACAGAGAAAATATCGGATGCCCGTGGCGGGTTGTCAGAGTTTACCCATAGCATTGTCAATCAGGCACGTTTGCATGAATTACTGATCGATGGCATGAGAAATTCGATCACCCGTCTGGAACCCCACTACAGCCGTGAGTTGGTCGATCTGGAAATTGATGACAACCTGACACAGGACCCGGCTGCTTATCCGATTACTGCAACCTTTAAGCGCTCAGATGATGAGGGCAACGGCAAGGTTGAAACAGTTAAGGCCCGCTATGTGGTGGGTTGTGACGGTGGCCGCAGCCGTGTGCGTAAAAGTCTGGGTATTGAGCTGCAGGGCGACTCTGCGAACAAAGCCTGGGGCGTAATGGATATCCTGCTCAACACCGATTTCCCTGATATTCGGGTGAAGAGCTTTATTCAGTCCAAAGATCATGGCGCTGTTATGACCATTCCCCGTGAGGGGGGGTATCTGTGTCGCTTTTATGTTGAGCTGGATCAGCTGGCTAAAGATAAACGTGCCAGAGATGTCAAACTGACCGAAAAAGATCTTGTGGCTAAAGCGCAGCAGATTTTCCATCCCTATAAGCTGGATGTTAAAGAAGTGGCCTGGTGGTCAATTTACGAAGTAGGCCAGCGTATTGCTGAGCGCTTTGATAACCGCCCTGCTGGTAGCTCTGAGAATGTGATCCCCCGGGCTTTTGTCGCCGGTGATGCTTGTCATACCCATAGTCCGAAAGGTGGCTGGGGTCTAAATACCTCTCTGCCGGATACCTTTAATCTGGGTTGGAAGCTGGCTTCTGTTCTGCAGGGCAAGTCCGACCCTAAACTGCTGCACACCTATGAAACAGAGCGTCGTAAGGTTGCTCAGCAGCTGATTGATGCTGATCGCGAACTGTCGAAACTGGTGGCAACACGTCCTGCTGCAGGGGATAGCACTGATCAGGCTCGGGTCGATACCGCTAAGATTGAAGCCTTTATGAAGCGACAGAGCGGCTTTGTATCAGGTACTGCAATTGAATATTTCCCATCCTATATCTGTACGGGACAGGAGCATCAGCATCTGGCTCCGGGCTTTAAAATTGGTCAGCGCTTCCACTCTGCTGAGGCTCAGCGCACAGCTGATGGCCGTATTCAGCATCTGGGACATCTGGTTAAAGCCGATGGCCGCTGGCGGCTGTTTGTCTTTGGCGGCGAGCAAAACCCTGCCGAGGCATCATCGGATGCTTATAAACTGATCGATTTTCTGGCCAATGATGCCACCTCTCCGGTGGTGAGATACACACCAAAAGGCGCCGATATTGATTCCGTTATCGATACTTATGCGGTTTTCCAGCAGCAGGATCTGTCCATGCATGACCTGCACTCATACCTGTGGCCCGCTAAGGGCAAGTATGGCCTGCATGATTACGAGAAGGTGTTTCAGTCTCAGGTCGGCAATGATATCTATGACCTGCGCGGTGTAGACCGAGCTAAAGGTTGCGTGGTTGTGGTTCGCCCTGATCAGCATGTTGCCGCCATCCTGCCGGTGACCACCCATGATGAACTGGCTAAGTTCTTTGATCATTTTATGATTGAACAAAACTAAGCCAGGGTTGAGAAAAAAGCTGCAAGCCGGAAATGGATATGTCTGTTTCCGGCTTTTTTATGGGAAAGAGTAAAACCAGGGCGCTTAAATTAAGACTGAGGTGGGGAAGGTGTTTAAAGCAAGGCCATATCCGGGAAATGATTTGGTGCCTGTTAGAGAGCTTGATGGAAAAACGGTGTTATCTATTCAGGCTCCACTGGATAAAACAAACTTTGCTTTTAGTTTCCTCAAAAAGCTGAAGGTGTCTATACACGGAACTCCGAATTGGTTGCAGATATTTGGAATTTTCACTTTTCTGGTTTGAGGTACAAGCAATGCTTCATGAGTCACAACTGTAGCACCAATGGTTTTTGCTTTAGCAATAATCCAGGGGTCGGCCTTGGCGAGAAAATCATCCCTGTTCTTATCGTTGTAATCCCCAGCCATTACAAACTGAAGAATACTCCTAAATACCGCTTGGGTAGCCTGATCATCATTTTCTATAAAGTGCTGTGGGCGGTCTTTGGCCCACTGTGCAGAGGGGAGTTATGGTTTTTTACATCATTACCCATATCTGATGAGTTGCATCCTGCGCTGTGCAGAATTAGAATGAGCCCAACATAACCGCCACGCCTATCGAAGAAGCGCAACCTTGGCGGTTTTTTTATGCCTGTCTGGAGCTGAATGGCTCATGGTTGAGGATTATAAGAAGCCAGCGCTAACATAGTGTTCAAAGTTCTGTGTCACCGCTATAGTTAACCCTCTACAGGGAGTGACACATCATGTCTGATAAATACGAAATAGATATTCAGGCCTTTGCGAAAGCTCTTCAGTCCGGTCAAGCCTCATGACCTCGGAATCGGAAAACTAACATAACTGCTATGCTACTACCTTGGAGTCGCTTCCAATAATTTCGAGTTTAATAGGCCTAACCTTTTCATGTTCTAAGGTTTTCCGGATAAATCTTTCCAGATTATCTTTATTGCGATGCCTCCCTAACATTATACCGCAGCATGCTAGAGAAGGCTTCGCAGGGGTTTCTCCAAAAACCCCAAATGTGCCTTGATGGAAGTCTCTATAGAGAGCACTGTCATCTGGATGGAGGATTGCAAGGGCATTAATTAAAGGTGAGCTTTGACCTGTCCGGTGGATTCCATGGACGTATTTCATCGTTAGTGCTGGCAAATAGTCTCGAAATGCTTTGTCCGCATAACTGTACTTTGCATCCATTACGATAAGGTTTATTAACCCACTAGGCCTCACTATTTTAATTACAATGTCAGGTGATCTTTTGCTATTTATTCCATTTTGTCCTCTTTTTCTGATGCTTCTATTATCTAGGGTATAGCCTTCACTATTTACAATTGAATCTTTATCCCTATTTTTATGGTCTACAGTCCAGTAAATAGGCTCTCGAATAATCTCGATTTGATTGTCATATTTATCTATAAACTTGTTTTTAAGTAATGATTTTTCAGAAAATCTATGCTCGAAGAATCTGTTTGTTATATCCAGTACCCTGAAATAGGTGTAAGCCTCAAAAAGCATAGGGATAGATTCAATCGCGAAAAGGTTCTGATAAGAAGACCAGTCAATCTTCCCCTTCTCATGCCATTTTATGATCTCATAGAATAGGTTTCTATATGCTGGCTTGTTCAGTATTTTTGTGGTTATTATAGGTCTATAGTGGATGCTTCTATTAACAGGAAGTTGGCGTTCTAAAATCAGTTTTAAATATTTTAATGTGTTAATTATTTCGTCAAATTTGTGTATTTGGGTGCCCATTAGCAGTCCTTTAAATCGGGTCACTTTTTCAAAAAAAGATACATATCCATTAGGTATTGAAGTGGAATCATTCCTTTTATTCATTTTATGTTCCATTCGGTTGCACAATGACTGTGCCTGATGAAGCAGTAGTTCGACATAACCGTGCACGACCCAGTTTTCATAAATATCCGATTTTTCTTCTAGGATAGGGAGGAGTAGCGCGCTAGCCTTGTAGTTCTCTCCTTCAAAATTGATGTGTGCCTCTTCAGGTATATCTGTTGTCTCTAATACAGATGTGTTTTCCAATAGCCAGCCTATTGATGAGTCATCAAGTTCTTCACCTCCATTGACAGGTGTTAATCTATACTCGGGCACTAAGCGTGTCAGCGGGTTCTGGAGTATTTCAGGAATGATCTCTTTTAGAGCATGTAGCGCATGTTCTATTTTCTCAAAAGCATGGTTTGGAGATATCTGGCCTTCTTCAAGGCCAGAACTATGCTTTGTAGCGCTAAAAATAGAATGGAGTACTTCGGGGGATAGCTCAGCCAGATAGTCAAACATTTCCTCAACCTTATCTGCCTGGCTCTTAGTGGCGGCAACCTGGATAGGTTGAAACGAAAGCAGCTCTGATACCTCGCCATTTTCATCTAGAAGAAGAATGTTCAGTTCCGCTAATCCAAAATAGTTCCAAAATAGCTTGCTATTTGTATTGTAATAACTTGCATGGGGAGCCCATGTAAAACATACACAACCGGGGTTTTCTTTAGAGTTAGATATAAAGGAAACTGGAATGCTATGCTGATAAAGCTCAAGAACTGCAGAGCGAAAATTACCCCGGACAATAAGGTCAAATTGAATGACCTCATCTTCCAAGACTACAGGATACTCTTGTAACGGAGTTTCTGATATATCTGGCAGCTCTATAACCGTACCGTTGCGAGGACCATTTTTTATTTCAAGATTCAGCTTCATAATTCTATCCTTAGAAGAATGAGTATGTGCCAGTGAAGTCATTGCCACTCGCAAGAATTCGCTCAATATGCTTCTGAGTTTTTGGATAACCTTTACCAATGGCATCTGATAATTTCACAATACGATTTTTGAATTTAGAACCGTACCCTTCTATGTGAGGAAGAATGTGCTGACTTAAAGCAAAATCCAGTGCTGTATCAGGGTCCATTAGTTCGTTGTTGATCGCAGCAGAACAGTAGTTAGTAATTGCAGCTCTTTTGCGGTGTGAAATTGATATAGGTTGCCCAAAATCAGAGTTACGCTCTGCAAGTATGGAGATAACGCTATCTAGTATGGTTTTATGAGTGCTGGATAGCTCCGCTTCCTCGCTGTTACTAAATAACTCTTTCAGCAGCGTATAGTTAATTGTTCCATCCAGTGTCAAGTCTTGGGTTTCATACCCATAATCAAAATCATCTTCTTGATCGATTGAAATAACAGGTACCCTATCGATTAATCGAGGTGAGAGTCTTTCAGTTGTAGAGTCATGATTGATTGTTGCAATAAATCTTACATTGTCTCTGACTTGGAGGAACCTATCATTAGCGTGAGGGATTCCGGTATCTATGGGGCGACTCCTGCCTTCTTTATCGGCCATGCCTAGAAAATCAGACCAGTAATGTTCCATCGGGGATAAATTACTTTCATCTAGTAGAATTAGTTGAAGCGCTTTCGTTCCATCATCATTCCGGCGCAGAAAGTCATATAGGCCTGTGCGTGCACGTTGATAATTACCAGTAAGAGAGTTGTAGAAACCTAGAATGTCACGAGAAGAAACCCACCCCCTCGATACAGGCATATAAAGAAAGTTTTTTCGATCATCTGGAGAACCCAGCTTAAGAGCTTGAGCTAACCGGATAATAGTTGATGTCTTACCTACTCCTGGAGGGCCAGACAGGACAGTTAGGAAAGACTGCGTCAGGCTGATCATAATGTTGCTTAACTCAGCGTTTGAAAAAGATTTTCCATTATCCCAATCTAAGTAACTTCTTATTCTGTCTATCAAATCTGCAGCGCTAGTCGGAGCGGTAGTTGTGAAATCTACAGGAGCATAGTCAAACCTAGTTTCTTGAGTAACATCCCCGCCCTTCAGAACTTTTCCAATAACATGATACTCACTAACTCTCTTGGCAAGTTCATCGGTATTTTGCAGTTGATCTTGATAACCCTTTGCAGCAGCTTGAAGTACTTTATTGTTTTCTTGAAGGTAAATGTCCTTACGCCTCATATCCTCAAGATTATTAGCAACTTCCAAGCGTTCACAAATTTCAGCTAATTCCTGAGCTTTATTGTTTTTTTCAAGCTCAAGGGTATTGATCTGATCCTGAAGCTCTTGTTCACGAAGCCTCATTCGAGCCTGAATTTCTTCATCAGCTTCTTCTTTGATTTCTTGTATCCTTTTATCTGCTTCCTGCTTTTCCTTCTCAACCCTAGCATGAATAGAATCTAGCTCAGTGTGTTTAGTAGAAATTTGTCCATCGAGTTTTTGCAGTGATCTTAGAAGTTCACCCTCTTGGCGAGAAACTTCTTCTTTAATTGAAGATATTTGCTCACCGAGCAATTTTTCCTGATTTGCTTCAACATAGGCTGTCAGGAACTGTGAGCCAGCAGTAGATTTAAAATAATCCTGAACAATTTTATATCCTTCATCCGGTTGGTTTAAGTAGCGATCAAGGATAGATTTCAGTCTTTCAAGACGAACATCTTTAGAGCTTGCAATGCGGTGCATTTTCTCATAGTTAGCAATCGAGCTTGCTAATCTATCCGCTTCTTTACGTGACAGCGTTTTGTTATTCCGCCCCACTTTCAATGTATTGAAATATCTAATCAATTTCCGGTCTGAAATAAAATCTTCAATTGACTGGTGCCGGTTCGCTAGATCATTTGCAGATGATAGGAAGTGGAGATTTTGGCCATTGATCTCTACTGAAAACAAAAAGTCTCCAAGTTCACGGCTATCAAAAACCCCCAGATAGTCAGAGCCAAATGATAGTTTTGGCGTGGCTGTAGCCTCCATGATTTGAAAAACTTCATTTGGTAATGAGACTGCTTGAGCTGGACCGTAAAGGTTATGTTCCTCCTCGTCGAAGATGAAAAATAAACCTCTTGGAGCTTTTACAGAGTCTGGGAGTTGCCCTGTTTCAATTGGTGGTAGTTTACAGGTAATGACGGGAAGTAAATAGTTGGGAGGAAGAGACTCAACGTCTTTAGCTAGTGCCCAATATCGATCGATACCATCATCAGCAGTCTTTTGTTCATCTTTATGGTAGCTTTTTACAACGAATAACTGTCCTTCATCATAGGTATTATCGATATTTGCATAGCCCTTTGATATAAAAATTCCTGATGGAAAATCCTTTCTTTCAATCTTTTTAAATCGACCCGCTTCATCCATATATAAAACTGGTTTGACTACACCTCTATCATCGGTGACTACGCGGTCTTTGTATACAACTAGGCTATCCATAAAATTTTCTCGCATTTTGTAGATGTATCATTGAATCCATCAATCCTGAAATTATCAGAAATCCCATATCAATCATGTAAGAATCATATTGAGAATGAGGGTTCAAATCTATTAGCCAAACGCTATAAAAAATATGCCTCATTTCTGGGGCAATGCTATTTCAGGTATAGAAAATGTTGAGAGAAGGCTAGGTCGGCTGTAGCGGGTAGGGACTAGTAGTTTAGAAAAATTTTGCGGAACCCCAAAACAACAAAAGCCCACATCGCTGTGAGCTTTTGTTGAAAGAATAAGTGGTACCAGTGGCCGGAATCGAACCGGCACTCCCGAAGGAATCGGATTTTGAATCCGACGTGTCTACCAATTTCACCACACTGGCACAGCTTGCAATACAGATGACACATTTGTGTGTAGAAGTATCTGTACAAACGTGAGGCGCATTATAAAAGAATCTCCTGCGCCGTCAATGACTTCATTGCTAGTTTCCGATAATATTCCTGTCTTCTTTTCCCTGCAGATAACCTAAGACTCCTAATGCTACGAACTGATTTTACTTTCAATCTGCCTGAATCCCTGATCGCCCGCTATCCCGCAAAAGAGCGTACTGCCAGTCGCCTGCTACAGGTCGATGGTGAATCGGGTGTGCTGAAGCATGGCCGATTCATCGATATTCTGGACCTGGTTCGACCGGGTGATCTCATGGTATTTAATGATACCCGAGTGATACCGGCGCGCCTATTTGGTCAGAAAGAATCCGGTGGCAAAATTGAAATTCTGCTGGAGCGCCTGCAGGAAGATAATCGGGCGCTGGCGCATATCCGTTCCAGCCGTTCACCTAAAGCGGGAGCGAAACTGATTCTGCAGGATGGTTCTCAGGTTGAGGTTCTTGGTCGTCAGGATGCTTTGTTTGAGATTCAGTTTGATCCGCAGATTGATCTTTTGGCGCTATTAGAAGCGATTGGTCATATGCCGTTGCCTCCCTATATAGACCGGGAGGATGAGCTGGAAGACCGTGAACGTTATCAGACGGTGTATGGCAAAAATGCTGGTGCTGTAGCGGCCCCGACAGCAGGTCTTCACTTTGATGAGGCGCTACTGCAGGCGCTGGCGGACAAGGGCGTCAACACAGCCTTTGTAACGCTGCATGTGGGAGCAGGTACGTTTCAGCCGGTAAAGGCTGACAATATTTTCGAGCATCATATGCATTCGGAATTTGTGCAGGTGAGTGCTGATGTTTGCCAGCAGGTTAAAGAGACTAAAGCGCGCGGTAATCGTGTGATTGCGGTGGGTACGACCAGTGTCCGTTGTCTGGAGACTGCAGCCAAGTTAAGCCGTACACCCGGTGAGATTGAACCGGTTCAGACCGATACGAATATTTTTATTTATCCGGGTTATCGTTTTCAGGTGGTTGATTCACTGCTGACCAACTTTCATTTGCCTGAATCCACACTTCTGATGCTGGTCAGTGCGTTAGCTGGCTATAGCACTATGATGCAGGCTTATAAAGAAGCTGTGGAACAGGAGTATCGTTTTTTCAGTTATGGCGATGCTATGTTTATTACTCAAAATACTCAGCCCGATCTGCCGCCCAGTGCTGTTTAAGGTATAGGGTTAATTGTGCTGTGTAGCAAACTTTAGCTGCGACTGGCTTTCTGCGAGGTGACATAGCAGCTAAGCCATCGCTTTGCGGTTGGTTTCTAAACCAGCCGGATACCCAGTAACAGATGGGCGTGATGCCCCTTGGATTTTTTATGTCCCGCGAATGTTTTATGAAATACGAGCTGAAAGCCACTGATGGCAAGGCGCGCCGTGGTGAACTGACCTTCCCGCGCGGAAAGGTGCAGACTCCTGCATTTATGCCGGTAGGCACTTATGGCACGGTAAAGGGTATGCTGCCCCGTGATATTGAAGAGATCGGCGCTGAGATTATTTTGGGTAACACCTTTCACCTGATGCTGCGTCCGGGTACAGAGGTAGTGAAAAAGCATGGAGACCTGCATGACTTTATCCAGTGGAAGGGGCCGATTCTGACGGATTCTGGTGGTTTTCAGGTGTTCAGTTTAGGTGCAATGCGTAAGATCAGTGAGAAGGGCGTTGAATTCCGCTCACCAGTGAATGGTGAGAAAGTTTTTATCGATCCTGAGCGCTCCATGCAGGTGCAGCGGGACCTGGGTTCTGACATTGTAATGATCTTTGATGAGTGTACGCCATATCCGGCCACCCACAAAGAAGCCAAAGAATCTATGGAGATGTCCCTGCGTTGGGCGAAACGCTCTAAGGATGCCCATGGCGATAACCCATCAGCACTGTTCGGCATTATTCAGGGCGGTATGTATGATGATCTGCGTGATGTTTCTCTGAAAGGTCTGACTGATATCGGCTTTGATGGTTATGCTATTGGCGGCCTGTCGGTGGGAGAGCCAAAAGATGAAATGATCAAGGTACTTGACTACCTGCCAGCGAAAATGCCGGAAGATCGCCCTCGCTACCTGATGGGGGTTGGTAAGCCGGAAGATCTGGTGGAGGGTGTACGCCGGGGTGTCGATATGTTTGACTGCGTGATGCCAACCCGTAATGCGCGTAATGGCCACTTGTTTACTGCCGATGGTGTGATCAAAATCCGTAATGCGGTGCATCGTCATGATGACGGCCCGTTGGAAAAAGAGTGTGATTGTTATACTTGTCAGAATTTCAGTCGTAGCTATCTGCACCACCTGGATAAGTGTAAAGAGATGTTGGGTGCTCAGCTGAATACCATTCATAACCTTCGTTATTATCAGCGCTTGATGGCCGGTTTGCGCGATGCTATTGAACAGGGTAAATTGGACGACTTTGTCAGTGACTTCTATGCCCGTTTAGGGCGGGAAGTGCCTGAATTAGCAGAGTAATTCTCTGATGGCGGCTGGCGACCAGGAACTTGTAGTCAAGTGGGGTGTCTGAGGCCGGCTGAGCCATGTGCTGAGGCTGTTTTTAGGTAAGGTTACAGGTTTTTGTGTAACAAAACTGAAACCTGGGGGCTGTGGTAAAGCAGTCCCTTGTAATTGTTGGAATTGGCCGCATCTCTTGCATGTATGCGGGTATTGCCAGCCAGTTGTCTGTAAATAGTTTAAAACGTTAGTAACGTTAGTAATTCTAAACATTTGAAAAAATAATAGAGGACTCATCAATGAGCTTTTTTATCTCTCCAGCTTTTGCTGAAGGTGGCGCAGCCGCTGATCCAAGCGCAATGAGCCAGATTTTCCTTCTGGTTGGTTTTGTTGTCATTTTCTACTTTATGTTGTGGCGTCCGCAAAGTAAGCGTGCGAAAGAGCACCGCGAACTGGTAGCGGGTATCTCAAAAGGTGATGAAGTTGTTGTTGGTGGTGGTCTGGTAGGCCGTATCACAAAAGTCGCTGATGAATTTGTTGTGATGGAAATCGCAGAAGGCACCGAAGTTAATGTACAGAAAGCCTCTGTCGTAGCGGTACTGCCTAAAGGCACCATCAAGTCCATCTAAGTAGATCCAGATACTGCCGGCAATTGCCGGCAGTGTTGGTTTTACGAGCGGGTGTTTTAAGGAACGTAACGGCTCATGATCAATAAATATCCTCTCTGGAAATATCTGCTGATTCTTGTGGTTGTGGCAATGGGCGTTGTTTACGCGTTGCCAAACCTGTACCCAGATGACCCTGCAGTGCAGCTGACGCCTCAGCGCGGCTCAGTACAGGTTAGCGAAAGACATCTAAGTCAAGTTACTCGTGCCCTTGATAAAGCAGGGATCGAATACTTTGGTGAAGAGATCGAGAACAACAACGGTATCATTCGTTTCAAGCATGATGAAGATCAACTGAAGGCGAAGACTTTGATTCAGGGGACTCTGGGTCAGGACTTTGTCGTCGCTTTGAATCTTGCTCCGACCACGCCTCAATGGCTGATGGATCTGGGAGCTGGCCCTATGAAGCTGGGTCTTGATCTGCGTGGTGGTGTGCACTTCCTGATGGAAGTGGATATGAAAGAAGCACTGGCACAGCGCAATGAAGTATATATCAGCGAAATGAAAACCCTGCTGCGCAGTGAACGTTTACGTTATCGCCGCATCACCCGCAATGAAGGCGTGATCAGTATTCGTTTTACTAATGACGAGTATCTGGATAAAGCGAAATCTCTTCTACGGAGAGAGTTTGTTGATTTTGTTCAGACAGAGCGTTCGGAAGGTGATGACCTGTTTCTTGATCTGACACTATCCGAGCAAGCCGCTCGCGATATTGAAGATTATGCTGTTAAACAGAACTTAACAACGCTGCGTAATCGTGTGAATGAGCTGGGTGTCTCTGAGCCTCTGGTTCAGCGCCAGGGCCGCAACCGTATTGTGATTGAGCTGCCGGGTGTTCAGGACACCGCTGCAGCCAAGCGTATCCTGGGTGCCACGGCGAATCTTGAGTTTCGTCTGGAAGCCAGCTCAGATGCTGGTGTGCTTGATACTGAAGAATACCCGTTCCGCGATAATGAAACCCGTCGGGCAACACTTGAGCGTGACATCATTATCACAGGTAACAGTGTTTCTAATGCGCAATCCGCTTTTGATGAGAACGGTCGCCCTCAGGTAAATATCGACCTGGATACCCAGGGCGGTAAGTTGATGAACCGAGCCACCCGCAATAATATCCGTCGCCGGATGGCGGTGCTGTTTGTGGAGCATAAGGTTAAGACGCATATCGTTGAGGCTGAGGGCGAAAGGATCGAGAAACGTGTGCCTTTTGTTGAAAAGCACATCATCTCCCTTGCAACTATTCAGAGTGCACTGGGTAACAGCTTCCGTATTACCGGTCTGGACTCACCAAGTGAATCCTCTGAGCTGGCACTGCTGCTGCGTGCGGGTTCTTTGGCAGCACCTATCTACTTTGTCGAAGAGCGCACCATCGGTCCGAGCCTGGGTAAAGAAAATATCGAATTAGGGGTTACTTCTGTCCAGATTGGTATGGCGATGGTTGTAATCTTTATGCTGGCTTTCTATCGGGTCTTTGGTCTTATCGCTAATGTGGCGTTAACGGCGAACCTGGTTTTATTGGCCGCCCTGATGTCGATGATGTCTGCGACGCTGACCTTGCCGGGTATTGCTGGTATCGTCCTGACGCTTGGGATGGCTGTGGACGCGAACGTACTGATTTTCTCACGTATTAAAGAAGAGATGCAGAATGGGGCTTCACCTCAGATGGCGATTCATGCAGGTTTTGAGCGTGCCTTTGTCACCATTTTTGATGCCAATCTGACGACATTATTAGTAGCGGTCATTCTGTTTGCCGTCGGGACGGGCCCGGTTAAAGGCTTTGCAGTGACGCTGTCGCTGGGGATCATCACCTCTATGTTTACCGCAATTATGGTAACCCGTGCGCTGGTGAACCTTGTTTATGGCGGCCGCCAGGTGAAAAAGTTATCGATCTGACGATTTGAGTGCCTTTTGTTGTATGAGAAGTCTCTGATCGTGTCGGGCGGCATCCGCCGCCTGATAAAGTGGAAAACCCTATAAAGTGGGAATACGTATGTCACGGATCAATCGCTCCATCGATTTTATGGCCAAGCGTAAAATTGCTGGATTTATCTCTGTTGCACTGGTGCTGTTATCGTTGGCATCGTTGGCAGTAAATCAACTTAAACTGGGCTTGGACTTTACCGGTGGTACCTTGGTAGAAGTCAGCTTTCAGCAACCGCCGGTACTGAATGATCTGCGCAGTGAGCTGGAAAATGCTGGCTTTGAGGATGTTACCGTACAGAACTTCGGTAGCGATCTTGATATTTTGGTCAGGCTGGCGCAGGGCTTTTCCCCTACTGTCGGGAATGATGTTCTGGCTGCCATTCAGGGCAATGCATCTTACGATGTGGAGCTGAAGCGTGCAGAGTTTGTTGGTGCGCAGGTGGGTGAAGAGCTGCGCGATCAGGGCGGTCTGGGCATGTTGTTGGCGCTGGGGCTGGTGATGGTTTACGTTGCGTTTCGCTTCCAGCTGAAGTTCTCTGTAGCTTCAGTTACGGCGTTGGCGCATGATGTGATCATTATGCTGGGGTTATTTTCTATTCTTCAGTTGGATTTTGATCTGACTGTTCTGGCTGCTGTTTTGGCTGTAATTGGTTACTCCCTGAATGATACGATTGTAGTTTCGGATCGTATCCGTGAGAACTTTCGCCGTTTACGTACGGGTACACCGGAGGATATCGTCAATGTTTCTCTGAATCAGACGCTGGGTCGTACCCTGATCACTTCTTTGACTACCTTGCTGGTGCTGCTTGCGCTCTTTTTCTTTGGTGGTGAATTGATTCACAATTTTGCCATTGCCCTGCTTGCCGGTGTGTTGGTCGGTACTTATTCATCAATCTACGTCGCGGCCAATGTGCTGTTGGCCCTGAAGGTTGATCGGGAAGATCTGATGATGCCGGAAAAAGAAGGTGAAGTTGAGGATGATCGCCCTTAGTTAGTATCTCTGCCTGATTTTTGCTTTGTCAGCCGGCCGACTTCTCTTCAGTGAGTGAAGTGGCCGGCTTTTTGGTTTCTGTGCTGTCCCCGGGAGGGTTGTGTTGCCCGGACGGTGAGGCGCGAGACAATAAAAAACGCCCCGGCCTTATTAGGACGGGGCGCTGGCTTTCGTAGAGAAAGAAAGCTAAACCGTGATGAAAGTGCGGTTACATGTGTGCTTTAGTAATCTGCAGCAGAACTTTATACATCTTAGGATTGGCAAGGATAAGGTTACCATCCAGCGGTAGGTTAGGGCTGCCGTCAATGGCTCCGATGAGTGAACCTGCTTCTTTAGCAAAGACAGCGGCGATACGCATCTCCTGATCTTTTGCGCCAAAGGCGACACAGGCATCGGTATGGCCGGATACAGTACTTAGCAGGTCGAGCAGAGTACAGCCACTGGCGTGGAAGCTTTCAGCAACCTGGCCCAGCTGCTGCGTCATGCCCATGTAAATTGGGAAGTTGCGGGCCCGGGTGTTCAGACTTGGAAGTGGCAGTGCGTATTTACCTGCGTCGAGAGAGCGCTGGTTGCTGGCACGCATACGGCGTCCATTGAGCTGAGCGCCACGACCACGGGATGCGTAGAACTCATCACCGGTGAATGGATTGATAACAACTACATGCTCAATTTTTTCTTTGATTTCAATACTGATAGAAACCGCGCTCTGAGGAATAGAGCGGGCCAGATTGTTCCATCCGTGAGTCGGCTGTACATTCCAAAGTACGTCTTTTCCCTCTCCTTCGCCGGAGCTTAGGCGCTCATATTGGCCTTTGAAACTATGTTCAGGGTGGGCCCGACGCAGTTGATTGATAATATAGCCTTCTACAGAGCGGGCTGTATCATCAAGAAGTTGTTCGATTTTGTTGTCTTCACGAGCAAACTCAAGACGCTCGTTAATACGCTGAAAATTTTGCACAGCACTACGCGCAGTGCGCAGCGCCAATTGAACCATTGGATGCATGCGATTACCGTCAGATGAAACATTGTTAAAGAACGAAGGCGCGCATCATACCAGAAAAGAAAGGGAAATCGAGGGCTGTTTTCTTTAGAAAGAATGAGAGATGGGTGTATCCCGGGCCTTTATTTTAGTCGGAAGCCTGGTGTTGTTATCTCAGAGCAGATCATAAGGCGAACCTAGTCTATTGAGTTTAAAGTAAAAATATTCACTGAGTGGTACTTCTTTTCAGAGTTTACCCAAGTAAATATATGGCACGATTGTGGAATGAAATTTTTACGCTTTCCTGTTTGCCATTAACACCTTTGTTGGCCGATTACGCCCAGAAAAGAGAGCGGAAGGTCCCGGATAATTGAAATAATGGAGATGATTGGAGTTATGTCGACAAACGTAAATGATCCGACAGAAGGTATTCAGGGACTGTTACATAATGTCCGAATTGTATTGGTTAATACCACTCATACCGGCAATATCGGTGCTGCCGCCCGGGCTATGAAAAATATGGGGTTGTCAGACCTTGCGTTGGTCGCACCAAAAGAGCAACCGGATGCGGATGCCTATGCACGAAGCTCCCGAGCTGATGAGATTCTGGATCATGCCGTTATTTTTGATAATCTTGAGGCTGCAGTTGCCGATTGTCAGTTGGTGATCGGAACCAGTGCCCGCCAGCGTAATCTGTGCTGGCCATTGATCACCCCAAGACAGATGGCCGATGAGGTGGCTCAGGCTGTTATCACACAGCAGGATGCACAGATAGCTCTGGTATTCGGGCGGGAAGACAGAGGCCTGACAAATGAAGAGCTGGCGCTTTGTCACTTTCATGTCAATATTCCCACCGATGAAAATTTCAGCTCTTTGAACCTTGCCTCAGCAGTTCAGGTTTTGGTTTATGAGTTAAGAGTTAAATGGCTTGAGCTTCAGGATGCGACTTTACCGGACTGGAGGGGTGAATGGGATGTGGATTGGGCGGATGCAGCTGGTGTTGAACGCTTCTACCTTCATCTGGAGCAGGTTCTTACTGGTCTGGATTTCTATGACCCGGATAACCCCCGTAACCTGATGCAGCGCTTGCGCCGGCTTTATCAGCGTGCTCGTCTGGATCAGACAGAATTGAATATCCTGCGTGGCATTCTGACAGCAACAGAAAAAGCAGCCGGACTTCAACCGAAAAAATAACATCGTGACATCAGGTCGCTTATTGGGCCTGCTTCAGGCGCAGACAGAGATAGGTCTGCTTTTACCGTTCAATACTTGACCAAAACAGTAGGTGTTATCATAATGCCTGAACAACAAGGGTAAACTAAAGTCTTTACTGCTGATTTATTTGCATGATGTCAGAATTTATTTTGATGTTGGATAGCAGGCTATAGTTGCCTGGGACTTATCTGAACTATTGGGGATAACACAATGCGGCTAACGACCAAAGGGCGTTATGCAGTAACAGCTATGCTGGATCTGGCGTTACATGCTACTGAGGGGCCGGTGAGTCTGGCTGATATTTCAAAGCGGCAAGAGATCTCACTCTCCTATCTCGAGCAGCTTTTTGCCAAGTTACGCCGTAATGAGTTGGTTAGTAGTGTACGTGGCCCCGGTGGTGGTTATCAGCTCAGTCGCGCAAGTGATGATATCTTTGTTGCCCAGGTGATCGATGCTGTAAATGAATCTGTTGATGCAACCCGCTGTCAGGGGCAAGGCGATTGTAAAGATGGCCGTGAGTGCCTGACCCATCACTTGTGGTGCCAGCTGAGTGACCAGATTCACAGCTTCCTGAACGGTATTAGTTTGGGCGAGCTAGTGCGCCAACATGAAGATTCCGGGCGCGAAGCTTGCGGTCTTAAAGGTGAAGAAGACAGTAATAAAATTCAGATTGCGATGATGTAGTCCGGCATCAAGGCCTCGCCTGATAAGCCAGACTCCGGTCTGGCTTTGTTGTCTGAGCGTTATATAATGCCCGCTTCGGCAGTTCAGGCTAGACAAGCCTTTCCTCTTCAGATGCTCCGACTCACCGGCTAACATTAAAAGCCATGGCGCATATTTTTGCTCACCAGCCACTGCTGCCGTGGCATGAACTGGTATCGAAACAATGCAAACCCTGTATATGGATTATGCTGCAACTACACCGGTTGATCCTCTTGTTGCAGAAAAAATGATGCAGTACCTGACCTCTGATGGTTGCTTTGCCAATCCCGCTTCCCGTGCTCATATGCTGGGGTGGTTTGCAGAGCAGGCGGTAGAAGAAGCACGGCAGGATATTGCTAAGGCGGTTGGTTGCGATCTGAGAGAGATTGTCTGGACGTCAGGAGCGACGGAGTCGAACAATCTGGCACTGAAGGGTGTCGCCGAGGCGCGTCGGTCTCAAGGGCGTCATATTATTACCTCGGCCATTGAGCACAAGGCGGTGCTGGATACCTGCGGCTGGCTTGAAACTCAGGGCTTTGACGTAACCTACCTTAAGCCGGACAGCAAGGGTGTGATCTCTGTTGATCAGATTGCTGATGCTCTGCGTGAAGATACGATCCTGGCTTCCTTTATGTGGGTGAACAATGAGCTGGGCAGTCTTAACCCTGTTCCGGAGATCGGTGCTTTACTGCGAGATAAAGGCGTTGTCTTCCATGTTGATGCCGCTCAAGCCGGTGGAAAGGTACCAATGGATCTGGCCAGTATGCCAATCGATCTGGTTTCCTTCAGTGCGCACAAGATCTATGGCCCTAAAGGTATGGGGGCTCTTTATGTACGCCGTGATCCTGATCTTAAGGTTGCTGCTCAGATCCATGGCGGTGGTCATGAGCGCGGTATGCGCTCCGGCACTCTGCCGACCCATCAGATTGTTGGCATGGCTGCCGCGATGAAGATCGCAGTTGAGCGCCTGGAGCAGGATCGTCAGCATCTGGCTGCTTTACGGCAGCAGTTTTGGCAGGGAATTTCTGGGCTGGATGAGGTCTCAGTTAATGGTGATTTAGAGTCCGGGTATCCCGGTATTCTGAATGTCTGTTTTTCAGGCGTCGATGGTGAATCTCTGCTAATGGCGCTGAAAGATGTGGCGGTTTCCACAGGTTCCGCCTGTAACTCTGCCAGCGTTGATCCATCGTATGTTTTAAGCGGTATTGGTTTACCCCGGGATAAGGCGTTGTGTTCATTACGCTTCAGCTGGGGGCGCTTTAGCACTGCAAAAGAAGTGGATCAGGCTGTTGCCAGTGTGATTCGTGCAGTCACGGCACTGCGCAGCTAAGAAAAGTACGCAATGAGAATATTTTTAGCATCAGGCTGCTTTTTTCAGCTGGGTGCTCAGGCGAATCGCCGCTGATTAAATGGCTGGCGAATTGAAACATCAAACGATCTGCCTCCGAATAAATATAGATAGAGGTGGTTAAGGAGTCCGTTATGGCAGTTACAATTACAGAATCAGCAGCGGGCCATATTCGTAAATGTCTGGCTGATCGCGGCAAAGGTGAAGGTCTTCGGGTTAAGGTAAAACCAAGCGGTTGCTCCGGTTATTCCTATGTGCTGGACTTTGCTGATGAAGTGGCACCTGAAGATCATGTGTTTGAGCAACATGATGTAAAGGTGATTGTGGATGCTGAGGCTTTGGATATTCTGGATGGCAGTGAAGTTGATTATGTTACCCAGGGGCTGAACAGCTTTTTCCGCTTTAATAATCCGAATGTAAAAGATGAGTGCGGATGCGGTGAGAGCTTTAGCGTTTGATCATTAGCTTTTATGATGGCCTGGTGAATTGCTATCGGTTTGATTGATGCTTAAATATACGCTGTTTTTTTACTTTTTTTTGCCAGAAAATCACGGCTTGACATACTAATTTGCCAACAATCTGCGTATACTTCGCGGGTTTTTATGGCTGAACATGGAAAATGTCTTACGTAGTAATATTCACTTTTTTCACTGTTCACACTTTTCACAGAACATATGCTGGAGAAATATCCAATGGCAGTTGAACGTACTCTTTCTATTATCAAGCCTGATGCAGTCGCTAAGAATGTTGTTGGTCAGATCATTGCCCGTTTTGAAAATGCAGGTCTGCAGGTAATTGCAGCAAAAATGGTTCACCTGTCTCAAGAGCAGGCTGAGGGCTTCTACGCTGAACATAAAGAGCGTCCTTTCTTTGGCGACCTGGTTGCATTTATGACTTCTGGCCCTGTTGTTGTGCAGGTTCTGGAAGGTGAAAATGCAATTCTGACCAACCGTGACCTGATGGGTGCAACGAATCCTAAAGAAGCCGCTGAAGGTACTATTCGTCGTGACTTTGCAGAGTCTATTGATGCGAATGCGGTTCACGGCTCTGATTCTGCTGCTTCTGCAGAGCGTGAAGTTGCTTATTTCTTTAACGCTGATGAGATTTGCCCACGCGGTTAATTTCTGATGCGGGGCTGAGCTGCACGGTGTTACCGTACAGGTTAAGCCAAACACAAACAGCCACTCTGAGTGGCTGTTTGTGGTTTTGTATTCGGTGTTTCAACTCATTGTTTACAAAGGAATTTTAACGTCTTTCAGGTTTTTCTGTAGTGTTTTCGGTCGGCCAGATTTATGCATTGCTGACAGAAGCCTTCATCAAGTAACCCCCTTCTTATTTTTTTACCGGTATAGCGATATGAGCGAACAAACAAAAACCAATCTACTGGGTTTAACGACACCTCAGATGGAGGCTTTTTTCGATTCTATCGGTGAGAAGCGTTTCCGTACCGCTCAGGTGATGAAGTGGATTCACCACTACGGTGTAGATAACTTTGATGAGATGACTAATTTGAGCAAAGCCCTGCGGGCAAAGCTGAAAGATGTTGCGGAGGTACGTGGCCCGGAAATTGTTTACCAGGACTTCTCTGATGATGGAACCCGGAAATGGGTTCTGAAGGTTGATGGCGGTAGCTGCATTGAAACTGTGCTGATCCCTATGGATGAGAAGCGCCGTACTTTGTGTGTCTCTTCCCAGGTTGGCTGCTCTTTGGATTGTAGTTTTTGTTCTACCGGTAAGCAGGGTTTCCAGCGTAATTTGACTCCGGCAGAGATTATTGGCCAGGTTTGGGTGGCTCAGCGCTCATTTGGCCCGCGGACTGATACCAAGCAGCGCCCCGTTACAAATGTTGTGATGATGGGGATGGGTGAGCCTCTGATGAATTTTGAGCCAGTAATGTCCTCTATGCGACTGATGCTGGATGATATGGGTTATGGTTTGTCTAAGCGCCGGGTGACGTTAAGTACCTCTGGTGTGGTGCCTCAACTAGAGAAGATGATCGGCCAAATTGATGTTGCTCTGGCGATTTCGCTGCATGCGCCAAATGACGAGTTGCGCAATGAACTGGTGCCGATAAATAAAAAGTACCCGATTCATATGCTGCTGGATACCTGTCAGCGTTATCTGGATACCTTGGGTGACAATCGGTCTATAACAATTGAGTATACCTTGATCGCCGGCATTAATGACCAGCCTGAGCAGGCGGCTCAATTAGCTAAAGTGTTGCGTAAACTGGATTGCAAAATTAACCTGATTCCGTTTAATCCTTTCCCTAATAATGACTACATGCGCCCAAGTCGTAATGCCATTATGCGTTTTCGGGATGCTCTGATCGACTCCGGCTATGTGGTCACTGTACGCAGCACGCGAGGGGATGACATTGATGCAGCCTGTGGTCAGCTGGTTGGGCAGGTCATGGATAAAACGCGTCGAAGTGCTAAGTATGCGGAAAACCTGATCGACTCCGTTCAGGTTGTTGACGCCGGTCAGAATCATGACTCAGTCTGATAGATATGAATACCTGTTCGGGTAATATTGAGCTTCAGGGTAAACGGTTTTGGTCGTTTAGGGATTAGCTTACCGGAAGGCATAGGAAGGCCATGGAATTAAAGCCTGAACAGACAAGGTGTAAAGGTTTTGTTTTTGCTCACTTGATGATGTTGGTCATATTGCTATTGCTGGGCTGCTCTACGCAGTCTCAGCAGAGCGTATCAGATATTAGGAAAAGTGTTCACTCTTATACTCAGCTTGGTTTTGCTTATCTTGAGCGTGGCAATATAGAGAGGGCCAAGCGTGCTTTTATAAAAGCTCTGGACTTTGATGAGAAAGCCTATGATGCGGTGCATGGCATGGCGCTTATCTATCAGAAGGAAGGTGAGTTTGTGCTCGCTGAGGAGTATTTTAAGAAGGCTTTGAGTACCCGCGATCTGTTCTCTGTGGCGAGAAATAACTACGCTGCTTTTCTTTACAGTCAGCAGCGTTACACTGAAGCCTGCTATCAGCTTCAAATCACTGTAGAGGATACGCTGTATATAAACCGACGGCTGGCGTTCGAGAACCTGGGGCTGTGTCAGCTTCAGCTGAATCAGGTTGCTCAAGCGGAAACTTCTTTTAAAAGAGCGCTGCAATTAGATCGTAACTCCGCTCGAGCCCTGTTAGAGTTAGCATCTATTAAAGATATGCAAAATTATCCGCAAAGTGCCTGGGGTTACTTAAAGAAACATTTGAAAGTTGCCAAAGCATCTGGGCGGAGTTTAATGTTAGGTATCCGACTGGCCGATCAGTTGGGGAAAAACGCAGAGCGCAGTCGTTATTTACTTGAGTTATCCCGGCTGAAGGAAGCGAATTAAAAAACCAAAACGCTAAAACACTGATACAGAACCGAGACCGCAAGGAACTTATCCGATCATGACCGATACCGTTGCCACTCATGATGATACTCAGTCTGATGCTCTGCTTCCGGAAAATATGCCCGGAAAACAGCTAAAAAAAGGCCGTGAGCGTATGCAGCTCACTACTCGTGAAGTATCTGAAAAGCTTAATCTGAAACACTCTTTTGTTACTCAGATTGAAGAGGACAATTACAGTGCTTTACCAGGTGCCACCTTTATTCGCGGATACCTGCGTGCGTACGCGAAATTGGTTGGGGTCGAGGCTGAGGCTCTGATAGATATCTATAATACTAATTTTAATGAGGAACCCCGGCCGGAGGAACGCTATAAGCCTGTCGAGGTTATGAAACCCCAGAGGAGTTCGTCTGATCCACTAATTAAGTACACGACTATCGCGGTTATCGCTGCGCTTATTGCGCTGTCAATTGTATGGTGGCAAAGTCGTAATGGCTCTGAACCACTGAGTCTGGCTCAGAGTGATACGGTCACCGTCGAGACGTCAGGGGGAGAAACAATTATTGCCCAGATGGACCTCTCCGATACTGACGAAGAGGCGATGACAGAAGAGCCCTCTGTAATAACTGATGATTCAAACGATGTAGCTATACCGGAAGAAGAGTCGGCTACCGCAGAGGCGGTTGCTGAAGAACTTCCTTTAATTCAGGAATCAGTTACTGAAAGTGATATTTCTGAATCTCAGTCTGAGGTTGTCTCTGCTGAACCGACGCCGGAGGAGATTGGTCAGGCTGTTTCAGTGCAGGCGCACCTGATGATTACTTATACGGAAGAGTGTTGGGTTGAAATCACTGATGGCCGTGGGATTCAGGTTGTTTCAAATCTGAAACAAGCTGGAGAAGAGTCTGTGGTTGAAGGGGTTCCGCCATTTAAGCTGATGATTGGTAATGCTACTGGTGCCTTGGTGAGCTACCAAGGGGAAGAGGTTGACCTTAAACCTCACACCAATCGTAATAATATTGCACGTTTCACGTTAGGCGAGTAAGAGTTGGTGCAGAACAAGTGATATTCGATTTAAAGTAGGAGCGCTTTGCTTCTTTTCGGTCAGGCTCTGGTCAATTTATTGGCCGGAGCTTTGCTGTTTGTAGAGCTGGTCTTATCCGTTTCGTAACGCTGTTGAGCGTGCTGAGTACAGCTTAGAGTGCTAAGTACGACCCTTTGCTAAAGAGAGAGACAATTTCGTGCATTTTGAATCCCCGATCAAGCGCCGTAAGTCCCGTCAAATTATGGTGGGTAATGTACCTGTTGGTGGTGATGCACCGATCTCCGTACAGAGTATGACGAACACAGAAACCTGTGATGTAGACGCTACTGTCGGACAGATTCGTCGCCTTGAGGAGGCTGGTGCAGATATTGTGCGCGTTTCTGTGCCATCGATGGAAGCCGCAGAGGCATTCGGTAAAATTCGACGGCAGGTTAATTTGCCTTTAGTGGCGGATATTCATTTTGATTACCGGATCGCTTTGAAGGTAGCGGACCTGGGTGTGGATTGTCTGCGTATCAATCCGGGGAATATTGGTAGTGATGACCGCGTGCGTCAGGTGGTTGATGCCGCTCGCCATCACGGTATTCCAATCCGAATTGGTGTTAATGCCGGGTCTTTAGAGAAAGAGTTGCAGAAAAAATATGGTGAGCCCACACCAGATGCTTTAGTGGAATCTGCAATGCGCCATATCGATATTTTGGACCGGCTTAATTTTCAGGAGTTTAAACTGAGCCTGAAAGCATCTGATGTCTTTATGACGGTGGCCGCATATCGTAAAATTGCCAGCCAAATTGAGCAGCCATTGCATCTGGGGATTACTGAAGCTGGCGGCTTACGCTCCGGGACTGTCAAGTCCTCTGTTGGTTTGGGGATGCTGCTGATGGATGGCATTGGCGATACGGTGCGGGTTTCCCTGGCAGCGGACCCTGTTGAAGAGATTAAAGTTGGTTTTGATATTCTGAAAAGTCTCAAACTGCGAAGCAACGGTATTAATTTTATCGCTTGCCCGAGCTGTTCTCGCCAGAACTTTGATGTGATTGGCGTAATGAACGAACTGGAAACTCGGCTGGAAGATGTACGAACACCGATCGATGTTGCGGTAATTGGCTGCGTGGTAAACGGCCCCGGAGAGGCAAAAGAAGTATCTCTGGGTCTAACGGGTGGCTCGCCTAATCTGGTTTATATTGATGGCAAGCCGGCTCAGAAACTTGGTAACGAAAATCTTGCTGCTGAGCTTGAACAGATGATTCGCGAGCAGGCCCGTCTTAAAGAAGAAGCTGAGGCACAGTTGATTACCAAAAGCTGACCCCCTTTTAAAGGGGCGATTAAATCGTTGTAGCCTCTACTGATGTGCAAATAAGACAGTGCTCAGAGAGCAAATTGATAGTCTGATGACGCCGTATCTGGTTCAGTGCGTTATCGGGTTCTTTTTAAAGATAAAGAAGACAGTATTTAGGAAACAATTTTGGCTAAGAAAATTCAGGCTATCCGCGGAATGAATGACATTCTGCCGGAGCAAAGTGCCATCTGGCAGTATCTGGAATCCACCGTTGAGAATCTCTTGAGTCGCTACAGCTATCAGGAGATCCGCATGCCGATTGTTGAGCAAACAGCCTTGTTTAAGCGCTCTATCGGTGAAGTAACAGATATTGTTGAAAAGGAGATGTATACCTTTGATGACCGCAATGGTGATAGCCTGACGCTTCGTCCGGAAGGCACCGCGGGCTGTGTTCGGGCTGCAGAGGAGCATGGTCTGCTGTATAACCAAATACAACGTCTTTGGTATAAGGGGCCAATGTTCCGGCATGAGCGTCCGCAAAAGGGCCGCTATCGCCAGTTTCATCAGATCGGTGTAGAAACCTTTGGTATGGCAGGTCCTGATATTGACGCTGAGCTGATTATTCTCACTGCCCGCCTGTGGAAAGAGCTGGGTATTTATGACTCGGTCACCCTGGAGCTGAACTCTCTGGGTTCTGCTGAGGCCCGCTCTGAGTACCGTGCTGCACTGGTGGAGTTTCTATCAGCCCGTAAAGATGAGCTGGATGAGGATAGCCGCCGCCGCCTGGACAGTAACCCAATGCGTATTCTGGACAGTAAAGACCCAAATACTCAAGAGCTGTTGAATGGCGCACCGGTATTTGATGATTACATCGATCAGGAATCTAAAGAGCACTTCGAGCAGTTGTGCGGCATGCTGGATGCGGCAGGCATTGAATACAAGCTTAACCCGCGTCTGGTTCGTGGGCTCGATTATTACTGTAAAACAGTATTTGAGTGGACAACAAGGGAACTGGGCTCGCAGGGGACTGTCTGTGCAGGTGGTCGCTATGACGGTTTGGTGGAACAACTGGGGGGGCGTGCTACTCCTGGCGTTGGTTTTGCCATGGGTGTCGAGCGTTTGATTCTGATGCTGCAGACCCTGGATGTTATCCCTGAGCATGTCAGCAATCAGCCTCATATCTTTATTGCCGCTGTTGGCGACGGTATGTCGACACAGGGTTTGCTGCTGGGAGAGATGCTGCGGGAAAAAACCAATTATCGTACCCAGATGCATTGTGGGGGTGGCAGCTTTAAGAGCCAAATTAAAAAAGCGGATAAAAGCGGTGCAGTGATCGCACTGATTCTTGGTGAGAGTGAAGTTGCCAACGGAGAAGTGGCTGTTAAATTTCTGCGCGAAGCCCGGGATCAGGAAACAGTCAGCCTTTCAGGTCTGATTGAGTTTTTGCAGGAATCCCGGCTATAAGCCTATGTTAATAATTTTCGACCTGGTCTAAGCCTTTGGGTTTTGAGCTGGTTTCAGGGTGACATTGTCACAGGAGATACCCGGTGTCTGAGTTACGTACCGAAGAAGAACAGATTGAATTGATGAAGAAATGGTGGGCGGATAATGGAAAATCCCTCATCGCGGGCTTGATTCTGGCCGTTGCAGTTGTTGGTGGCTGGAAGTGGTGGCAAGCAGATCAACAGTCAAAAGCTGAGGCTGCGTCTTCTGCTTATGAACAGTTGATTGATGTGATGAACAAGCCTGAAATGACAGATGATGAGCGCGCTACGGCCAAACACTTGGCTGTAACCCTGCAGACTGAACATATGGGTTCTCTGTACGCTGATTACGCTGCTCTTTTTGAAGCTAAACTTCTGGCTGATGATAAGCAGTATGATGCAGCGGCGGCTGTATTGAAAAAGCTGAATACTGAAACTGAGAGTGTGCTGATTAAGGAAATTTCCGGTGTTCGTCAGGCCCAGGTTCTTTGGCAGCAAGGTGAAAACCAGCAAGCACTGGATCTTCTGGGTGCACTGGAAACAGATGCTTACACAGGTAATGCCGAAGAGTTAAAAGGCGATATCCTGACCGAAATGAATGATAAGGATGCTGCTCGGGTTGCTTATGAGAAAGCTAAAGCGGCTTTTAACGCATCTGGAGTTGCACGCCCGGTTATTGATATGAAACTGGCAGATCTGGGAGCCTGATATGTTGCGCTGGCTGACACCGGTTCTGGCTTTACTCCTGACTGCTTGCGGCAGTTTGCCGGAGCCTCAGTATCCACCTAAGGATCTGACTGATTTTGATGAGCAGGTTGAGCTGGATATTGTCTGGCAGGACTTTGCGGGAAAAGGGCCTGGTGAGCTGGGGTATATGTTACCGCCCGTTGTTTCCGGTGGGAATATTTATGCGATTGACCGTGGGGGTAACCTTAAGTCCTGGCAGGCTTCGACCGGTGCTCTCCTGTGGACAGCAGATCTTGATGCAGGAGCCAGTTCTGGCCTGAGCTATAATCGGGGGCAGCTTTATTTTGGTACTCAGAATGGAGAGGTCATTGCGCTCTCGGCCAGTGGTGGCGAGGTGTTGTGGCGCACTCGTCTGAGTACGCAGATTATGACACCGCCTCAGGTGAATGATGCGAGCCGTCAACTGGTTGTTCAGACTGCGGCAGGCAAGGTTTCAGCGCTGGATGAGCTGACGGGACGTATTCTGTGGAACTATGAAAGCTCAGAACCCCTGCTGACACTTCATGGTACGGCGACACCTTTGGTTGTGCCTTCAGCAACGTTTGCGGGCTTCGCTAATGGACGTGTTGTTGCACTGGATAACCGTAATGGTCAGCTGGCTTGGGATGTGCGTGCTGCTGTACCATCCGGTCGAACCGATATAGAACGCCTGGTAGATGTTGATGGCCAACCTCTTCTTACAAGCAAGGGGATGCTGGTGGTGACCAGTTATCAGGGGCGCCTGATTGCGTTGGACCCATCCAGCGGTCGCGGTATATGGGAACGCAAAGATTCGAGCTTTTATCCGGCAGTAGAGGGCTTTGGTAATATTCTCTATGTTGATGAAGGCAGTAATATTGTTGCGCTGGATGCACGTACCGGAGGTGTTCTCTGGAACCAGGATGCTCTGGGCGGTCGCCGACTGACGGCTCCTGTTGTCTGGGGAGACACTTTGACTGTGGGGGATTATGAAGGTTTTATCCACCTTATTTCGCTGACTGATGGACATGTGGTCGGGCGTATCGCTGCAGATGCCAGTGGTATTGAGCAGCCTTTGATTGCCACTGAAAAAACATTATACGCTGTAGCGGTGAACGGTCGCCTTATGGCGATTGAACGTCAGTAAAAATGGGGAGCTTCGGGCTTTCCCTGGCTGTGGCTGATAGCGGCAGCAGCGTGACATTTTTTGTGTGTGCCTGAGCACACCTGTTGAAGAACTGAAGATACCTGAATGAATCCTGTTATTGCCCTGGTGGGCCGCCCTAATGTGGGCAAATCAACACTGTTTAACCGTCTGACCCGTAGCCGTGATGCACTGGTTGCGGACTTTGCAGGCCTGACCCGTGACCGGAAATATGGTGAGGGGAAAGTCGGTGGTAAGCCTTATATTGTAATTGATACAGGCGGTATCAGTGGCGATGAAAATGGTATCGACTCGGCGATGGCTGGTCAGTCCTTACTAGCAATTGAAGAAGCTGATATCGTTCTTTTTCTGGTGGATGGACGTGCAGGTTTAACGGTTGCTGATCAGATGATCGCCCAGCACCTGCGTGAAAAAGGTAAAGATGCCTGGCTGATTGTTAACAAGACCGATGGCGCTGACCCTGATGTGATTGTTGCTGAGTTCTACGCTCTGGGGATGGAGCGCAGCCCGATTGCAATTGCTGCGGCCCATGGTCGTAACGTCACAGCAATGATCCAGCATATCCTTGAGCCCTTTCCTGAGCCAAATGAGGAAGAGGATGAGCTGCATGATCAGCTGAAGCATAAAGGGGTGCGTATTGGTGTTATTGGTCGCCCGAATGTGGGCAAATCCACACTGGTAAACCGTATTTTAGGTGAAGAGCGTGTGGTGGTCTATGATCAGCCGGGGACCACGCGGGATGCAATTTCGATTCCTTTCGAGCGTGACGGTCAGGAATATACTCTGATTGATACCGCAGGTATCCGTCGCCGTAAGAATGTGACCGAGATAGCAGAAAAGTTTTCCATCATCAAAACGCTGGAAGCGGTACGTGAGTGTAACGTCGCTGTAATGGTGATTGATGCCCGTACTGGAATTGTTGAGCAGGACTTACATTTGCTGGACTTTGTGCTGCAAAGTGGCCGTGCACTGGTTATTGCGGTGAATAAATGGGATGGACTGGATGTTGATGTGAAGGACAAGATCAAAGAGGACGTGGATCGTCGTCTGGGTTTTGTCAATTACGCGGATGTTCACTTTATCTCAGCACTGCATGGAACCGGTGTTGGTCATCTGTACAAGTCGATTAACAATGCCTTTCAATCCGCCATGAGCCACTGGCAGACTAATCGTCTGACCACGATTCTGGAAGACGTGGTCAAGGAGCACCAGCCGCCGATTGTCCGTGGTCGCCGTATCAAGTTGCGCTATGCACACCAGGGGGGTAAGAATCCACCCATTATTGTTGTGCATGGTAGTCAGACAGACTCGATTCCTGAAAGTTATAAGCGTTATTTGACCAATACCTTCCGTAAAGTTTTGAAGGTTAAGGGGACGCCGATTCGCTTTGAATTCCGTTCAGGTCATAATCCTTACGACAATAGCGACAAGGATGATCGTCAGAAAGCGAAAGATCGTCAGCTGAACCTGACCAAAGAAGCGCGTACCGAGCGTAAGAACCGCCGTTAATTGCTCGTGAGCACAACAACAGCCCCGATAACTATAGTGTTAACGGGGCTGTTTGATAGTGTTAACGGGGCTGTTTGCTTTCTATATTATCAGTAATACTCGCCGCTTGGGTCGATAAGCGTGATTTGTTCAGTATCAATCAGGTGCTCTACCAGTGCAAAGAAGTCGGTGTAGGCACGTAGGGCTTCTACCGGCTTGATGGCTTGATTGTAGAGTACATCGGACTGAATCGCCTGACGATTGCGTTTGGTTGTGTGAGTCATCAGGCGGTTTTCCAACTTGGTGCCTTTTACTGTGCGCATGATGTCAACCAGCTGATCCCGGGATGCTGTATGCATGAGCGTCTGCATGCTTTTACTATCCATGTGTGTCAGCGTGGTCAGTAGTTTGCGCCCCAGGTGGATAAAGTTAGGCTCACCCTGAGACTGTGGCGGGTTCAGGCCCAGCTGTTCGTCCAATTTAGAAATCAGCTCTATAGCGTGGATCAGTTCCAGCTGAACAGAGTAGAAGTCCTTACTGACTTTATAACGGTGCTCACCTAATGTGAATACTTCAAAACTCATGCGGTTACTCCTGATAAAACCAGTACAGCTTAATTAAACAAGGATTGGGCCAGAGCCTTTCGGGGAGGCAGCGGTTTTCTTTTTCTGCAGAGCTTTAACCACTTCGATAACTAGCTGAGCTGTTTTACGTGCATCAGCAGGTGTAATTTGTTGCGGTTTAGCGGGTTTTAGTTTTTCCCGCATCGGCTCAGGTACCAGCTTGTTAAATTTAGCTAACAGGCTACTTTCAGACATCTCTTCGCAGATAAACCAGAGTTTAGCCAGTTGGCGCGGGGGGACTTGTTTAAAGACAGCAAACAAGGCTTTTTCTGGGAAGCTATCCAGCTTTTTCAGCAGCTGGCGGATAAAAGCTGCATCGGTGCTTGAAGAGAGAGCTACCGGTGCGGCATCAGCATTGTCCTTAATATTCATTCGCGGTGGACGTATCTCACCTTCGTCAGCCATACGCTCGATGGTGCGTATCAGGCCCTGAATTCGTTCATTTACTTCCCATAAGGGCTTAAGTGGCAGTTTCTCAGCGCTCTGTGTCAGGCGGTCGATCTCTCTGCGTCCCAAAGCGTTTTCCAGCTTAGCCAGCAGGCTGTCCATGTGCTTGTTTTGCGCGACACGGTAGAGCAGAGTGAAATCAAACTCGCGTAACAGCAGTGCCAGCTCGTTATCATTAAACTGTTCAAGATGGGATAATGCAGGCTGCAATCGCTGGAACTGATCACGAGCTTCTGCCCATCGTGACTTCGGATGCAGGGCAAACTGTTCAATCTGTGCAACCAGAGCGTCACGCATTTCCTGGCAGAGTTTTTCCGAGAGGAGTAACTGACTTTCCGCCAGCTGAATCTCTAATCTGTGTCCGGATACTGGCTTCACCTTGATCTGCATCTCTTTCTTCCTACCGCTGAGTCATTGACTTATTTTGCCATGGAGATGGCCAAGCGTGCATCTGCTAATCACTTCATATTAAGGGCATCTTATCATTTATGCGTTCTTCGTAATGGTGTTCTGTGGTGTAAAGATGATTTATTCGTTTTATTGACGGCTGAATTCATGGCAGATGCTTATATTTTATAGGTCTGGGCTGTATCGGAGAGGGTATTACTGGTAGGTCAGAGGGGGATTCGTTAGAATTACGCCCTTGTTTTTTTAACACTCAGTTTTCAACGCGCCATGTTTTGTTGCGCGTATCTATTTGCGGATTTTAAGTACTATGTTAGAAATCAACCCGATCAACAACCTCATTAAGGACTTGTCTGAGCGGACAGACGTTCTTAGGGGGTATCTTTGACTACGCTGAAAAGAAAGACCGCTTAGAAGAGGTAAACCGTGAGCTGGAGCAGCCCGAGGTCTGGAATGAGCCAGAGCGCGCTCAGGCCCTGGGTAAAGAACGGGCGGGTCTGGAGTTGGTGGTTGAAACAATCGATAACCTGGATACAGGGCTTGTGGATGCCCGTGATTTGCTGGATATGGCGGTCGAGGAAGATGACGAAGCAACAGCAGAAGAGGTTCAGAGCGAGCTGGATGACCTGAAAGCTCAGTTGGAAAAGCTGGAGTTTCGTCGTATGTTCTCCGGCGAAATGGACGAGAGCAATGCCTATCTTGATATTCAGTCTGGTTCCGGCGGGACTGAGGCTCAGGACTGGGCCAATATGATGTTGCGCATGTTCCTGCGCTGGGGCGATGCTCACGGCTTTAAAACTGAGCTGATTGAAGTGTCCGCCGGTGAAGTGGCGGGCATCAAGAGTGCGACCGTGCGCTTTGAAGGCGAGTATGCTTACGGCTGGCTGCGTACCGAGACTGGTGTTCATCGCCTGGTGCGTAAATCACCGTTTGACTCTGGTGGTCGCCGTCATACCTCTTTCTCTTCAGTGTTTGTGGCGCCTGAAATTGATGACAGTTTTGAAGTAGATATTAATCCGGCGGACCTGCGTATCGATACCTACCGTTCCTCGGGTGCCGGTGGTCAGCATGTTAACACCACTGATTCTGCGGTTCGTATCACCCATGAGCCAACCAATGTCGTGGTGTCCTGTCAGACTGAGCGTTCACAGCATGCGAACAAAGATCGTGCGATGAAGCAGCTGAAGGCAAAACTGTATGAGCTGGAGATGCAGAAGCGTAATGCTGAGAAGCAGGCTCTGGAAGATACCAAGTCTGATATTGGCTGGGGCAGTCAGATCCGCTCCTACGTACTGGATGATTCCCGTATTAAAGACCTTCGTACTGGCGTTGAGAACCGTAATACTCAGGCGGTTCTTGATGGCGATCTGGATCGCTTTATTGAAGCGAGCCTGAAGCAGGGGCTGTAACCACTGTTACATCTCTGCAGATAAGCGTGCGAACTCAGGTTCGCGCTGAATAATCCGATTGACCTATGTTTTGGATGATAAAGACCCATGGTTACAGAACAGCAGCAAGACACTCCCTTAGATAGCGCAGCCGCGGCGGCAGAAGAGAACAAGCTGATCGCTGAGCGTCGCGCCAAGCTGGCTGAGCGTCGCGAAAAAGGCAACGCTTTCCCGAACACCTTCCGCCGTGATGCTCTGGCATCAGAACTGCAGGCAGAGCTGGGTGACAAGGATAAGGAAGCGCTTGAAAAGCTGAACCGTAAGGCATCTGTTGCTGGTCGTATCATGCGTATGCGTGGGCCTTTTATCGTGATCCAGGACATGAGCAGCCAGATTCAGCTGTACGTAGATAAGAAGAATCTTCCGGAAGAAGTGCGCGCTGATATCAAGAGCTGGGATTTTGGTGACATTGTTGGTGCTTCCGGCCCGGTTCATAAGTCTGGTAAAGGTGATCTGTATGTTTACATCGAAGAGTGTGAGCTGCTGACCAAATCTCTGCGTCCGCTGCCGGACAAATTCCATGGCCTGACTGATCAGGAGATGCGCTATCGTCAGCGTTATGTGGACCTGATTATGAATCAGGAATCCCGTAAGGTGTTTGAGATCCGGGCTAAAGTGGTAAGTGGTATCCGTAACTACCTGAGCCAGCGTGGCTATATGGAAGCGGAAACACCGATGCTGCAGGTGATTCCGGGTGGTGCAACGGCACGTCCGTTTATTACCCATCACAATGCGTTGGATCGCGGTATGTTCTTACGTATCGCCCCTGAGCTGTATCTGAAACGTCTGGTTGTAGGTGGCTTTGAGAAAGTATTCGAGATTAACCGTAACTTCCGTAACGAAGGCCTTTCAACCCGTCACAACCCTGAGTTCACTATGCTTGAGTTCTACCAGGCATACGCAGACTACAAGGATCTGATGGATCTGACTGAAGATATGTTGCGTACCATCGCTCAGGATGTGCTGGGTGATACTGTGGTTCAGTATCAGGAAGATACCTATGATTTCGGTAAGCCGTTTGAACGTATGACTATGATCGAGGCGATCCTGAAGCATGCGCCTCAGATCACTGAAGAAAGCCTGCAGGATCTGGAAGCTGCCACGCAGGTTGCAGAGTCCCTGAAGATCGATGTTAAGCCGATCTGGGGTTTAGGTAAGATCCACACCGAGATTTTTGAAGAGGTGGCTGAGCATAAACTGATGCAGCCCACTTTTATCACCGAATATCCGGCTGAGGTTTCTCCACTGGCCCGTCGTAACGATGAGAACCCATTCGTAACCGATCGTTTTGAGTTCTTCGTAGGGGGGCGTGAGATCGCTAACGGTTTCTCAGAGCTGAATGACGCAGAAGATCAGGCCGAGCGTTTTGAGCAGCAGGTTGCTGAGAAAGATGCCGGTGATGATGAAGCGATGTACTACGATCAGGACTATATCCGTGCTTTGGAATACGGCTTGCCACCAACCGCCGGTGAAGGTATTGGTATCGACCGTCTGGTGATGCTGTTTACCAACGCACCGTCGATCCGCGATGTGCTGCTGTTCCCGCATATGCGACCAGAAGCGGATTCGAAGTAATCCACAACCCCGGTATTCTCTGGATACCGGGGTTTTATTTATTGAGACGGCTTATTAGTTTGGCCAAATGTTTTTTTCAGGTTCGTAAGAACTGTCTGGAGATACACAATGAAAATGCTGAATCGTTCTGCAATGACGGTAAAACTGACTCAGGCATTTGTTGATTGGATCAACAAGCTTGATGATGGCAGTGAGCCTTTAACGTTGGCAGATGTTAACGAAGAAGCAACGGTTTATCTGATTCCTGAGATTGAGGATGAAGAGCAGCTGCGTGAGATGACCGAGGAATTTTGGCTGAACATTCTGGAGAACGAACTGAAGTCCTGGGAAGACGATGAGTCTTCATGGCCAGAGCTGACAGTCGCGCAGTTTGAGCAGTTCATTGAATTGTCACCGGCCGTTATGGTGTTTGATCTGGACTATGAAAATGGGATGAAGTCCGCCAGCATTGATGACCTGGAAGACGCTGCAGGTTAGTAACAGTCAAAAGGGTAGAGAGGAGGCTAGAGCATGTCCAACGGAATACTGTTAGGAGTGGTTCTGCCTGCTGCTCTTTTTATTATCATGCTCGGAATGGGGATGACGCTACGGCCTGCTGACTTTGGTCGTGTATTTACATGGCCTCGCGCAGTACTGGCTGGCTTAACCGGGCAGTTGTTGTTTGTTCCTCTGCTGGCTTTTGGCGTGGTAACTCTGTTCCGCCTGCCTCCTGAGCTGGCCGTGGGCCTGATGGTGATCTCCTTTGCTCCGGGTGGTGCCACCTCTAATATGATGACTTTCCTGAGTCGCGGTGATGTGGCGCTGTCTATTACACTGACCGCTTTTGCTTCAGTTATTACCCCTTTCACGATGCCGCTGCTGACTCAGCTATCCCTGAATTACTGGCTGGGTTCGTCCCAGTCCATTGAGCTTCCGATTGCTGAAACTATGCTGCGCCTGTTTGTGATTACGGTTGTACCTGTTTCCATCGGGATGTGGCTGCACGCCAAAAAGCCTGAATTGAGCCAAAAACTAGCGAAGGTGGTCAAGCCGCTTTCCATTAGCTTTCTGGCGATGGTTATTATCGGGATTGTGACAAAACACTGGGCTCAGATGCCTGAATTTTTGGCGGCTGTCGGTTGGCCTGTGATTGTCCTCAATAGTTTGGCACTTTGTTTAGGTTATCTGTTTGCTCGGGTTAATGGCCTGAATGTGCCTCAGCAGCTGACAATTGGTATAGAAGTTGGCGTTCAGAATGGTGGCACTGCACTGCTGATTACCGGTGCTATTCTGGGAAGTAGTGTGATGTCTGTACCTCCGGTGATTTACGGTATTCTGATGTGGGGTCCGAGCATGCTGTTTGGTCTCTGGTGGGGTAAAAGAATACTGAGCACCTCCCGGACTGTAGCGGAGCAAGGGTAGCTAGTTCGATGACTGCTTTGAAGTCTTCATCCTCTCTTGGTCGTTGGCTGGGGTTGGCCGGTATTGCAGGAGATGAGAATCCAGGGGCAAGACGCTGGGCGCAACGGCTGGAATGGCCGATGTTATTTCTTGCTCTGTGGATGCTGATTACTTGGTATCTGAGCCTGACTAAAGAGATTAATCCTCGTCTTCACCATCTCAGTGACATTATCATCTGGCTGTTTTTCTTAGCCGAGACAGTGTTGTTAACCCTGTTAGCGGATCGTAAGTTGCGCTATCTGAGAACGAACTGGATGAATTTAGTGATTCTGGTGCTGGGCTTGCCCATTCTTTGGGGAGACAGCTCTATGATCAGCATACTCAGAATGCTTAGGATTATCCTGATTTTGTCCTTACTGATGCCTATGGGGTCGACAGTTCGCGCCATATTAGCCCGTAATAATCTGGGAACGACACTTTTGGTCAGTGCGGTTTTTGTGGGCCTTTCAGGTACGCTGATCTCAATTATCGACCCGGCCATTGATACCCCGTGGAATGGTATATGGTGGGCGTTGGTGACGATAACAACAGTAGGATACGGTGATATCGTACCCATCAGTCCTGCAGGTAAGCTGGTGGGGGCTTTTCTGATTCTTCTGGGGGTTGGACTTTTCTCTTTGCTGACGGCTAGTTTTTCTGTCTATTTTTTGTCCAGAGAAGAGGAAGAGGTTGCAGATAAAGAGGTGGAGCTACTGAGCAGGATTGATAGTATGGAAGTACGGCTGGAGCGCCTTGAGGCAAATATCGATCGTATGATGGAGTTTCAACGCCAGATTTTGCATGAATATAAACATGGAAAGGGTCCGGAAAATTGATCGGAATAACTGGGGTATAACAGTTTAACACTGATAAACCCCAGATAATCAGGTGCTTTCCTGACGGGGTGGCCCGTTAAGAGATCTCTCTATTTATGTCTATCTAATCACCGTCTAAATCGTCAAAGTCATAATAGTCACTAATATTCCGCTGTAGCATTCTTTGCTCTAGTCGGTCTTCGATGATGCGGCGCTTATCCTGCGACGTTGCATGCTTGCTTAGCTCTATTTCTTCATCATCCTTTGAAATAGCATCGTCAGTGTCATCAAAAATATCATCGGTATCATCAAAGGATACGTCTTCACGGCCCATTGATAAGTCTCTCCAGAAAAAAGGTTGATTTTCCATGCTTATATAGACGGAAAATTATTTCTGGTAAAGAAAAAATTAAAGCCGGAATAAAAAAACTACATTCCCGCTGTGAAGGTGCTATTCGACAATAAAGGCATCTTCGATATCTTTCGCCTCAAAGGCTGCGGGTACTTTAAAGGCCGATGCCGGAATAGTTAAGGTTTGTACATCCGTTAGTCGGTACTCGTCTGCTGCACTGATAGGGTAAGTACGTTCAATAGAGACTGGCAGTTGGTTCTTACTGTTCATTACAAAAAGCAGTTCTGTTGTATCACCTGGATTGAGTTGCTGGTGAACACCACTGGAAAAATTATGAAAAGACTCAAGCGTACTCATTACGCTGTCAGGGATACCGACAACGGATGATTTTGTAACACATAATCTGGCTTGTGCCTCGCCGTTCACCACGGCTTCGATCATTTGGCAGGTATAGCCGTTAACTTCCTGTTCTTTATTCATAGGCTGATATTCAACAAGTTGCTTTTGGGGAGCCTGAGCCAGCTGTTGAATCTGTTCCAAAATCATCGCCATCTGCTCTTTTTCTTCGGCATTCGCAACTTTCATTCCGGCTTTCAGTTCTGCCATGATAGCGCGACGGGTCACTTCTATCTGCTCGGACAGGCTTTCCAGGGTTTCACGATCAAGAATACTGTAGCTGCGCTTATCACTGTCCACCAGCGTCATATGCTGCCGTTTAGCATCAAATAGCATAAAAAACTCAGGTGCCATCGGGTTTTCAAAGCGAATAAAGTCTTCACTGACCAGGATGGTGCTACGGTGCTCAGGGTTGGCCTGGGACTGATAGGTCAGACTGATGTCAGCCAGAGCAAGGGAGCTGAGGCTGAGTGTTAGTGCTGCACCCCAATGGGTAAAAAAAGTACGAATTTTCATAAAGCCAACTAATCCTTGAATATGTAACGCAATGAAATGCCGGTGGAAAATCTTTGTACCGATATCTGCTTAAACTGAAACGTGTTTGCATTTCATTAGAACGATTTTGAGCAAGCCGAATGGCTACTGGTAATGCCTGACCCCGTGTATGTTACTGTAAATAGCCAATATACTTAAGCGGGAAATAGCGTACTTTAGTAAGCTGGTATGCCGTTTTATACTCAGGGCTTACGGTGATAGTTTTCACCTGGTTTCAGTGGGACGCTACAGGAGTCTTTTTTGTGCAGATAAGTGATACACACTCTATGGGATTGATGGCTGTTGCGCTATCTCTGGGGTTGTTGATCGGGGTTGAACGGGGCTGGCGAACCCGGGAGATGCAGGATGGTTCCCGCGTTGCAGGGTTGAGAACCTATGGCCTAATTGCCCTTTTGGGGGCTGTAGGCTCTATGTTATCTGAAGGCGCAAATGGTTATCTTCTGGGGATTTTTTTTCTGGGACTAACGGGAGCTTTGACCGCATCTTATATTCAACACCAGAACAAGCCCGGAAATGATGTCTCGCTGACCTCACTGATCTCGGCTTTGTTGGCTTTTAGCTTTGGTGCTTTAGTAATGCAGGGGTATCCGGTGGAGGCATCAGCGGCAACTGTGGTGACGACCTTGCTGCTGAGCCTGAAGAGTGTATTACACCGTTGGCTTTGGTTGCTGGAGAAAAAAGAGCTTTGGGCCGCATTAGAGTTACTGATTATATCCGTGGTTGTTCTGCCAATCCTACCGAATGCAGCAATGGGGCCTTGGTTGGCACTGAACCCCTATGAGATCTGGTGGATGGTGGTTCTCATATCGAGTATCTCTTTTGTGGGATATTTTGCCATGAAAATCATCGGTGCACGCAAAGGTATTATGCTGACGGCACTGTTTGCAGGGTTGGTTTCTTCTACGGCGCTGACACTTCAGTTTTCCAGAATGGCAAGGGATTCGAAAGAAGCAACCCCGTTATTGGCTGCCGGGATTTTATTTGCCTGTGGCACTATGTTTCCCAGAGTGTTATTGGTTGCAGGCGTTATTAACCCGGAGTTGGTGCCCCTTCTACTGTTACCGGTACTAGTGATGAGTGTTGTGGTTTATCTTCCGGCTCTGTTTCTGCTTTATCAGGGCAATAAAGTGGTACCCAATGATGTGACGCCGCCATCGAAACCTCTGTCCTTAGCATCGGCATTAGGCTTTGGTGCACTATTGGCTCTGATTCTGTTGCTTAGCAGTGCGTTAAAAGAAAATGTCGGTGATACAGGAATTCTGATTTTGGCGGCTGCCAGTGGCATTGCGGATGTTGATCCAATCAACCTGTCACTATCGGGTATGAGTCGGGATGGACTGATGCTGAATACTGCTATGCTGGGTATTGTGATTGCAGCGATTGTTAATTCGATTCTGAAAGGGGCGATGGCTGCTGTAATTGGTGGCAAAGCTCTGACACTTCAGGCCGCCGTACCTTTATGGGTTGCAGCGATTCTGGGGGGAATCGTTGCGGTTATCTGACGCCGCCTTGAGATCTGAACAAAAAAACGGCACGATGAAAGCTATCGTGCCGTTTTTGAGTATAGAGGTTCTGTTCTCAGGTCAGGAAACTGCCATTACCTGTACCGGAAGTTCACCCTCTTTTAGATCCAGACCCAACAGCGTGCGGATATCCGCTGGGTTTTTGAGTAAGTCACGTAATGTATACTGATCAACAACGCCAAGAAAAGCATCGCGTGCTTTCTTTAGCATAGGTTTCATATCACATGAGCCGGTTAGTGGGCATATTAATTTTTCACAGTCGACAATTTCCAGAGATGTTTCAAAGTCACGAATCATCTGACCAATAGAAATCTCTTCTGCTTCCATGTTGATACGCATGCCGCCATACTTACCACGGACAGTCTGGATATAGCCCAGCTGGCCTAGCTTGTGAACAATCTTCATCAGATGATTGCGCGAAATTTCAAAATGATGCGCGATATCACTGATTGTTACCAGTTCGTCAGACTGCTGCACACCAAGGAACATAAGAACCCGGATGGCATAATCTGTTTGACGGGTAAGTTGCATGATGCACAATCCCCTTTCATTCTAAATTTAAACCCTGTGGTATTAGCCTGCAAATCCCTGCAGTATTACTCACTCTGTTGAAAACAATCCTAACATGCTTATTGCTGTGTGAATTGTATATCTTTGCAATCAAATGCAGCTTTTTATGTATAACTTGGCGACAAAATGCGGTCTATTTAACAAAATTTCAAGCTAACACTCTAATTTAATTGGCAAAAGGAGCTTTTGTGAACCTTCGTAACGTATTGCTGCTGGCATTAGCCTCGTCACTTGCGATGTCCGCTGCGCCCGTTGTTATCTTTATCGGTGGCCTGATTGGGGGGGACTTGGCTCCTGATCCTCGGCTGGCAACCCTGCCGGTCGCCTTTATGGTTATTGGCACAGCCCTAAGTACCATTCCTGCTGCCATGATTATGCAGCGACTGGGACGAAAGCGAGGCTTTATACTTGGAGCCTGCGGCGGCGTAGTTGCAAACTTACTGGCTGCATTTGCCTTGAGCATCCATTCTTTTGCGCTCTTTGTGACAGCAACCGCACTGGTTGGTTTCCATTTGGCTTTTATTCAGCAGTACCGTTTTGCTGCCGCTGAGAGTGCGTCTCCGGAACAGGCAGGCAAGGCGATTTCTTTTGTTTTGGTTGGTGGGGTTGTCGCAGCTTTTATTGGTCCTGAACTGGCTCAGGTTGCAGCTCATTGGTTTGAGCAAAAATTTGTTGGCTCTTTTGTTGTTCTGTCCGGGCTGATTGTCCTTGCTTTGATACTACTGTTATTAATTCGTCCGACGCAGAGTCTTAAGGCTGAAGACGATGAACATCACAAGCCGTCTGTGGCGGCTTTATTGGGCCGCCCAGGGTTCTTTATTGCTGTTTTAGGTGGTGTAACGGCTTATGCGGTGATGAGTTTTATCATGACAGCGACACCCATCAGTATGCATGTGATGGATGGCCACTCTCTTGAGGCCACGGCTCGGGTTATTCAAAGCCATGTGGCAGCTATGTACCTTCCATCTCTGCTGACGGGATTGATTATAGGCTCCCTGGGCATTCACCGGGTTATGGGTGCGGGCACTGTATTGTTACTGGCTTGTAGTGTTGTTGCATTGAGTGGTCATGACGTGATGCACTATTGGTGGGCGCTTGTCTTACTGGGCATTGGCTGGAACTTTCTGTTTGTTGGTTCTACAACACTGCTAACACGCTATTATGATCACAAAGAGCGCTATAAAGCCCAGGCTGTGAATGATTTTGCTGTTTTTAGTTTGCAGGCAGTGGCGTCGTTATATGCCGGACAGGTTATTCATGGCTTAGGTTGGCAATGGGTGAACCTGCTTCCCATTCCATTGCTGATTATTATGCTGTTTTCTCTTTTCTGGCTGGCAAGGCATCAGAAGAGTGTGGTGGCGACTTAGATGCCCTATCAGATGCTTTTTGAGGGATATTCATAATATACACCACCTTTTGCGCTAGAATGAACATTATCCATACTGCTATTGTTTTTAATCAGTGTGTTTTATTCTCTGAGGTGCTGATAAATGATATGTTTAGCTCCAGAACAGAAACAGGGGAGGCACGCCGCTTGAGCGTGCCCGAAAAAGAGACAGGAGAGGCTGATGTCTGGTCAAAAGTTCCGACTGGTTACGCGCAGTGATTTTGACGGTCTGGTGTGTGCGGTGCTGCTGAAGCATCTGGATATGATTGATGATATTTTGTTTGTGCATCCTAAAGATATGCAGGATGGTAAAATTGAAATTACAGGTTCGGATATCACCACCAACCTACCGTATGTGAAGGGCTGTTACCTGGCTTTTGACCACCATCTGAGTGAGACTCTGCGTAACGACAGCAGTATCGATAATCACATTATTGATCCTGATGCGCCATCGGCTGCACGTGTTGTTTATGACTACTACGGCGGTGCAGATAAATTCCCTGTTTCCTGGAATGATATGATGGAGGCAGTGGATAAAGGCGACTCTGCTCAGTTCAGTCGTGAGGAGATTCTAAAACCTGAGGGATGGGTTCTGATGAACTTCCTGATGGATGCCCGTACCGGTTTAGGACGTTTTCGTGAATTTCGGATCTCAAATTATCAGCTGATGATGCAGCTGATTGACTATTGTGCAAACCACACAATTGACGACATTCTGAAGCTTGAAGATGTTAAAGAGCGTGTTGAACTCTATTTTGAGCAGGAAGCTAAAGCCGTTGAGCAGATCAAACGTTGCAGCACTGTTCATGGAAACCTGGTGGTTCTGGATCTGCGTGATGAAGACACTATCTGGGCAACCAACCGCTTTATGATTTATGCCCTGTATCCTGAGTGTAATATCTCGATTCACGTTCTGTGGGGGCTGAAGCAGCAGAACACTGTCTTTGCTGTCGGGAAATCAATTCTGGATCGCAGTTCCAACACTAATGTGGGTGAGCTTTGCCTGCAGTATGGCGGTGGTGGTCATATGAATGCTGGCACCTGTCAGGTTGATAACGATAAAGCAGCTGAGTCATTGGCCGCGATTGTGAGTAAGATTAACGCAGACGGATAATACTTTTCCTTTTCCTATGTGGACGGCCTTAGGGTTGTTACGCAAACCCCTGGTTCCCTGAGCTGGGGGTTTGTTGTTTCCAGCAATCAATAATACTAATTATTGCACCATGCCTGTTTCCTGAATCTCTTTTTTTGATGTTCTTTGTTTGATGCGGAGCCTTTTCTATGCTGACAAAAGCTAAAGTTACGATCTTTTACTGTACACAATGCAACTGGATGTTGCGGGCGGCCTGGATCGCTCAAGAGATTCTGCATACGTTTAGTGATGATTTGGCTGAAGTGGCATTAGCACCATCAACGGGTGGTCGATACGAGATCTGGCTGGATGATATTCTGCTTTGGGAGCGCAAAGCTGATGCCGGTTTCCCTGAAGCAAAAGAGATTAAGCAGCGTATCCGGGATGCAATTGATCCGGAGCGCTCCCTGGGGCATTCCGATACCCCTGTCGCTTCCCGGGTGGATAAAGAGCGGCGCTAGACTTACCGCTTTAGGTGCTCTATCTGATTGAGGCCTTCTCCGGAAAGTGCATAAGCCTGACCAAAGCCTCGAACATAGCTGGCGCGCTTTGGGATAAGTTTCAGGAGTTGAAAATCTTTCAAACCTTTCAGGAGATCAATAATTTCCCCAAAGCGCTCTTGCATCTGATTCAGTCTGTCGGCAAATTCAGCCGCGTCTCTGGGGATCACCTCAGCATAACCGATACAGGTGAAACGCTGACGGGCAAAAAGCTGGCGGGTGTTTTGCTCATCGTCAATCAGCATCCAGGAAACTTTGTTGTTGTTCAGCAGATGTTGTGTGTGGGGGGCCAGTTCGCTAACGAAGATGTAGTGGTTCCCGGATTCATCTTCGATAAATGGGGCGTAGCTGGCTTCTGGCCATTGCTCGTCATTGATTGTAGCCAGGATAAGTGTTTTACAACTTTGGCGGAATTCGTGCTGCTCAGCCTGGATATCACTCAAAGTGAAGGTGCTTTTAGGGGCTGAAGTGGTCATCAGGGTCTCCGTTGCTATTAAAGAGGCGCTTTTTGCTAAAAGTGAACAGGCAAGCCATTAACACCTCTGTAAATAAGGTAAAGAACTATAGCACCTGACTGAATGCACCCCAATATTACCTTTTGTTAGCGCCGGGCTCTTTGGCGTACTTTATTCTCAGGAGTTTTATATGAGCAACAGCCAACAGCTGCAGGATAAACGTGCTTATATTTTCGCTTTAACAGCTGTTCTGATGTGGTCGACTGTCGCTATCGCTTTCAAGCTGGGACTGCGGGATTTGGCGCCTGTGCAGTTACTGCTATGGGCTGCTGTTTTTTCTATTATTACCTTATTGCTGACGGTGACGATACAGAAAAAGTGGCACCATATCAGGGAGCTTACGCTTACTCAGTGGTGGGCATCCTTTTTGTATGGCGCTTTAAATCCTGCGCTTTACTATGTGGTGCTTTTTGCCGCCTATGACTTGTTGCCGGCACAGGAAGCTCAGTCACTGAACTACTCATGGGCGCTGACTTTGGCGTTTCTTTCGGTGCCTTTTTTAGGACAAAAAGTCAGACTGCAGGATATGCTCGCGGGGCTGGTCTGTTACGGTGGGGTGCTGGTTATTGCAACCCGGGGAGATGTTCTGGGGTTGGAGTTCAGTAACCTGCCAGGTGTCGGTTTGGCGCTGTTCAGCACGCTGATTTGGGCTGGGTACTGGATTCTGAATACAAAAGATCAGAGGGAGCCTGTGGTAGGTTTAATGCTGAACTTTGTTATGGCACTACCTATTTTGTTATTCATTAATAGTTATCAGGGGCTGTTGGTATTGCCGGGCTATCAGGGCCTTGCAGCAGCGGCGTATATCGGTATTTTTGAGATGGGTCTGGCGTTTGTCTGCTGGTTAACGGCGATGCGATTGATATCGCAAACGGCCAAAATCAGTAACCTGATTTTTTTAGCGCCTTTTATCTCGTTGGTCCTGATTTATTTCCTGTTGAGAGAAACGATCTATCTGTCAACCCTGATCGGTCTTGGTTTTATTATTAGTGGTTTACTGATCCAACAGCATAAAACGGCCGCACAAAAAGCGGCACTCAAGGCATTAGGTTCGTAACGAAATGGATAATACTGGAGAGTTAGGTGGAGTCGAAATGGTAATTCAGAGTGGCATCTATCAGCACTATAAAGGCTCGAAGTATCTGGTGATAGGCGAAGTGACGCATAGTGAAACAGAAGAAATACTGGTGCTTTATCGTGCACTTTATGGTGAACGCGGGCTGTGGGTTAGGCCCGCGAGCATGTTCAGTGAGCTGGTTGATGTTGCCGGCGAGACAAAACCCCGCTTCGAACTGATTGAAGCCAGGGATAACCTGATGACAGAGGTTGATGCGCCGGAGCAGGTTTAGAGGTGCGCGACAGAAACGGCCTGAAATAAGTTATTTACCTGGCCTGCTTCAGCAGAGCCTCCAGCGTTGGCCAGATGTTATCCAACAACTGACGCTGAGCTTCTGCTTTGGGATGAACTCCATCACTTTGCATAAGATCAGGGTAAATGGCGATTTTCTCCAGAATAAAGGGGACGACAGGGATCTCTTTCTGTTCCGCCAGCTGAGGATATGTTGCTGCAAAAGCCGCAGTATAGCGTCGACCATAGTTTGGTGGTAACTGAATGCCCAGCAGTAATGGTTGTGCACTAGCCTGATGACTCATATCGATCATACGGCTGAGGTTATTTTGCATCAGGTGCAGGGGAAGCCCTCTTAAGCCGTCATTACCGCCCAATTCAAGCAGAACCAGATTGGGTTGGTGTTGTCGGAGTAATTCCGGCAGACGTGTCAGTCCACCCTGAGTTGTTTCGCCGCTGATGCTGGCATTGATAACCCGGTAAGGGTAGTTCTGAGCTTGCAGGCGTTTTTCCAGCAGGCTGACCCAGCCTTCACCCTGGCGCAATCCATAACCAGCGCTGATACTGTCACCCAGCACGAGGATTGTCCCATAGGGCTCTTTCGGGGTGCTATCAGCAGCTGAAGCCAGATTAGAAAAAAGTAGCGCAAGAACTGAAAGCAAACTGATCAGCAGCAGATGCGTAGAACGATTAGCAGACCGCTGCCAGACGGCTGCCCAATAAACAGTGAAAGGATGTTGAATCGACATGAATGCTCCTGCTTCCGAACGTCGTGAGAAAAATGCTAACACAGAGATGAGATCCGTTATACGCACCGAACAGCTTGCCAGGACTGTCACGGATGCTGACGGTCAGGCACTGCATATTCTGCAGGGAATTGACTGTCAGATCTATGCTGGTGAGAGTGTGGCTATTCTGGGAAGTTCCGGTGCGGGTAAATCGACCCTACTGGGTTTATTGGCGGGACTCGATCAGTCCACAGATGGTGAAATCTGGCTTAACGGTCAACCGTTGAGTGGATTGAGTGAAGAGAGGCGGGCACAGATACGTCAGCAGGTGGGGTTTGTTTTTCAGTCCTTTCAGCTGCTTGAACATCTTACTGCTCTGGAAAATGTCATGTTGCCGCTGGAGCTGGCCGGAGAAAAAAATTATCAGGCTATCGCTCAAAAATGGTTGGAACGTGTTGGGCTGGGGCAGCGTATCAAACATTATCCACGCCAGCTCTCCGGGGGAGAGCAGCAGCGGGTTGCTATCGCCCGGGCTTTTGCAGGGGACCCCTTGGTACTGTTTGCTGATGAGCCTACCGGAAATCTGGACAGTGTAACCGGCCAGTCCATTATCGACCTGCTGTTCACCCTGAATAAAGAGAATCAGACAACACTGATTCTGGTTACCCATGATGCAAATCTGGCCCGGCACTGTCAGCGAAGATTAACGCTGCGCGATGGCTTATTACACGAAGAGCAAGCTGTTGCTGAGGAGGCGTGAGATGACTCAGGGAGCAGTATTTAAAGGAACAAAAGGTAAGGTTGCTCGATGGCCGATGGCTTTTAAACTATTGGCAAGGGAGTGGCGTTCTGGTGATCTGAATCTTTTGTTCGCTGCGCTGGTATTGGCTGTAATGACTGTAGCACTCACCGGCTTTATTGCAGACCGCCTGCAACGGGGTATGGAGCAGCAGGCGGGCCAGTTAATGGGAGGCGATCTGGTATTACGCACTCCTCGTGAGATTGATGAGGGGTGGTTGCAGGAAGCTCGTGACCGGGGGCTTCAGGCGGTACCGACACTGGAGTTTGCCAGTATGGTAGCCGGTGATAATGGTTTCCAGCTGTCTGCAGTAAAAGCTGTAGGGGGAGGCTACCCATTAAAAGGTGGTTTGGAGCTGGAAAAAGATTTTAGGACACAACCTCAGGATGTGTCAGCAGATTATGTGGACAGCGATGGCAAGTTACCGGCTTCCGGTGAAGTTTGGGTCGATCGTCGGTTGCTGACGGCGCTGAATGCCACTATTGGGGGGGAAGTTGAAATTGGTCAGAAACTGTTCACCATTACTCGGATTATTCATAAAGAGCCAGATCGTAGCGGCGGATTTATGAGTCTGAATCCCCGCTCATTGATTAACTTTTCTGATGTGGCTGAAACGGGGGTTGTGCAACCGGGCAGTCGTGTACGTTTTCGCTATATGTTTGCTGGTGACTTGCAGCGTGTTGATTCATTCAAAGACTGGCTTGAACCTCAGTTGAAACCCTCCCACCGTTTGTTAGATATTCGGGAAGACCGGCCTTCCGTTGGTTCGGCTTTGGATCGGGCGCAGCGTTATCTGCAGCTGGCGAGTATCGGAGCGGTGATTTTGTCGGGTGTGGCTGTTGCGATGGCGGCAGGTCGTTTTGCCCGTCGCCGCCAGGATACTGTGGCCGTGATGGCGAGTTTTGGCTTTGCCGCTCCGGTTATGGGCGGTATCTATCTTAGGTTGTTACTGATCTTAGGTGTTATAGCGGCTTTATGTGGTGCAATGCTCGGTTATCTGTTGCAATTAGCAGGTTTATCTTTGGTTGCCGATGTGCTGCCGGTTTATCTGCCACCAGCAGGCTGGCAGCCATGGGGGCTGTCCATTGGTACCGGTATATTGCTGTTAATGGGGTTTGCTGGTGCTCCATTGCGCCAGTTGCGCGATGTTTCACCCTTAAGGGTATTTCGGCGCGACCTGGATCTGGCCTCACCATCTTCTGTGATGGTTTATGGTTTGGCGCTGTTCGCTCTGGTGGTGATGATTTATTGGTATAGCGCAGATGCTCGCCTGACACTATGGCTGACTTTAGGATTGGTGACGGTTATGGGGCTATCGGCAGTACTAACGTTAGGCTTATTTCGTTTGCTGAAACTGATTGGTCCTAAGTTGCCGATGCGTCCCCGTCTGGCGGTGCGCAGCCTCTATAGTCATAAGCAAACGGCATTGCCCCAGGTGATGGCCTTTGGCCTGGTGCTGATGGTTGTTGCACTGGTCGCTTTGATCCGGAATGATCTTTTAGCCAGCTGGCAGCAGCAACTGCCGCAAACGGCACCAAACTATTTTGCCATCAATATTCAGCCCCATGAAAGAGATGACTTTATTGCCCGACTGGATCAGGCTGAGGTAAAACGCTCACCGCTGTACCCGATTGTTCGCGGGCGGCTATCTGAAATTAATGCTTTGCCTGCCCGTGAAGCTGTCCCTGCTAATGCGAAAGAAGATAATGCGTTGCATCGGGAGTTAAATCTGACCTGGGGATCTGATTTGCCGGATGGTAATCAGGTGATTGCCGGTCGCTGGTGGGGGGAGGATTATCAGGCCCGGCCGGATAAGATGATTCCTCTTTCACTGGAGTCCGGTATGGCGGAGCGCCTGAGCCTTGAAATGGGTGACACTCTGAGTTTTGATCTGGCGGGGCAGGTGATTACGGGCGAAGTAGCGAATATTCGTCAGGTAAATTGGGATAACTTTCAGCCTAATTTTTATGTAATTGCCCCCCCCGGTGTGTTGGAAAACATGCCCCAGACATTACTGGCCAGCTTTTTTCTCTCGGATGAACAGCGACGTATTGTACCTGACCTGGTCAAGGTATTTCCGGCAGTATCTTTGTTGGATATCAGTCAGATTCTGGAGCAGGTGCGTCAGATTCTGGTTCAGGTTACATTAGCTATTGAAGTCATGCTTGGGTTCACTTTACTTAGTGGATTAGTACTGCTTCTGGCAGCGGTAAAAAATAGCCTGGATGAGCGCCTGCGTGAAGGGGCGCTTTACCGGACTCTGGGGGCTTCCGCTACCATGATTCGAAGTATTCAGCGTTATGAGTTTGTATTACTGGGGACTGTTGCCGGTTTGCTGGCGCTGATGGGATCTGAGTTGACGGCGTATCTGCTGTATCTGAACCTGTTTGACTTGGACTATAGTCTAAGCTTTACTCATTGGCTGGTTTTGCCATTATCTGGTGCGGTCATTATTACCTTGGCAGGTCTTTGGGGGACACGATTTGTCGTCAGACAGCCGCCACTTCAGGTCTTACGCGCCGGATAGCAGACTTTTATGCCTGTTAGGCTGGAGTCTTTTTTGCATATCCTGCATTGAGTGTTGAGTCAGATAAAAAATACAAGGATACCCATAGGTCATGAGCGCAGAGGCACGTCCCCATTCATCGGAAATTGCGTTACAAGCCATCCCTTCATCTGCAGAGAGTGAGGTGCCGGATACGCAGGCCTCCCAGCCGGCGACTGACCCGGATGAAGCATTTGATAATACGGAACTGGACGACCGCCGGTTTCCGTCCAGTGGAGAAGGCTTCCCAGAGTCTGTGGCGGGGCTTCCATTTAGAGTGCACCCTCGCCGGGAGGAGCTTTATAACGAGCTGCACGCCCGGCCATTCCCTGTTGTACAAACACCCGCAAGAGTCTCCCGGTTAGCTGTGCTTGTTCCGGAAGAGGATCGGCAGCGGGAATTCTCCCACCTGCAGAACCTCTGTCAGCGCTATGGTGTGAATATGCCCGCAGAAAACTGTAGCTTTTATCAGGCTGATTTTGGCAGTTTTCAGTTCCGTTGCGGCCGCCATATGGAGTTTGTTACCTATACTTTTATCCGCCCGGACAGTGGAGATCAACCCTTTACTTCTACCGCGCTGGAGCTGATTCCTCAGGATTGGTTGCGTAATTTACCAGGTGAAGTGGTGGCTGCTTTTCATATAGAGATGTTAGACACCGGTCAGTCAGCATTGAATCGGGAACAATTAAAGACCTGTTTTGAAGGCCAGCGCCTGGTCAGCGGCAGCCTGATGGATGGTGATGCTACTGTTTGGAGTGCCTTCCGCCTGCATGGCGATGGTTTTGGCCGTTTTCTGATTCACAACCACAGGCTGAATAATAACCAGGCGGGTCGACTGTTACAGCGGCTGGTTGAGATGGAGACTTATCGCCTGATGGCTCTTCTGGCTCTGCCTGAAGCTCGTCGTTTAGGCCCGTCCCTGCAGGAGGTTGACCGGAAACTAGCGGCTATTATCGCCAGTGCTGCAGATATGAAGGATCATGCTGACGAGCGTAAAATGTTAACAGACCTGTCCCAGTTAGCGGCTCAGGTGGAGCGTTGGCGTACGAATACCAACTATCGCTTTTCAGCCATGCGGGCTTATTACTCCCTTGTGATGAAGCGTATGGACGAGTTGCGCGAACAGCAGGTGGAAAACTACTTCACCATTGGCTCTTTTCTTGAGCGCCGTCTGACGCCGGCTTTTAATACCTGTGAATCGATCAGCGAGCGGCTGGAAGATCTTGCGCGTCGTATTGAACGGGCTGGTGACCTGCTGCAGACCCGGGTGGATCTGACCATTGAAGCGCAAAACCAGAGCCTGCTCTCATCAATGGACCGTCGGGGCAAGCTACAGATGCGTCTGCAGGAAACGGTAGAAGGCCTGTCTATTGCCGCGATCAGTTATTATATGGTGAGCCTGATGAAGATTCTTGTGGGGGCCGCCTACAGCGCCGGGTTGCCCGTTAATAAAGATCTGATTACCGGGTTGTCTGTGCCTGTTGTGGTTGGGCTTGTCTGGTGGCTGACCCACCGGGTAAAGAAAGCGATTATGAAGGCGAATGATTCTGAGCCGGATATCTGATCCGGTAACATCTTTTTATTATCAAAACCAAGTACTCACTAGGGATTGATTTTTAACTTGTTAGCATTAAAGTGAGGCCAGCTAATGCTGGCTGCTCACACCGGCAGCTGTTCTTTTAAGCCTTGTCCGTTTTATCTTAAACAGGATCTTTTTATGTCCGTACAAACTGTGATTGAAAGTAAGCTGACAGAGCTGTTGTCACCTCTGGTTATCTTTGTAGAAAATGAAAGCCATAAACACAGTCGTGGTGATAATTCGCATTTTAAGCTGACACTGGTGTCTGAGGTATTCTCTGGTTTGCGCCCGGTACAGCGCCACCAGAAAGTATATGGTATTTTGAATGCAGAGCTGGAAGCAGGTGTTCATGCTCTGGCGATCCATGCTTACACGCCGGAAGAGTGGCAAAGCCGTGGCGAAGATGTGCCCGCTTCTCCGAATTGTCTGGGCGGCAGTAAGCACGATAAGCCGTAGGCTTAATAATGGGGAGGTAACTCTCTTGCCGGATCGAAGTTTTCAATTCCGGCACTGTCCTGATCCCCTTTTTCTTTCAGCTCTTTATAGACCTGCCGGATCGACTCTTCCAGTAGTTGAATCCTCTTATCCTGATCGGTGATTACTTTATTCAGTGCTTCTATGGTATCGTCCTGAAAGGCGAGCTTAATTTCCAGTTCGTCGATTCTGTCTTCTGGCATGTTTTGATTCCTGACAAGGGTTGGGATTCAGGCACTTCAAGTGCCGGGGATGCTCTGTATAATAGAGCCTTGCATAGTAGCGACAAGATGAAGTCTTCTATAACCAGCCTTCTATACCACAGCTCAGCTGGTTTTTACTTCATTTTATTGCTTTGAAGAACCATGGGAAAGCACTCGTTAAAGGCTGGTTGGAGTGTTAGTTCTTTGTTTTTTAAGTGAATTATTAATAATAACTAATTGTTTATGAGAGAGTAAGTATGAGCAAAAATTCCTTTGTTCGTTGTGTGTTAATCAGTGTGGTGATGGCTGTTGTTGGGCCGTTTATTCTCGACCTGGCAACTCAGGCCGGAGAACAGGGATTGCGTGCTAGCGGAAATTATGTACCGGCGGCCGTGATCTTTTTTCTGACCACCTTCTTAGGCACTGCGGTTTTGAACTACCTGACGCCTCAGTTAGCAAATATTGCTAACGATGAGAACGATGATCGTGAAATGGGGACCGTTAAATGGTTTAACGTTTCCAAAGGCTTTGGTTTTATTACCCGTGATTCCGGTGGTGATGTATTTGTTCACTTTCGTTCGATTCGTGGTACCGGCCATCGTTCTCTGGCAGAGGGGCAGCGTGTTCGTTTTGCTATTATCCAGAGTGACAAGGGTATGCAAGCTGAGGATGTGACTGTTATCAGCTGAGGCCTGATGTAATTTAGTTCTGAAAGTACCCGGTTTATGCCGGGTATTTTTTTGCCTGTTTCTCAGTGGCTTGACTATGCTGTTATAGAGGTTGTTTTTTCTGCAGCAGGAGGCTGTTCGTGTCGGCACCCCTTCCTGATATTCCTTTTCCTGTACGTAGGCCCTGCCCTCAGGGTATTTGTATTTGTGGTCATAAGGCACTATTGGAGCATGGTGCCGGTGATATCCGCATCCTTCGTCTTACACTGACAGAAGAAAAGCGATTGATCGAACGACTGGAGGCGGTCTACGATTTTGATGATCTGCAGAAAATGCTGCATCTGATGGACAAGCAGTTGGGAATAAAGCTGACAATCTCACCTGGCCATACTGAGGTCCGCAGTAGCCGAGGGTTGGAGATAAAATTTCAGGAACAGCCAGGGCTATGCCGAAAGACGCAAAAAAAGATTCCGGCTGCGATACGTCGCTGTCTGGCTGATAAACCCGAAATTTTGTATCGCCTGCTCGACAGCTTCGATCTTTTTCGGGTGTTATGATATTGCACTCTATGAGCAGGGCTTGTGGGCACAGGTCATGTATGCGGTATATAAAAAGCCGGAGCAGTCTGACTTCGGCCTTTTGTTGAGTACCTGTTCAATAGCTGAGCTTCAGTCCGGCCAGCTGATCTCGCCTTCACCTTTCTTGCTGATTTGCCACCAGAGGTCTATGGCTTGGTCCGGTTCCCAGGAACCCACTGAGCAACGGATGGTGCGATTAAAGAAAGCAAAGGCTGCCCTTGCGCACTCTATATCGGTTGCCCAGCCACTTTCCGGACTGTCGAACCAGATGCTCCAGTATTTACCAGCAGCTTTTTCTACCACATGAACAGGTACATCGGTGCCATCAGCTTTAACCGCCTGATAGAGCAGAGTGCGTTTATCCAGGCGTTTAGGTTCGGAATAGTTGGCGAAGAGCTCTTTAAACCAGCTTTCGATGGTTTCCAGATCCGGGTTCTGCACGTAGATTTCAATATCGGGAAAAGCTTCAGTTGTCATCATTTTGATCCGTTCTTTTTTCTGAGCGGGATGGTTTATCTACATCCGTACTCAGAAAGCGATAAATACGAAAAGCACTTAAGCCAAGATACCCCAGCAGCCCAAGCATTGCGCCTATTCCCATGGTGATTAAGGAAAGCAGAGCTACCAGTTCACGGCGCAACGGCTCCAGGTGAGTGGCACCTTCAGCCCACATCAGCATACCTGCACCAACAAAAAAAATAATGGTGCCTATGGTCACCCGCCGTAGGTTCAGGCGGGTATCCTGCGACATCTTGATCAGGCGTTGTTTCAGGCTCATGTCGGTATCAGGTTAGCAGGCGAGTCATAATACCCTGATAGATGCCGGTCAGTTTGTTCAGGTCATCCGCCAGAATATGTTCGTTCACCTTGTGAATGGTGGCGTTACAGGGGCCTAACTCAACGACCTGAGTTCCGGTTGGGGCAATAAAACGACCATCGGAGGTACCACCAGATGTGGATAACTCTGCTGTGATATTCGTGGCTTCCAAAATGGCGTCTCGGCAGGCATCTACCAGGTCACCTTCCGGGGTCAGGAATGGCAGGCCATTCAGTGTCCACTGCAGATCGTATTCCAGCTCATGTTTATCCAGAATACCGTGGACACGCTGTTTGATCTGATCAGCAGTTAGTTCAGTGGAGAAGCGGAAGTTAAATACCACTTCAACATCACCGGGAATCACATTGGTGGCACCTGTACCGCCATTGATGTTGGAGATCTGGAAGCTGGTGGCAGGGAAGTATTCGTTGCCCTCATCCCAGTGCTCAGTGGAGAGCTCGGCCAGTGCCGGTGCAATCTGGTGGATCGGGTTTCGGGCCAGGTGTGGATAAGCGACGTGCCCCTGAATACCTTTTACCAGGAGTTTAGCGCCCAGAGAACCACGGCGACCATTCTTGATGATATCGCCGGTATGGTGGGTGCTGGATGGCTCTCCAACGATACACCAGGACATTTTTTCATTGCGGGCTTCAAGGTGTTCAACCACCTTCACTGTACCATTAACAGCGGGGCCCTCTTCATCTGAGGTGATCAGAAAAGCGATAGAACCCTTGTGATTTGGGTGGTTGGCAACAAATTCCTCACAGGCGACAACCATAGAGGCCAGGCTACCCTTCATATCCGCCGCACCGCGACCATAGAGCATGCCCTTTTCATCAATGACTGGCTCAAAGGGGGCGTGTTTCCAGTTGGCTTCAGGGCCAGTGGGTACGACATCAGTATGACCAGCAAAAGCCAGGATAGGCTCTTCAGTGCCTCGCCGGGCCCAAAAGTTATCCACATCGCCAAAACGCAGGCGCTCAACCGTGAAGCCAATAGCCTCCAGACGTCTGATCATCAGCTCCTGGCATCCGGCATCTTCCGGTGTAACAGAGCGGCGGCTGATAAGGTCGAAGGCGAGTTGTAGTGTCGGCGTCAACGCTTCGGTCTGGGACATGGGTAGGTGTTCCTGTGGTTGGCTGGCTAAACAATAGGGTTTCTGGCTACTTATAATCAGCCCGCCATGATACCGGAAAGAGATGGTCTTGTAATGAGGCAGGCTGTCCGGGAGTTTTCTTACGGATCGCAGGACTGCCGAAAGGCATGTTTAGCCTTATCAGCGGTATGCTAGGCTCTGATTTGAGATTGATCTGTTCAAAAAATAACCATATTTCTATATGTGGCATAAATGCGACAGTTCGTGGAGTTATCTCCAGTTTATCCACAGTAGTTTTTATCGCAGCTGTGGGTAAGTCTTTCTTATCTGGTTTCAAAGCAGAAGGTTCTGGAATAAAAAAACGGCGCCTGTATTTAGCAGGCCCCGTTTTTATCGTGTAATGTCACTGGGTACTTAGTTGTTGGCGTGTAATGCTTCGTTCAGCTCGATCGCTGTTTTGTTGGTCAGGCATTCAACAGCACCGGTCTGGGAGTTCCGACGGAACAGCAGATCGTCTTTGTTTGCCAGATCACGGGCGCGGGCCACTTCAACCAGCTCTCCATTGCCTTCCAGTACATTCACTTTTGAGCCTGCTGTGATATAAAGGCCCGCTTCAACGGTGCAACGGTTACCCAGTGGGATACCGATACCGGCGTTTGCACCCAGCAGGCAGCCTTCACCCACAGAGATGATAATGTTACCGCCACCGGACAGAGTGCCCATAGTGGAGCAACCGCCACCCAGATCGGAACCTTTACCCACCATAACACCCGCGGAAATACGGCCTTCAATCATGCCCGGGCCTTCCGTACCGGCGTTAAAGTTAACAAAACCTTCATGCATGATGGTGGTGCCTTCACCCAGGTATGCCCCCAGTCGTACGCGGGCGGTATCAGCAACACGAACGCCTGCCGGAACCACGTAATCGGTCATTTTCGGGAACTTGTCTACGCAGTCGACAGAGATCGTCTGGCCGTTCAGGCGAGCTTGCAGCTGGCGCTGTGGCAGTTCGGTCAGGTCAATTGCGCCTTCGCTGGTCCAGGCAACGTTAGGCAGCAGGCCGAACATACCGGTCAGGTTCGTGCCGTGAGGCTTAACCAGACGGTGAGACAGTAGATGCAGTTTCAGGTAAACCTCAGCAACTGACTTAGGATCGGTGTCTTCTTCTATGAAGGTTGCAACCAGTGGACGCTTGCTGTTTGCCAGAGAAGCAACCAAAGCTGCCTGCTCTGTTTCGCCGGCGGCTTTTAGGGCTTCAGCCAAGGCTGCAGCTTTGTCGCCGGTAAATTCAATCGCCTGGTTGCCACCCTGGTAACCCAGGGTATCGATAATTGCTTCGATCAGGCTAACAGCCGGGTTAAGCAGTGGTTGTGCGTAAAACACTTCCAGCCATTCGCCTTTGCTGTTTTGAGTACCAACGCCAAAGCCAAAGCTGAAAAATGGTGATGCAGACATGTTAACTCCCGAATAGGTCGAGACAGCAGGGCTGCCTTATATAAAATTTATGATGGAAAGGTATAGGGTCTTATCTGATTCAGAGAATCAAAAGGTCGTTGGTGCGGCCGTTTACAGGTCAAAAAATACCTGATAGTCCGCATCCTTAAACCCGGTTTTAAACTGGTCGTCTTTAGCCAAAACAGGGCGTTTCACCAGCGTTGGGCTGGCCAGCATCAGTTTGATCGCTTTCGCCTGATTCAGATCTTCTTTATCTGCGGCATCCAAAGCCCGCCAACTGGTGCTGCGTTTATTCAGTACTTGTTCCCAGCCCAGAGCATCACACCAAAGGGTCAGGTCGGACTCACTCAGCCCGTCTTTGCGGAAGTCATGAAACTGATAGTCCAGCTGGTTATTTTCCAGCCAGGTACGGGCTTTTTTGACTGTATCGCAGTTGGGGATACCGTACAGCGTCAGGGGCATTAGAGGCCTCATCGTTTGATTGGTTGTAGGCTGTGGCATTCAGCGCTGTTTCCGCTGAGTGCCGGTATTAAGTTATTGCCCTCAAAGAGACTCTGCAAAGCGTCGAATACGCTGTGCTGCTTCAACACACTCGTTCATGGTGGCAACCAGTGCCATACGAACCCGGTTGCTACCAGGATTCTGGCCGTCGATGGTGCGGGAGAGATAGCTACCCGGCAGGACGGTGACGTTTTGCTGCTCAAACAGTTTCTGAGCGAAGTCTTCTTCGTTGATTGGCGTTTCAGGCCATAGATAGAAGCTGGCTTCCGGCAGTTCAAAGTTGAGCACTGGCTTCAGGATCTCTCCGACACGCTCAAATTTTTCAGCATACACCGCACGGTTAGCGATGGTGTGATCTTCGTCGTTCCAGGCTTCGATGCTGGCCAGTTGGTGCTGAACTGGCATGGAGCAGCCGTGGTAGGTGCGATAGAGCAGGAATTTTTGCATCAGTTCCGCTTCACCGGCGATAAAGCCAGAGCGAAGACCCGGCAGGTTGGAGCGTTTGGACAGGCTGTGGAAAACTACACAGTTTTTGAAATCGTTGCGACCCAGCTCCGCACAAGCCTGCAGCAGACCCGGAGGGGGTGTCTGTTCATCGAAATAGATTTCGGAGTAGCACTCATCGGAGGCGATAACGAAATCGTACTGGTCCGATAGGGCGATCAGCTTTTTCAGAACATCCAGGCTGGCAACTGCACCGGTCGGGTTGCCTGGGTTGCACAGGAATAGTAGCTGGGTGTTTTCCCAAACCTCGGCAGGTACGGCATCGAAATCCGGGATAAAGTTGTTCTCTGCCAGGCACGGCATAAAGTACGGCTCAGCACCGGCCAGGTAAGCCGCCCCTTCATAGATCTGATAGAAAGGGTTCGGAGACGCAATAAGGGCACCGGGCTTACGCTCGATCAGTGCCTGGGTAAAGGCAAAGATCGCTTCACGGGTGCCGTTAACTGGCAGGACATGATCTTCTGCAGTCAGGGTGTCCGGTTTCAGAATAAAACGACGCTGACACCAGTGAGCGATCGCCTCACGTAGTTCCGGCAGTCCCTTGGTGGTTGGGTAGTTGCTGATGCGGTTCAGGTTGTGACGCAGGCTGTTAAGGACAAACTCCGGTGCCGGATGACGAGGCTCACCAATGGACAGAGCGATATGTTCCAGGTCAGATGGCGGTGTGACCTGAGCTTTCAGGGCTGTCAGCTTCTCAAAAGGGTAGGGCTGTAATCGGTTCAGATCTGGATTCATACCGGCTTCCGTCATCAGGGTATTTATTTGGCCGACCATTATAATCAAGGGCGTCAGAGCGGACAAACCCGGGGCGGCGATTAACAGGTTGAGAGAATTCTATTTTTGGTTTGATCCTGCCGGTTGTAGTGACCGCAAGGGCGTTAATGTTGTTGTGGGCAAAAATAAAGACGCAACAAAAAAGCGATCCAAAGATCGCTTTCAGGCGGATAGTGCTGTTGTCAGTGGCCGTTGGTGACCTGTTCATCCAGGTCGTGACAGATGCGGGTTCTCAGTTTCTCGCATAAGTCAGGATCACTGATTGCCCCTAGTGTTCGGTCAGTAATGACAAAGATATCCTCTACCCTCTCACCCAGGGTAATAATCTTGGCAGACAGAATGTTTATATCCATCTCCACAAAGATACGGCCGATTCGGGCCAGTAGTCCCGGGCGATCCGGTGTGATCACTTCCAGTGTTGTCCGCTGGCTGATAGGATCGTTACTGATAATTACTTGGGTCGGCATGGTGAAATGCTTCAATTGGCGTGGAGTCCGACGCTGAATGATTTCGCTGTAGTCCGCCGGGTCATCCAGTTCTTCAATCAGAACGTGTTTGATCTCTTCAATGCGGGCTTCATCCCGAATCGGTTCATCATTACTTTCCAGCACGATGTAGGTATCCAGCGAGTAGCCATTGCTGGAGGTGCTGATCCGGGAGTCATGAATATTCAGGCCCAGCTGCTCCATTGCGGCAACGGTGGCGGCAAACAGATGATCCTGCTCTTTGGTATAGATAAAGATTTTGGTGCCGCCAACCTGCTCCACTTTTTTCGGGTTAGTGACCAGTACCAGCGGCATATCCGGTTCTTTATGCTCCAGAATCTGTTCCGTCTGAAAAGCGATCTCTCTGGCACTGTCCTGCAGGAAATACTCTTCACCCAGCAGATTCCAAAGCGGCCAGATACGGGTTTCTTCCACACCCCATTTTTTCAGGAAGACCAGTGCATCCTGCTGGGTCTCTTCCACCCACTCCTGACGATCAATCGGGTTCTCGAGGCCCCGGCGAAGAGCGCGTTTACTCTCAACATAGAGCTGTTGCAGCAGGGTCGCCCGCCAGCTGTTCCATAGATTGGGGTTAGTGGCGTTGATATCGGCGACGGTCAGGATATAAAGATAATCCAGACGGGTTTCATCCCGCACGGTCATAACAAACTCCTGGATCACTTCAGGGTCTGAGATGTCCTTTTTCTGAGCAGTCATTGACATCAGAAGGTGGTGCTCCACCAGCCAGCTGACGAGCCGGGCATCGTGCTTGCTCAGGTGGTGGCGCTCGCAAAACTGAAGGACATCTTTAGCGCCCAGCTCGGAGTGATCTCCGCCCCGGCCTTTGCCGATATCGTGATAGAGGCCGGCAATGTAGGCCAGCTCACGCTTGGGCAAACGAAGGAATATCTGAGCCGCAAATGGGAAGGTTTTGCGGGCTTCCTCTTTCTGAAAGCGGTGCATAAACTTCAGCAGCAGCAGTGTGTGGGCATCCACAGTATAGATGTGGAAGAGGTCATGCTGCATCAGACCGATGGCGTAACCGAATTCCGGCAAATACTTACCCAAAATGCCGTAACGACTCATGCGGCGTAGCTGGCGGGCGACATTGCCGGGGCTGCGCAATAGCTCCATAAACAGAGAGGAGTGGCGGATATCCTGACGGAAACTTTCGTCGATCAGGTGGCGGTTGTCCCTTAGCAGGCGAATTGTGGAGGCGCGAACGCTCTCAATCTGAGGGTTTTGTGCCATCAGCAGAAAGATTTCTAACAGAGCAAAGGGGGTGTTCTCAAATACTCTGTTGTGGGTGGCTTCAATCTTATGATTCACAATCTGGAAACGCTTATTGAGTATCTCAACTTTGGTTTCATGCTGAGACTGCAGTATCGCGTCATCAAAGTGCTGCATTAGTACATCGTTCAGCTCCGTCAGCGACATGACAACACGATAATAGCGACGCATAAACTGCTCAACGGCTAAGCGCTCATCATTGTCAGCGTAACCAAAAAGCTCTGCCAGGGTGCGCTGGTGATCAAACAGCAGACGGTCTTCTGCCCGTTTTGCCGTCATATGCAGAGCATAACGTACCTGCCAGAGAAAGGCTTGTCCCTGCTCCATGATGCGGACTTCGGATTCAGTGAGGAAACCTTCCCGCATCAGGCCTTCCAGGGTATGGGTACCGAAATGACGTTTGGCGACCCAGCCAATCATCTGGATATCTCTTAAGCCGCCGGGTGATGACTTGATGTTAGGCTCAAGGTTATATTCGTTGTTGTCGTACTTGTAATGGCGTTTGATCTGTTCCTGCCACTTGGCCTCGAAGAACTCGCTGGTGCTCCACATGTGATCGGTGCCCAGGCGTTCGACCATCTCTTCACGCAGGCTATCGGGGCCGACAATAGTACGGTTTTCCAGCAGGTTTGTGGCGACAGTGATATCTGCCTTGGCCTCCCGCTCGCAGTCGGAAAGGGAGCGGACGCTATGGCCGATATCCAGACTGATATCCCACATAAAAGTGATCAGGCGCTCAAGACTGTCCCGGTATGGGGTGTCGTCATCGTCACGCAGCAGGATCAGCAGATCAATATCGGAGTGAGGGTGCAGTTCTCCGCGGCCATATCCACCCACTGCAAGCAGGCTGATATTATTATCCGGCCAGTCAAACTGCTCCCAGACCACGCTTAGTAGCTGATCCATAAACCAGGCTCGGCCATGAATCAGGTCTCGGATATCAGCGCCATCTAAAAAGCGATGGTCTAGTGTATCCTGAACCCCCTGAATGGTTTGCTTAAAGAGGCTAATGGAGGATTTTGCCTCGGCCAGCTGCTGTTTAAAGTTATGTTTGTTAAACAGTGATGGGTCTGGTTCAAACTCATAGGGTGTCAGGGGCATGGGAGTGTCCGTATGTTACAGATCAGTTTCTTCTTTTCTCAGCGTCAGGATTTCACAGCCATCCTTAGTAACCAGAATAGTGTGTTCGTACTGAGCGGATAAACTACGATCTTTTGTCACTACAGTCCATTCGTCTTTCAGGGTTTTGCAGTGGCGTTTGCCGGCATTGATCATAGGTTCGATGGTGAACGTCATGCCTTCCTGTAAAACCATTCCGGTTCCTGCTTTACCATAGTGGACAACCTGTGGGTCCTCATGGAAGCCTTTGCCGATGCCGTGACCGCAATACTCACGAACAACAGAGAAGCCGCTGGATTCGGCATGTTTCTGGATAATTTCACCAATGTCTCCCAGTGTCGTGCCCGGCTTTACAATACGCAGGGCTTTATACAGGCACTCCTGAGTTACCTGGCATAAGCGACGGGCCTGAATTCTGGCTTCACCAATGATAAACATCTTACTGGTGTCGCCATGGTAGCCATCTTTAATCACAGTAATATCGATATTGATAATATCGCCGTTTTTCAGCACTTTACTGTCACTAGGAATGCCGTGGCAAATAACCTGATTCACTGAAGTGCAGATTGATTTGGGGAATCCATGGTAGTTAAGAGGGGCTGGGATGGCATCAAGGTCGTTTACAATATACTCATGGCAGATACGGTTCAGCTCTTCCGTGCTGACACCAGCTTTTACGTGAGGCTCGATCATCTCCAGAACTTCTGCAGCCATGCGGCCAGCCACGCGCATTTTTTCGATCTCTTCGGGAGTTTTGATAAGTACAGTCATATCGAATCTATTTCAGCCATCTTTTTGGATAAATAATAGTTTGAAATGGTAACGCTTATTGTTGTGCGGTGGGAGTGGCTGACCGGGATAAAATTAAAAAATCGACTCTTTTTATCGGAAATAAATTCATAACCTGTTTTTACCGGCATAAAAAAGAGTAATTCAGTCAGATTTCTTTCTATTGGTTTTGTTTTATGGTATAAAGCCGCGCGCTTATATGCAAATCGTGTCTCATCAGCCCTCGTTACTGGTTTGAAAGTACCTGAGTGGTAAATGCTGCACCTTTGTTTGTGACGCACATATTTTATCTAAAACGACACACACACACCGGCACGTAGTTCTGGGTGCTCTGATGAAGTCAACAATAGGTTGTTCTGACGGGTTGGATTATGGGGTGTGTGGAGGTTTAACCCTAAATTTCTAGGAGTCAAAATGTCTCAAGTTTCTATGCGTGATCTGCTGAAAGCAGGTGCTCACTTCGGTCACCAGACCCGTTACTGGAACCCGAAAATGTCTAAGTTCATTTTCGGTGCCCGCAACAAGATTCATATCATCAACCTGGAGCACACTGTTCCTGCGATGAATGAAGCACTATCTTTTGTTGAAAAACTGGCTTCCAGCAAAAACAAAGTACTGTTTGTTGGTACTAAGCGTGCTGCAAGCAAAGTGATCAAAGAAGAAGCATCCCGCGCGAGCATGCCATACGTTAACCACCGCTGGTTGGGTGGTATGCTGACTAACTACAAGACGATTCGTCAGTCTATCCGTCGCTTCCGTGATCTGGAGTCGATGCAGAATGATGGTACGTTCGAAAAGCTGACCAAAAAAGAAGTGCTGATGAATCAGCGCGAAATGGCTAAGCTTGAGCGTTCTATCGGCGGTATTAAAGATATGGGTGGTCTGCCGGACGCTCTGTTCGTTATCGACGTTGACCACGAGCGCATCGCGATCAATGAAGCGAACAAACTGGGTATCCCTGTTATCGGTATCGTTGATACTAACAGCAACCCAGATGGTGTTGACTATGTCGTTCCAGGTAACGACGATGCAATCCGTGCGATTCAGATCTATGCACAGGGTGTTGCCAATGCTTGCCTGAAAGGCAAAGAAGGCAGTGCGTCTGAAGGCGAATTCGTAGAAGTTAGCGAAGCGCCTGCAGAGTAATTGAGTGTGTCGGCTCTTTTTTATGAGTCGTCATATTCTGCTGTTAAATTTAACAGCGGCGACAGTTAACTCTGCAAAGGGGGCGTAAGCCCCCTTTTGCAACCCCGGTTTTTCATATCAGATCAAGAGGTTATTCATCATGGCTGCAATCAGCGCATCTATGGTTAAAGAGCTGCGTGAGCGTACTGGCTTAGGCATGCTGGAGTGCAAAGGCGCTCTGAAAGAAACAGGCGGCGATATCGAGCTGGCAATTGAAAATCTGCGTAAATCCAGTGGTATGAAGGCAGCTAAAAAAGCCAGCCGTGTTGCTGCAGATGGCGCAGTTGCGACTAAAGTCGCTGAAGATGGCAGCTACGGTATTGTTCTGGAAGTTAACTCCGAGACTGATTTTGTGGCTCGTGACGATAACTTTAAAGGCTTTGTTCAGTCTGTTGCGGACAAAGTTTTTGAAACCAAACAGACTGACGTAGCTAGTGTAATGGCTGGTGATTTGGAAGCAGCGCGTGAAGCTCTGGTTCAGAAAATTGGTGAAAACATTACAGTACGTCGTGCGGCAATCGTAGAAGCACCTGCTGGTGGTATCGTTGGTGAGTACGTACATGGCGGCCGTATTGGCGTTCTGTCTGTACTGACTGGTGCTAATGCAGATGTAGCTAAAGATGTTGCTATGCACACTGCAGCTGTTAATCCTCGTGTTGCTCGTCCTGAAGATATGCCAGAAGCTGAACTTCAGAAAGAGAAAGAGATCATCATGGCGCAACCTGATATGGAAGGTAAGCCTGAAGAGATCAAAGAGAAGATGGCTGTTGGTCGTGTTAAGAAGTTCCTGGCTGAGAACAGCCTGGTGGAACAAGCTTTCGTTAAAGATCCTTCTGTGACTGTTGGTGCTTTCGTTAAAGATAACGGTGGCGAAGTACAGTCTTTCATCCGTTTCGAAGTGGGTGAAGGTATCGAGAAAGTTGAAGAAGACTTCGCTGAAGAAGTGCGTAAGCAACTGGCTTAATTCGCATTTCTGATGTAATACAATGGCGTGTGTAGCGAAAGCTGCACGCGCCATTGTGCGATCTGCCCCCCTGTTTTATAGACCTTTTCTTGCCGGAGACTGACCAGATGCCAGTAAATGAAAAACCCTCCCAGTACAAACGTATTCTTTTAAAGCTTAGCGGCGAAGCCCTGATGGGTGAGCAGAACTTCGGCATTGATCCTACGGTTCTGAATCGTATGGCACTGGAGATTGGTCAGCTGGTAGGTATCGGTGTTCAGGTTGGTTTGGTGATTGGTGGCGGCAACCTGTTCCGGGGTGCAGCACTGAGTCAGGCAGGGCTGGATCGTGTGACGGGCGACCATATGGGGATGTTGGCGACCGTGATGAACGGTTTGGCGATGCGGGATGCGCTTGAACGCGCTAATATCCGGACTCGCGTAATGTCAGCGATTCCGATGAGCGGTGTGGTTGAGCATTATGATCGTCGTAGCGCTATCCGTTATCTGAATACCGGAGATGTGGTAATCTTTAGTGCCGGAACCGGCAACCCGTTTTTTACCACAGATTCAGCCGCCTGCCTGCGTGGCATTGAAGTTGATGCTGATGTCGTTATCAAAGCGACGAAAGTGGACGGGGTTTATGATAAAGATCCGGTAAAATTCTCCGATGCGGTGAAGTACGATCACCTGGGTTATGACAGCGTTCTTGAACAGAAGCTTGAGGTGATGGATCTCACCGCTATCTGCCTGGTACGAGACCATAATAAACCGGTTCGTGTATTTGATATGAATAAACCTGGCGCGCTGCTGAACCTGGTAGTAGGTGGCGACGAAGGAACACTAATTGACTGAGGAAACTTCCGTGATCAACGAAATTAAGACTGACGCAGAACAGCGGATGAAAAAAAGCCTGGAGTCTCTGACCACGGCTTTTGCAAAAATTCGCACAGGCCGCGCGCATCCAAGTATTCTGGATGGTGTATCTGTTGATTATTATGGCACTCCAACGCCGCTGAGTCAGGTTGCTAATGTTAATGTCGAAGATGCCCGTACTCTGAGCATTCAGCCTTGGGAGCGTTCCATGGTTCAGGCCATTGAAAAGGCGATTATGACATCCGACCTGGGGTTGAACCCAAGTACAGCTGGTACTGTGATTCGTGTCCCTATGCCGGCCCTGACTGAAGAAACCCGTAAGAACTTTATTCGCCAGGCCCGCTCTGAGGCGGAAAACGGGAAAATTGCGATTCGCAATATCCGCCGTGATGCTAATGGCTCTGTAAAAGATCTTCTGAAAGAGAAGGAGATTACAGAGGATGAAGAGCGTCGCGCAGAAGACGATATTCAGAAGCTGACTGATAAATATGTTGCTGAGGCTGATACGCTTCTGGCTGCTAAAGAAAAAGACCTGATGCAGGTCTGATTTTCCTCCGCACCCGCCGTTCAGGCGGGTGCCACTGTGTTGCCTATTCATGGATTCAAAAAAGCAGAAAAATATTCCCCGTCATATCGCTATTATTATGGACGGTAATAACCGTTGGGCTAAAAAGCGCTTTCTTCCGGGGGTTGCCGGACATAAAGCGGGTGCTGATGCCGTTCGGGCCGTAATCCGAGGCTGTGTGGACCAGGGTGTTGAGGTTTTGACCCTGTTTGCTTTCAGTAGCGAAAACTGGCGGCGTCCGCAAAAAGAAGTTAATGCTCTGATGGATCTGTTTCTCGTGTCTCTGCGACGTGAGGTCAGGAAACTGCACAAGTATGATATTCGATTGCGTATTATTGGTGATAAGTCTGGTTTTTCGGATGATATTCAGCAGGCGATTGAAGAGGCCGAAACTCTGACTGAGGGTAATAATGGCCTGCAGTTGAATATTGCAGCTAATTATGGTGGTCGCTGGGATATCGTGCATACTGCACAGCAGTTAGCACGGCAGGTGGCAGAGGGCTTATTAAAGCCTGAAGACATTACTGAGCAACGGTTTAATCAAGCAATTTCGCTTGGGGATCTGCCTGCGCCGGATTTGTGTATCCGCACTGCTGGCGAACAACGGATCAGTAACTATCTGCTATGGCAGTTTGCTTATAGTGAGTTTTATTACAGTCCACTCCTGTGGCCTGATTTTAAAGAAAAAGCATTAGCTGAAGCCATTGAAGATTTTGCCGGACGGCAACGACGGTTTGGCAAAACCAGTGAACAAATAGAAGGGAAAGCCGATGCTTAAGCAGCGTGTATTCACCGCTTTAATTATGGCGCCGGTTGCGCTGTGGGGGCTTTTTGGCCTGTCTGTTGATTACTATATTCTTTTTGTCTCTGCCATTGTTCTGGTTGCCAGTTGGGAATGGTCTAACCTCTCAGGTGTTTCAAGATCCGGTAGCCTTATCTACCCCCTGACTATGGCTTTATTGCTTCTTGTTCTTAACGATATCCGCTCTGAAAAACTCGGCCAGTTGATTTTATATAGTGCTGCTGCAGCCTGGTTAGCTGCGCTCTGGTTTGTGGTTCAGTATCCGAAGAAAAGTATTTGGAAGTCTACCCCGGCCCGATTATTGATTGGCTTTGCTGTGCTGATACCTTGCTGGGTTGGTTTTGTAGAGTTACGCACTAGTTTTTGGCTGGGAAAAGAAGCTTTACTTTATATCTTGTTGTTGGTCTGGTGTGCAGATATTGGCGCTTATTTTGCCGGCCGCCGTTTTGGTAAAGCCAAGCTGGCACCTAAAGTCAGTCCCGGAAAGTCCTGGGCAGGTGTTTATGGCGGCCTCATCGCAACAGCTATCCTTGCGGTTGCTTGCGCTTGGTACTGGGGCTTTAATCAGAAAGAGATGTTGCTTCTTTTGGGTATAACTTTATTGGTAACTGGAGTATCTGTTCTTGGTGACTTGTTTGAGAGCATGGTAAAGCGCCATCAGGGAATGAAAGACAGTAGTCAATTGTTACCGGGTCATGGTGGTGTGATGGATCGTATTGATAGTTTGACGGCAGCTGTACCTGTCTTTGTTCTGAGCCTTAAGCTGACTGGATTGAGTTTATGAGTCAGGGAAAACCGCAGAATATTACACTATTAGGTGGCACGGGCTCCATCGGTGGCAGCACTCTTGATATTGTCGCCCGCTATCCGGATCTATATCGCTTATATGCCGTTTCCGGCTATCAGAGGGTTCATGAGCTGGCTGAAATCTGTCGCCAGTTTGAACCTGTGTTTGCGGTGGTTCCCGATCAGGCTACTGCTGACCGGTTAGAAGCAGATATTGAGGGTTTGGGTACAGCTGTTTTAGTGGGGAGCGGTGCTCTGGAGGAGATCGCAGCTTCAGAGTCGGTTGATATTGTGGTTGCTGCAATTGTGGGTGCCGCAGGCCTTCTGCCAGCGCTTGCGGCGGTGAAAGCAGGTAAGCGTATTCTTCTGGCGAATAAAGAAGCGCTGGTGATGTCCGGTCAGCTGTTTATGGATGAGGTTAGGCGATCCGGTGCAGAGCTTTTGCCGATTGATAGCGAGCACAATGCTATTTTTCAGTGCCTCCCTGCCTTGGGGACCTGCTTTGATGATTCCTCTCTGCCTGCGTCAGGTGTGCGCCAGATTCTGCTGACTGCATCCGGAGGCCCGTTCAGAGGCTATAGCCCGGATCAGCTCGCTGGAGTAACTCCGGAGCAGGCAGTGGCACATCCCAACTGGTCCATGGGGCAAAAGATTTCTGTAGATTCTGCCAGCCTGATGAACAAAGGGCTTGAGTTGATAGAAGCTTGCTGGTTGTTTTCGGTTCAACCGGAAGCGATTCAGGTGGTGGTTCATCCGCAGAGTATTATTCATTCCATGGTTGCTTATAACGATGGCTCTGTGATTGCTCAAATGGGTAATCCGGATATGCGAACACCAATTGCTTATGGCCTGGCCTGGCCGAGCCGAATTGATGCGGGTGTAAAGCCTTTGGATCTGTTTCAGGTGGCACGACTTGATTTTGAGCCTGCCGATGAAGTGGCATTCCCCTGCCTTGCATTAGCCCGGCAAGCCTTTTATCTGGGCGGTACGGCTCCTGCAATATTAAATGCGGCGAATGAAGTTGCCGTTCAGGCATTTCTTGATAGGCGTATTGGCTTTGAACAGATTCCAGAGTTATGTCGCTATGCTCTGGATTGCCTGCCGGTGGAGCCAGCCACGTCATTGGACGTTATTCTGGCCAGTGATTGTAAAGCCCGGGAAATTTGTCAGCGCTATCTTGAACATTTATCGATGCATCGCATCAAAGCGCAGTGAAGATTAACGGAGAGCGTGCATGGGTGTTTTGCATACGGTATTGGCATTAATTGTCACCTTGGGAATTCTGGTTACAGTACATGAGTATGGTCATTTTTGGGTCGCTCGTCGCTGTGGTGTGAAAGTCCTGAAGTTTTCTGTCGGCTTCGGCAAGCCGTTGTATCGCTGGTTCGATAAGACCGGCACGGAATATGCTGTTGCCTGGATTCCACTTGGTGGCTATGTCAGCATGCTGGATGAACGTGAAGGTCATGTTCCTGAGGAAGAGAAGCCTTACGCATTTAATCAGCAATCGGTCTGGAAGCGAATTGCTATTGTGGCGGCAGGGCCCGTGGCCAACTTTATATTGGCTGTTCTGGCGTACTGGGTACTTTTCTTTTCCGGCACCAGTGCATTAGCGCCTGTTGTTGGAGCGGTTCAGCCCGGCTCCCCAGCCTATGAAGCAGGGATACAGCCTGAGTCTGAATTGATCAGTATTGATGGTGAAGCTGTCTTCAGCTGGCAGGATGCGGGAATGCAGCTGTTAAGCCGGGTGGGAGATACGGGCCAGATCCGTATCATAACCCAGGAGTGGCAGGGCCATCGTCAGCAGGAGCATGCGGTTTCAGTCGACCGTTGGCTGGCTGGTACGAAAGAGCCTAATCCGTTAGCAGCCATTGGGATCGCGCCTTTTTCACCGCATATTGAGTCTGTCATCGGCAGGGTTTTGCCTGATGGCGCGGCTCAGGGGGCTGGGCTTAAAGTTGGTGACAGGATTGTGACGGCCAATGGCGAGCCTGTTGTGGACTGGATGCACTGGGTGACGCTGGTTCAGTCTTCACCTGATCAGCAGATGAGACTGGAAATCGAACGCCAGGGTGATCTGCACTCTCTGAGTATTACACCTGCTTTGCGCCATTTGGATGATGGCCGTGAGATTGGTTACATAGGTGCTGCAGCTCAGCCAGGCCAGTGGCCGGAAGGTATGGTTCGAGAAGTCCGCTATGGTGTTCTGGAGTCCGTGTCGCATGCAGTGACTAAAACGGCAGATATGATTGTCCTGACATTGGACTCTATTGGTAAAATGGTTGTCGGTTTAATCTCAGTTGAGAATCTTAGTGGCCCGATCACAATTGCTCAGGTTGCCAGTGATTCTGCAAAGGGTGGTTTTGAGAGTTTCCTGACCTTTTTAGCTTACATTAGCATTAGTTTGGGTGTGCTGAATCTGTTGCCAATCCCGGTTTTGGATGGCGGCCATTTGATGTTCTATCTCGTTGAAGCCATTACCCGGCGACCTGTACCGGAAAAGGCCCAGCAGTTTGGTCTGCGACTTGGTATGATGCTGCTCGGTGGTCTGATGATTATCGCTTTTTATAATGACCTGATGCGCCTTTAAATTTTCAGTTAAACAGTCTCTTCTGGATAGTAGAATTTTATGATGACCCGTATAAAAAAGTTCAGCCCTCTTACCATGCTTCTCCGTGCTGAGCAGGCTTTTATGTTGAAACGGTTGTTATCCGCAAAACATATGCTGTCCGGAATTCTGATACTGCTGGGGCTTGGCATAGGAACGCAGGCTGTTGCTGCTCAATATGTCTTTGATGACCTTCGGGTTGAAGGTTTGCAGCGGGTTTCAGCATCACGGGTATTCAGTGCCTTCCCTATTGAGCTGCATCAGCAGGTGGATAGTCAGGACTTGGTTGAGGCGAGTAAGTCTTTGTTCGAGACCGGCCTATTCGATGATGTCCGGCTTGAGCGTGATGGCCCTTTGCTTATTGTTGTGGTGCAAGAGCGTCCGGCGATCGACAAAATCGTGATTACTGGTAACGATAAAATCAAGACCGAACAACTTGAACAAGGCTTAGCCCAGTCCGGATTGAAGGCTGGCCAGATTCTGCAACGGGTTACCCTGGAACAGGTTGAGCTTGAGCTTGAGCGCATGTACCACGGTCTTGGCCGATACAGTGCCAGCATTAAGACTGAAATTGAATCAGTGGGCGAGAACCGGATTAATTTGAATGTAAAAATTCGGGAAGGTGATGTAGCGACGATTCGTCATATCAACTTTACAGGTAATGACCGGTTCGATAACGAGACGCTGGCAAAACGCTTCGAGCTGGAAGTTAAGCCGAACTGGTCGCTGTTTTCATCTGCGAGTCAGTATTCTCGTCCTAAACTGCAAGGTGATATTGAGCGCTTGCGTAACTGGTATCTGGACCGGGGTTATCTCAAGTTCAATGTGGATTCGACACAGGTATCGATAAGCCCTGACCGACTGGACGTATATATAACGGTGAATGTCACCGAGGGTGAACCTTACAGCATTCGTGAAATTAAGCTGAGTGGTGAGCTGGTCATTGAGCCTGATGAGATCCTTGAACTGATTGAACTTAACCCAGGTGATACCTTCTCCCGAACTAAGATGGTTAACACTACAGAAGCGATTCGTAAGCGCCTTGGTGAGGAGGGCTTCACCTTCGCTAATGTTAATGCCGTACCAGAGCTTCATGATGACCAGACGGTTACTTTGACATTGATGGTGGACCCCGGTAGGCGTACTTATGTTCGCCGAATCAATTTTTCCGGCAATGTCACAACGAAAGATGAAGTCCTTCGTCGGGAAATTACCCAGATGGAGGCAGGAACAGCTTCTACCGATGCGATTAAAAACTCCAAGACACGGCTTGAGCGCCTGGGGTATTTTAAATTTGTTCAGGTCGATACCCCAAGGGTCAGCGGTGTTGACGATCAGATCGATGTTAACTACACCGTTGAGGAACAGCCCTCCGGTAGTTTAAGCGCTTCTATCGGCTATTCTCAAAACAGTGGCATTATTTTCGGCACGGGTGTTCAGCAGGCGAACTTCCTGGGAAGTGGTACCAATGTTGGTTTTAATATCAGCCGCAGCGATACAGTTCAGAAGCTGGACTTCTCTATTTTTGACCCTTACTACACACTTGATGGGGTCAGTCGTGGGATCAATGTTTTCTATCAGGAAAGTAATCTCGAAGACTCAGATATCAGCGGTTTTGCTACGGACTCATATGGTGCAAAAGTCAGTTTTGGATATCCTATAACAGAAACCGCCCGGGTTGGCTTAACGCTCGGAGCTGACAATACCCGTATCTATACGGGTGATGATCCGGTGGAGGAAGTTCTTACATTTATTGCGGATGAAGGTGATAACCACTCGGCCTTTAAAGTTGGGGGTTATATTACTGATAATCAGCTGAATCGTGGTGTCATGGCTACGGACGGTAGTTATAACAAGTTATCCGCTGAGGTTGCTGTGCCCGGTAGCGATATGACTTTCTTTACTTTGGAATATAAAAATCGTTACTTTATTCCGATCAATGATGATTATTCTGTGAAGTTCCGAACAGACCTGGGTTATGCCGACGGCTATGGTAGTGATAGTTTACTACCTTTCTATGAGCACTATTTTGCCGGTGGGCTGGGGTCAGTACGAGGATATAGCGGTAACTCTTTAGGGCCTAAGAGTACCCCAACGGATGATGATGATCCTTCCGCATTTGGGGGTAATGTTCTGGTGGAAACCGGTGTGGAGCTGATCTATCCATTATGGTTTGTCGAGGACAGGAGTAGTTTGCAGACTGTTGTTTTCCTGGATGGCGGTAATGTCTTTATGACCGAGTGCAGCCGGGTATCAACTAACTGCACTGAGGGTGTTGAGCTGTCAGAGCTGCGTTGGTCCGCAGGGCTTGGGCTGACCTGGTTGTCTCCTATCGGGCCTTTGGATTTTAGTATTTCTAAAGCATTAAATGCGTCCAGTGATGACGATACCGAGTTCTTCCAGTTCTCGATTGGCCAGACATTCTGACGCGCAAAAATAAAGGAGAGCCTGTATGACTCGCTTTGCACGCATATTAAGTACCTTTCTGGCACTGGTGATGGTGGCCTCTGGCACCGCCTATGCTGATACGGGTAATGATTTTGTTCCGACTAAGATAGCTGTGCTGGATTGGCGGGCTGCGTTGCTTGGCACTGATCAGGCGCGGGATGCATTCAGAGCGATCCGGGAGGCTTTGAGTCAGGATCAACAGGAGATCCAAACCCTTGCTGATGAGGCCAAACAGTTACAGGCGCAGCTCAAAAAAGATGCTGAGACTCTCAGTGCTGATGAAAAGCGTCAACTGAGTAAGGATATTCAGGAAAAAGCTGAGGAGTATCAGTTTCTGGGGCAGCGCCTGCAAAAAGAGCAGCGTCAAAGGCAGGAGGCTTATATCCGTAGTGTCCGGCCTCAGTTGGACGATGCGGTTCGGCAGGTTATTGAAGCCCACAAAATTGACCTTTTATTGGATCGGCAGGCGGTTACATTCGTTCACAGCCGCTTGGATATCACGCCTGATGTGATTACTCAACTCAATACAATGCAGGCTGCTCATCAGTAGCCACTTGTAATGGCCATCGTTCTGAAATCTTCATATCCGCTTTTTTAGATACGTAATAAGGACACAACAATGACTCACCTTTCTGATGCTCCAATTGCTGGCCGTGAATACACACTGGGCTACCTTGCGGAGATACTGAAAGGTGAGTTACATGGTGATGCTTCTGCGGTTGTAAGAGGGTTGGCAACACTGCAAAGTGCTGATGCGACCCAGGCCAGTTTTCTGGCCAACCCCGCCTATCAGAAATATCTGGCAAATTGTCAGGCTGGTGTTGTATTGCTCAGAGAAGAGTTAGCAGGCCTGTGTCCGGTCAACTGTATTCTGCTCCACAATCCCTATGCTGGTTATGCGCGACTGACGCAGCTGTTTAGCTCTGTGCCTTCGTGCATTCCGGGTATACACCCTCAGGCTGATGTTCATCCGGATGCGAAGGTTTCTCCAAATGCTCAGGTCGATGCTTTTGCTGTTATCGAAGCAGGGGCTGAAGTAGGTGATGGGACTGTTATTGGTACTCATTGTCATGTCGGCCGAAACACAATCATTGGCAATGGTTGCCGACTGTTTCCCAATGTCACGCTATATCACGATGTTGTTCTGGGTTGCGAGGTAACCTTGCACAGCAGCTGCGTCATCGGTGGTGATGGTTTTGGATTTGCACCTGAAAATGGCCGTTGGGTAAAGATTGCTCAGCTGGGTGGTGTTATCATAGGCGACCGGACAGAAGTTGGTGCTAACACCAACATTGACCGAGGAGCCCTTGATGACACGGTTATTGGCTCGGATGTCATTATCGATAGCCAGGTTCAGATTGCTCATAATGTCAGGGTTGGTGACGGTACTGCTATTGCCGGCTGTGTTGGTATTGCAGGCAGTAGTTCAATTGGGCGCAATTGCCTGATTGGTGGTTCGAGTAATATTGCCGGGCATTTAAGTATCTGCGATGGCGTAACCCTGAATATGACCACCAGTGTGACCGGTGATATTCGGGAGCCCGGTCATTACTCATCCGGAACAGGTATGTCTGATATGCGTACCTGGCGTAAGAATGCGGTGCGGTTTAATCAGCTGGATAGGCTGGCTAAACGGGTGGTTAAGATTGAGAAAAGCTTGTCACCTGCTGCAAATAAAGAAAAAACTTAAAACAGACAGAAGCGTATAATGCGCACCTGTTGCCAAGAGGCAGTCAGGTTTTTTTGAGGTTGAATGAATGGTCATGGACATTAACGAAATTAAAGAATACTTACCCCACCGTTATCCTTTTCTGCTGGTTGACCGTGTTGTGGAGATGGAGCTGGGTGAGTCAATCGTTGCCTACAAGAATGTAACGGTAAACGAGCCTTTCTTTAATGGACACTTTCCTCATCACCCGGTAATGCCGGGGGTACTGATTATTGAGGCTATGGCTCAGGCAGCGGGCATTCTTGGTTTTAAAACCATGGAGAAGAAACCAGCTGATGGCCATATCTATTACTTCGTTGGTAGTGACAAGGTGCGCTTTAAGCGTCCGGTTGTTCCGGGAGACCAACTAAAGCTGGAGGCAACAGTTGTGGGTACTCCTCGCCGGGGTATCTGGCGTTTCGACTGTAAGGCGACAGTTGATGGTGAACTCGCTTGTCAGGGTTCAATTTTGTGCGCAGAGAGAGAACTGTGAGTCTGATTCATCCAACAGCTATTGTTGATCCATCAGCGGTAATTGCCGCTGATGTAGAGATTGGGCCTTATTCCATTATCGGCCCGGATGTAGAGATTGGGGCGGGTACCTGGATTGGTCCTCACGTTGTTATCACCAAGCTGACGACCATCGGCAAAGGCAACAAAATCTATCAGTTTGCCTCTGTGGGTGAGGATTGCCAGGATAAGAAGTACGCTGGTGAACCTACTCGTCTGATTATCGGTGACAACAACGAAATTCGGGAAGGTTGCTCCATTCACCGCGGTACTGTGCAGGATGAAGGTGTCACCCGTATTGGCAACAACAACCTGATTATGACAACAGTGCATATTGCCCATGATGTTGTCATTGGCAATAACACGATCATCGCATCCGATGCCTCTATTGCTGGTCACGTTAAAATTGGTGACTGGGCTATCATTGGTGGTGCGTCTGCGATTCACCAGTTCTGTCACATCGGCCCTCACTCAATGTGCGGTGGTGCCAGTTATATTTCCAAGGATATCCCTGCCTATGTAATGGTCAGTGGTAACCCGGCTGAGTCTCACAGTATTAATGCTGAAGGGCTGAAGCGTCGTGGCTTCTCTGCAGGAGCTATCAGCGAGTTGCGCCGGGCCTATAAAACGGTTTTCCGCAAGGGACTTCGATTGGATACGGCCATCAGTGAACTTGAAAATGGTGATGTAGGCAAAGAGTTGTCTGTCTTTATTCAAAGCCTTAAAGGATCAGGTCGCGGCATTATTCGCTGACAGCGACTATACTGCACCGGCATATATCATCAGTCGATAGATTTACAGGAAGACTCTCATGTCTGATCAGGCTCAGATTGAACGGCAAAAGCCACTGAGAATTGCTATCGTAGCCGGCGAGTTATCCGGTGATATTCTGGGATCCGGTTTGATTCGGGAATTCAGGAAACTCCACCCTAAGGCGGAGTTTTTTGGTATTGGTGGCCCGCGAATGCAGCAGGAAGGTTTTATCAACCACTGGCCGATGGATCGCCTCTCCGTGATGGGATTGGTTGAAGTACTGGGTCGTCTGCGTGAGCTATTGAATATCCGAAAGGAAGTTCGGGATTTTTGTCTGCAAGAGAAACCTGATCTTTTTGTGGGTATCGATGCGCCTGATTTTAATCTGACCCTTGAGGGTTGGGTGCGTGATGCGGGAATCCCTGTGGCGCATTATGTTTCACCATCGGTGTGGGCCTGGAAGCAAGGGCGGCTAAAAAAAATCGCCCGGTGTGTTGATCAGATGCTGACACTGCTGCCCTTTGAGGCGGATTTCTATCATCGTAAGAACATTCCTGTCACATTTGTTGGCCACCCATTAGCGGATGAGTTACCGATGGATGTGGATCAGAATGCCTGTCGCGATCAGCTGGGGTTGAGCAGAGAGCATCCGGTGCTGGCTGTTTTACCGGGTAGCCGCAGTAATGAAGTGAAATACCTCGGACAGACATTTATCGACACGGCGCTGAGGTGTTGCGAATTGATGCCCGGCCTTCAGGTTGCTATTCCCTGTGCAAATGAGTTGAGACGTCAGCAGATTGAAGAGCAGCTGGTCGTTGTTAAGCCCGAATTGCGACAGTGCTTTCACCTGTTTGATGGTATGTCCCGTGAAGTGATGAGTGCTTCTGATACCGTACTTCTGGCCTCAGGAACAGCAGCTCTGGAAGCGATGTTGTTAAAAAAACCTATGGTTGTGGCATACAAAATGGCTTGGCTCACCCATGCCATTATCAGTCGTATGATAAAGGTGGGTCATATCTCCCTGCCGAATCTGATTGCCGGAGAGGAGCTGGTTCCTGAGATGATACAGGATGAAGCTAATGTTGATTCTCTGAGTGAGCTGCTTCTGGATCGCCTGCAGAAGCCTGATAATTATCGGGCTCTTGTTGAGCGCTTCTATCAGATGCACCACGAGTTGAAACGGGAAGCCAGCCGGGTTGCGGCAAAAACACTCTCCGATCTGATACAAGAACGTCAGAGCCAGCGCCTGTAGGCTCAAAACTGATGCTTCTGAACAAATATTTAAAACGACTTAATCATTGAGGCGATCATGGCACAAGACTGGCCCGAACTGAACATTCCTTATCAGGGCAAACTGCTTGCTGGTGTTGATGAAGTAGGGCGCGGGCCTTTGGTTGGTTCAGTGGTTACTGCAGCGGTGATTCTGGACCCTGAGCAACCCATTGAAGGCCTGACCGATTCCAAGAAACTCAGTGAGAAAAAGCGCGAGCTGTTTTTTGAGCAGATCAAAGAGAAAGCACTGGCATGGCATATTGCTGAATGTTCGGTAGAAGAGATTGATCGTTTGAATATCCTGCATGCCACTATGCTGGCTATGCAGCGTGCCGTGTCCGGATTGAAGGTTGCCGCAGAGTTTGTGCTGGTTGATGGCAATCGTTGCCCTGAGCTTCCCTGTCCATCGATGGCTGTAGTGAAAGGTGATCTGCGCCATAGTGCGATCAGTGCGGCATCTATTTTGGCAAAGGTTTATCGGGATCGTCAGATGGCCGAACTTGAACTTGAGTATCCTGGTTACGGGTTTGGCAAGCATAAAGGTTATCCCACCAGGCAGCACTTTGAGGCACTGGAAAAACTGGGACCTATTCCACAGCACAGAAGATCCTTTAAGCCGGTCCAGCGACGGCTTGAACTCTAATCAGTCAAAGCTGAACCTGTTCTATACGGTCGATCTTAAGTCTGTGGCTTCCTTGCAGTTAAGTGCGTTGTTCGTTAGCCATTGTCAGACACCTGTTCGTCTGAAATTTGATTGTGTGACCCATTTCGTTATCCCTGCGAGACCTTTATGAATCCCTCTTTTGTTCACCTGCGCATACACACCGAATACTCACTGGTTGATGGCCTGGTAAAGATCAAAAAACTGCCCGGTAAGCTTGAAGAGCTGAAGATGCCTGCATTAGGTATTACTGACGAGTCCAATATGTTCGCGTTGGTCAAGTTTTATAAAACGATGCAGGGGGCTGGTATTAAACCGATCTCAGGGGCTGATATCTGGCTGGAAAATACCACTGATCCGGCCAAACCTTACCGCATGACCCTGTTGGCGATGAATAACACCGGTTATCGCAATATCACCGAACTCGTTTCACGCGGTTACCTGGAAGGTCAGCATCAGGGGCGGAATATCCTTAAGGATGAATGGTTAGCAGAGCAGTCTGAAGGGTTGATTGCCCTATCAGGTGCGAAAGAGGGTGAGATTGGCCGCTTGCTGGTTGGAGGTCATTACCCGGAAGCCCGGACAGCTTTACAGAAATGGATGCAGCTGTTTCCCGGTCGCTTTTATCTTGAGCTGCAGCGTACCTTCCGGCCTGATGATGAACTCTGTGTCCATGAGTCCGTGAAACTGGCCAGTGAGTGTCAGTGTCCGGTTGTCGCCACCAACGATGTACGTTTTCTTGAGCGGGAAGATTTCTGGGCACATGAGACCCGGGTTTGTATTGGTGAGGGGCGAGCGCTGGACGACCCGCATCGTAATAAGAGCTACTCAGAAGAGCAATATCTGAAGTCTCAGGAGGAGATGGCGGAGCTGTTCAGTGATATACCTGAGGCACTGCAGAACAGCGTCGAAATAGCCAAGCGCTGCACGATCGAGGTTCAGTTAGGAAAATATTTTCTGCCGGATTTCCCGATACCTGAGGGAATGAGCATGGAAGACTTCTTTCGTAAGGTCTCCCATGACGGTTTGACCGAGCGATTAGAGCAGCTGTTTGATACTCATGCTAAAGACTTCCCTCAGAAGGAAAAAATCTACCGTGAGCGACTGGATTTTGAGCTGGAGACTATCATCTCTATGGGGTTCCCCGGTTACTTTTTGATTGTAATGGACTTTATCCAGTGGTCAAAAAATAACGGTGTACCTGTAGGGCCAGGCCGAGGTTCCGGTGCCGGCTCTCTGGTGGCCTACGCTCAGAAAATTACCGATCTTGACCCTCTGGAATATGATCTTCTGTTTGAACGTTTTCTCAACCCAGAACGTGTTTCCATGCCCGACTTTGATGTCGATTTTTGTATGGATGGTCGTGACCGGGTTATCGATTATGTTGCGGAGACTTATGGCCGGAACGCCGTCTCTCAGATCGCTACCTTCGGTACTATGGCGGCAAAAGCGGTGGTGCGGGATGTCGCCCGTGCTCAGGGAAAGCCCTATGGTTTGGCAGATAAGCTCTCCAAAATGATCCCGTTTGAAGTTGGGATGACTCTTGAGAAAGCGTATGAACAGGAAGAGCCTCTACGAGATTTTCTTGCTAACGATGAGGATGCCGGAGAGATCTGGGAGATGGCCCTTAAGCTTGAAGGTACTGTTCGGGGTACCGGTAAGCATGCTGGTGGTGTGGTTATCTCGCCAACTAAGTTGACCGATTTCTCGCCGATTTTCTGTGAAGAGGGTGGTTCAAGCCTTGTGGCGCAGTTCGATAAAGATGATGTGGAGGCTGCCGGCCTGGTGAAGTTTGACTTCCTGGGCCTTCGAACGCTGACCATTATCGACTGGGCGATTAAGGTGATGCAGGACAAGGGCTACACTGACTTTGATATCGCCAAGATTCCTCTTGATGACCAGCCAACCTTTGAACTGTTGCAGCAAGGGGAAACCACTGCAGTATTCCAGCTGGAATCCAGGGGTATGAAAGACCTGATCAAGCGTCTGAAGCCCAGCTGTTTCGAAGATATCGTGGCACTGGTGGCCTTGTTCCGTCCCGGGCCACTACAGTCGGGCATGGTTGATGACTTTATTAAACGTAAACACAATCTTGAACCGGTTTCTTACCCCCACCCGGATTATAATCATGACAGCCTGATCCCTGTACTGAAGCCAACCTACGGCATCATTCTCTATCAGGAACAGGTGATGCAAATCGCTCAGGTGATGGCCGGATATACACTGGGCGGCGCAGATATGCTGCGCCGTGCAATGGGTAAGAAGAAGCCGGAGGAGATGGCCAAGCAGCGTGGCGGCTTTATCGAAGGTTGTAAAAATAACAATATCGACGCTGACCTGGCAGGTAATATCTTTGACCTGGTAGAAAAATTTGCCGGTTATGGTTTCAACAAATCCCATTCCGCAGCCTATGCACTGGTTTCCTATCAGACCGCTTATCTGAAGCGCCATCACCCGGAAGCCTTTATGGCAGCGGTACTATCTACCGAAATGCAGAACACTGACAAAGTGGTCACGCTGGTGGAAGAGTGCCGTCACATGAAGTTGCCGCTGACACCGCCGGATGTAAATGCCGGTGACTTTAAGTTCACCGTGAACGATGACAATGAAATTGTCTACGGCTTAGGTGCTATTAAAGGTGTCGGTGAAGGGCCAATTGACTCTATTGTGGTGGCGCGAAAAGAGGGGGGGCCTTTTACCGACCTTTTTGATTTTTGTGGCCGTACCGATTCCCGAAAATTGAATAAACGTACCGTTGAAGCTCTGATTCGTAGTGGTGCACTGGATAAATTGGGCCCGAATCGGGCGGTCATGCTGGCGAGCCTCGAAGATGCCTTTAAAGCGGCAGAGCAAAGTACAGTGAATGCCAATATTGGCATGATGGATATGTTTGGTGAGATTGAAGCCGAGCAGGATACAGACCCTTATGAGGAGTACCGTCATGTACGCCAATGGACGGATAAGGAACGTCTAAAAGGTGAAAAGGACACCCTGGGTATCTATCTGACCGGGCACCCATTTGATGAATATGAAGCGGAAGTACGTCGTTTTGCCCGTATGAGGCTGAGTGACCTGCAGGCCAGTCGTGAGACACAGAAACTGGCCGGGCTGATTATCGACATTCGCACGATGAAAAGTAAACGTGGTGATACCATCGCTTTTATTACACTGGATGACAGGTCGGGGCGGATAGAGGTTTCTGTGTTTGGAGAGCTGTTTGAGGCGCATCGCAGTGAGCTGCAAAAAGATCGGCTGGTAGTTATTGAGGGTGACGTTAGCTTTGATGACTACTCAGGTAGTCTGAGAGTAAGGGCCAAGGCGGTAACCAGTTTATTGGCGGCCCGGGTTCGTTACTGTGAGAGTTTACAGTTGAGCTGGCGGCAGGAAGAGGTTGGCCGTAAACATCTAGACCTGCTACGAAGTAAGCTACAGCCTTTCACTGTGACATCGCCGGATGAGGGGGTGGTTGTGGAAATTACCTACAGAAAACCGGAGGTCAGTGGCCGGGTGCGTCTCTCAGATCAGTGGCGGGTTGTGCCCAGTGATGAGCTGATTTACAGCCTGTATGATGGTTTTGGCCTGAAAAGTGTTCGCCTTTCCTATGGTGACTAATCTGTTTGCCTGATGCCTTCTGCGCCTCTATATATAAGCCTTTGCACTTATGCCTCTGTTTGAAACAGAGAATAGTGCTGAGATATATTCAGGGGTTACTGCTACAGGGGCGAAAAACAGACTTAAAGTAACAGAACGTGACTTTTCAGAAACGCTTTAGCCACTGGCAAAGGTTTTTTTTAGACGGTCTTTGCCGTAGTATTGTCGGTTTTAGATATAAGAATATTGTCGGTTTTGGATATAAAAGCATTGTCGGTTTTTAGACTTAGCTGCTTTTAACCTTGGCTTCAGGTGTATTTAAAGGTGCAAGCACCGGATACAGATGCTTTGCCGGGTTGTAAGGCGATAAAGTGTAATACCGGTGAAGCCGTATCAGCCGGGGCAGGATAAGACTTATTCACAGGCGCTCAGAAGGTGACTGTGTGCTTTTAATCATAAGCATAGAATTTTAATAGCGTGGACCTATGAACCCCAACTATCTGGACTTTGAACAGCCTATTGCAGAGCTGGAAGCAAAAATTGATGAATTACGTCTGGTTGGCAATGACAACGAGCTGAATATTTCAGAAGAGATCGGTCGTTTGCAGGAAAAAAGCCTCAAACTGATGGAGGATATCTTTTCTAATCTGACCCCCGCTCAGGTTGTTCAGCTGTCGCGTCATCCGCAGCGTCCTTACACGTTGGACTATGTTAATCATATTTTTACCGACTTCGATGAACTGCATGGTGATCGTAACTTTGCAGATGATGCGGCTCTGGTCGGCGGTATTGCGCGCCTGGATGACAAGCCTGTGATGATTATCGGTCACCAGAAAGGCCGCTCCGTCAAAGAAAAGGTACATCGTAATTTTGGTATGCCGCGTCCGGAAGGTTACCGTAAAGCCTGCCGACTAATGGAGATGGCAGAGCGTTTTAAAATGCCGATTCTGACCTTTATTGATACGCCGGGAGCATACCCGGGTATTGATGCGGAGGAGCGCGGTCAGAGTGAAGCTATTGCTTATAACCTGGCGGTTATGTCCCGGCTTGAAACACCAATTATCTCTACGGTTATTGGTGAAGGTGGCTCTGGTGGTGCACTGGCGATTGGTGTTTGCGATGAGCTGATTATGCTGAAAAATTCTATCTACTCAGTGATTTCACCGGAAGGTTGTGCGTCAATTCTGTGGAAGAGTGCAGAACGTGCAAGTGATGCGGCAGAGTCAATGGGTGTTACCGCGCCTCGTCTGCATCATCTGGGGCTTGTGGATCGCCTGATCGAAGAGCCTCTGGGTGGTGCTCACCGTAACGCCGAGAAAGTCGCAGCAGATCTGAAACTGCAGCTACTGGAGACACTGGACCGCCTTAATGGCATGAGTCGTGAGCAGCTGGTTGAGCGTCGCTATGAACGCCTGATGTCTTACTATGCGGGTAACCCCGAACTCGGTAACTGGTAATAGCCGGTTAGCTGGCGTAGCCGAGTAAGATAAAGACCTGTCGGGTTTTTGGCCTGAGTGTCTGCAAATGACCCCGTTAAGCCTGGCTTATCGGGGTTATTTTTTATCTTCATTACTGAATTGAATCAGCTATCAACCTCTCTGTATACGCGGATCTGTAACATGCTGACTCTCGAACTGCTTGAAGGGTTACCCGAACATAACCAGCTTTGGCTGGCGCTGAGTGGTGGGCTGGACTCCGTGGTTCTGCTGGATCTGGCTGCCAGGTATTGTGCCAGCCGACAGCAATCTCTGGAGGTGATCCATGTGCATCATGGCTTAAGTCCTAATGCGGATCGGTGGGCAGAACACTGTATGGAGCTTTGCCAACGATACCGGCAAGGCTTGTCGGTTTCGGTCCGTTGTCAGGTGGCTAAGGTGCAGCTGAATGGTACTTCCTCCATCGAAGAGCAGGCAAGAAAAGCGCGTTATCAGGTTTTTGAAGATTATTTGGCAAGCCATGATCTGATTCTGATGGCGCATCATGCTGATGATCAGCTGGAAACCATGCTGCTCAGGCTGATGCGCGGTGCAGGTGCTCAGGGCTTGTCTGGTATGCCGGTAGAGAGGGGACTGGGGCAGGGTAGGCTCTATCGGCCTTTATTAGCCATCGAGCGCTCAGAGCTTGAAGCCTATGCTGAAGAGAAAGCACTGAGCTGGGTTGAGGATGAGTCCAACCGGAGTGCCGAGTTTGACCGAAATTATCTGCGCCATGAGATAACCCCCCGTCTCAAGTCCCGCTGGCCAAATGTGTTAAAGGTCGCAGGGCGAAGTGCCCGGGTACTGTCGGATTCAGATCAGCTAAATCGTGATTTGGCGGAGATTGATCTGAAAAATGTAACCGCTTCCGCGAGTGCGCTTTTCTGCCCGGCGTTGCTTGGGCTATCACCGGAACGGCAGCGAAATTTGCTGCGCTTCTGGTTGCAGAAAGCGGGAATCCCGTCACCGGACTATCGTCAGATTATGATCATTCTGGATGAGCTGGTATCGGCTCCGGATGATGCTCAGCCTCTTTTTCAGCGACCGCAATACGAGCTTCGCCGATATCGGGACCAGCTAATACTTAGAATGAGTGGTACTGAGGCTCCGCCTGATGATCTGCATGCCTTGTATGATACGGAGCCGGTGAGTATTCGTCGTGAGGTCGTGGAAGCCGGTGGTACTGATCTTGTAAAAGAGGGGATTGCTTTTCGTATTGAGCCTATTCTCGGTGAGTACGAAGCTGGCACTGAATCGGTTACGGGGGGGGAGGCTCTGCAGTTACCACTGTCGGCTTCTCTCATTTTAGAACCCCGAAAAGGCGGAGAGTCACTTCGCCTGCCTCGACGGGGGGGCAAAGCACTGAAGAAGCTTCTGCAGGAAGCCTCTGTACCAGCCTGGTTACGGGATCAGGTCAGGCTATTCTGGCTGGAAAACAAAGATGGAGAGCGTCGGCTGATTGGTGCCTGGTCACCGCAGGTGGCAGAGACTGGTATATTCTGGTGGGATATCAGTGTGTTAGAAGCAGATGAGAAGCGTGATATGCAATCTGTCGTTATCCGCCGGAAATAAACTTTCGTCACCTCTGCAATGAAGGGTACAGGCGTATAACCGATATTACTGATGTTGTCTGGCAGGTGTATTGAAAACTGCACATATTATTTTATTCAATGATCCGGTTTTTCTTAATGAATTGCCGCCTTCTGAATTGTGAAGGGCAAGGCCTTCTGGTATCCTGCACTCCCATCTATTTTTGTACTTATGACGCGTAATTTTACACGGGTCAGGCACAAGAATGAGTACCCCCCTTCTTTCTTATTTGCAGCATAAAACAGGTTATCCATGACGCGATATATCTTCGTCACAGGTGGTGTTGTTTCTTCTTTAGGGAAAGGCATTGCCTCCGCATCTCTGGCCGCTATTCTTGAGGCTCGTGGTCTGAAAGTTACCATGCTGAAGCTGGATCCGTATATCAACGTTGATCCGGGCACCATGAGCCCTTTCCAGCACGGTGAAGTTTTTGTGACGGAAGACGGCGCAGAGACTGACCTTGACCTCGGTCACTACGAGCGCTTCATTCGTACCAAGATGACTCAGCGTAACAACTTTACAACCGGCCGTGTTTACGAGCACGTACTGCGTAAAGAGCGCCGCGGTGACTATCTGGGTGGTACCGTTCAGGTTATTCCTCATATCACCAATGAGATCAAGGATCGTGTGATTGCCGGTGCTGAAGGCTGCGATGTAGCACTGGTTGAGATCGGCGGCACCGTGGGTGATATTGAGTCTCAGCCGTTTCTGGAAGCAGTACGCCAGCTGAAGGTTGAAGTGGGTTCTGACCGCGCAATGTTTATGCATCTGACCCTGGTGCCTTACATCAAGACCGCTGGTGAGACGAAGACCAAGCCAACTCAGCACTCGGTCAAAGAGCTGCGCTCTATCGGTATTCAGCCGGATATTCTGGTGTGCCGTTCAGAAGTTGCTATCGAGGCGAATGAGCGTCGTAAGATCTCCATGTTTACTAATGTGGATGAGAAAGCGGTTATCTCTCTGGAAGATGCGGATACGATCTACCGTATTCCAAGCATGCTGCACGCTCAGAATCTGGATGAGATCGTGGTTAAGCGTTTTGGCCTGCAGTGCCCTCCGGCAGACCTGTCAGAATGGGTTGCCGTGGCTGATGCCAAGCTAAACCCTCTGAAGAGTATCAACATCGCCATGGTCGGTAAGTACATGGAGCTGCTGGATGCTTACAAGTCTCTGATCGAAGCGATTGACCATGCAGGTATTAAGAACCGTACTAAGGTTAATATCGAATATATCGATTCTGAAGATATTGAGCATAATGGTACTGACCGTCTGAAAGATAAAGACGCGATTTTGGTTCCGGGTGGTTTCGGTGAACGCGGTGTTGAAGGCAAGATTATGACCGCCCAGTATGCCCGTGAAAATAATATTCCTTATCTGGGTATCTGTCTGGGTATGCAGGTTGCGGTGATTGAATATGCCCGTAACGTAGCCGGTATGGCAGATGCGCACTCCACAGAATTTACCCACGATACAACCCATCCGGTTGTCGGTCTGATCACTGAGTGGGTGAACCCTGAAGGTAAGATCGAAGAGCGTGATCACAGTTCCGATCTGGGTGGCACCATGCGCCTGGGTGCACAGGATTGTAAGCTATTGAAGGGTTCTAAGGCCCGTGAGGTTTACGGTCAGGATGTGATTTTTGAACGTCACCGCCACCGTTATGAAGTCAATGATCAGTTTGTTGGCGATCTGGAAAAAGCGGGCCTGATTTTCTCCGGCCGTTCTGCTGATGAGTCTCTGGTTGAAGTGGTTGAGCTGAAAGATCACCCATGGTTTGTGGCTTGCCAGTTCCATCCTGAGTTTACCTCAACCCCGCGTGATGGCCATCCGCTGTTCACCGGTTTTGTCGAGGCGGGTCTCGCCAAAAAGGCTGCCTCACAGGACAGCTAATTGTTACCCGATGCAAAAGCCCTTTTAATTAAGGGCTTTTGTCTTTCAGTTGCTGCAATCTTTTCTGTTGCAGGGCTGAAACACTCCGTTTTATCGATATCTGACAGAGAGATGCATCATGTCACAGCCTGATTCACCACAGGACAGTAACAAGGTTATTGAGTTCGCCGGTTTGCAGTGTGCTAACAACCTGCCCTTTGTGCTTTATGGTGGCATGAATGTTCTGGAATCCCGGGATATGGCGATGCAGATTGCTGAGCGTTATGTTGAAGTGACTCAGCGTCTGGGCATACCTTATGTCTTTAAGGCGTCTTTTGATAAAGCCAACCGCTCTTCGATCCACTCCTACCGTGGTCCGGGTCTGGAAAAAGGTCTGGAGATTCTGGCGGAAGTTAAGCAGCAGTTTAATGTACCTGTTATCACCGATCTGCACGAGCCGTATCAGGCTCAGCCTGTGGCGGAGGTGGCCGATGTCATTCAGCTGCCGGCTTTTCTGGCGCGTCAGACGGATCTGGTGCAGGCGATGGCGCAGACCGGAGCTGTTATCAACATTAAGAAGCCTCAGTTCACCAGCCCGGCTCAGATGGGCAATATGGTAGAGAAGTTTGCTGAGTGTGGTAACGACAAAGTGATGGTCTGCGAGCGTGGCTCCAGCTTTGGTTACGACAATCTGGTTGTGGATATGTTGGGCTTTGATGTGATGCAGAAGGCCTGTAAAGGCGCACCACTGATTTTTGATGTCACCCATGCTCTGCAGTGTCGTGATCCTATGGGCGCGGCTTCCGGTGGTCGTCGTCATCAGGTGGCTCAGCTGGGCCGTGCCGGTATGGCGTTAGGGCTTGCTGGGCTTTTCCTTGAAGCGCACCCCGATCCTGAACAAGCCAAATGTGATGGTCCGTCGGCGTTGCCGCTGGCGCAGTTGGAGCCTTTTCTGGCTCAGATGAAAGCCATCGACGATCTGGTTAAAGACTTTGCCCCACTGGATATCCGATAATCCCGGGTATCAAGGTGTCCGCCGGTGATTTGCAGGTGCAGTTGACCGGCCTATTTTTTGAACCGAGTGTTGCTTGACCAGAGGCTCTTTGAACAGAGTCTTTTGATTAAAGGTGACACTCTGCTCATTTTCAGTCATAGAACTAAATCGTTTCAGTTAAGAAATGACATTTTCTGGAGAAAAATCCAAATGACAGCAATCGTTGATATCAAAGCACTTGAAGTGCTTGATTCTCGTGGTAACCCAACGGTACAGGCCGAAGTAATTCTGGAGTCCGGTGTAAGCGCCCGTGCTTGCGCTCCCTCCGGTGCGTCTACCGGTTCCCGTGAAGCGCTGGAACTGCGTGATGGTGACAAAGGCCGCTACCTGGGTAAAGGTGTTCTGAAAGCCATTGAAGGTGTGAACACTACGATCCGTACCGCGCTGATCGGTATGGACGCTGCGGACCAGCGTGCGCTGGACAACAAAATGCTGGAACTGGATGGCACTGAAAACAAAGCCACTCTGGGCGCTAATGCGATTCTGGCAGTTTCTCTGGCAGCGGCTAAAGCAGCGGCAGCTGACAAAGGTATGCCGCTGTACGCACACATCGCAGAGATCAATGGTACTGCCGGTCAGTTCTCTATGCCTGTGCCTATGATGAACATCCTGAATGGTGGTGAGCACGCAGATAACAACGTTGATATCCAGGAGTTTATGGTTCAGCCGGTTAACTTCACCTCTTTCAACGAAGCACTGCGTTGCGGTACTGAGATCTTCCACGCGCTGAAAGCGGTTCTGAAAGCCAAAGGCCTGAACACTGCGGTAGGGGACGAAGGTGGTTTCGCGCCTAACCTGGCATCTAACGAAGAAGCCCTGGTTGTGATCAAAGAAGCGATCAGCAATGCCGGTTACGAGCTGGGTAAAGACGTGACTCTGGCGCTGGACTGTGCAGCATCCGAGTTCTACAAAGATGGCAAATACGACCTGTCCGGTGAAGGCAAGGTTTTCGACGCAGAAGGCTTTGGTGATTACCTGGCTGCTCTGACTGAAAACTACCCGATTGTTTCTATTGAAGACGGTCTGGACGAGTCTGACTGGGATGGCTGGGCTTACCTGACCCGCAAAATCGGTGATAAAGTTCAGCTGGTGGGGGATGATCTGTTCGTAACCAATACCAAGATCCTGTCCCGCGGTATTGAAGAAAGTATCGGTAATTCTATCCTGATCAAATTTAACCAGATCGGTTCTCTGTCCGAAACGCTGGACGCGATCAAAATGGCGAAAGACGCAGGCTTTACTGCTGTTATTTCTCACCGTTCCGGTGAAACGGAAGACACCACCATTGCTGACCTGGCCGTAGGTACTGCAGCGGGTCAGATCAAGACCGGTTCTCTGTGCCGCTCTGACCGTGTTGCTAAGTACAACCGCCTGCTGGAAATCGCAGCTGAGCTGGGTGACAAAGCCGTTTACAACGGTCTGAAAGAGATCAAAGGTCAGGCTTAATTCGCCGGTCAGACCTGAAACTTGTCTTTAGGGGCAAGTAAAAAGAGGGGAGCCTTAGGGTTCCCCTTTTTTGTCGCTGCTTTTTCACTCATAATGCCTGTTTTCTCAACAGCCGGCACTTTTGCATTTTGCGGGTTCGATGGCTAACTATCGGGATACTGATCGAAACCATGTTTCGTTTTCTGAATTTAATTTTGGTTGTACTGATTCTTCTCTTACAGGTTCGTCTGTGGTTTGGTGAAAGCAGTTTGCCGGAAACCTGGCAGCTGGAAAGCCGGATCGAAACCCGTAAAGCGGAAAATGCCGACCTGGCTAAGCGAAACGAAGCATTGGCAGCGGAGGTTGCTGATCTTCGCCGTGGCCTTGATGCTATTGAAGAGCGGGCTCGCTATGAATTAGGCATGGTTCGTCCCAACGAGACTTTTTTTCTGTTAATTGATGAGCCTAAGCAGAACAGTAAAACAGTTTCTCCGGCAACAGATTTTCAGGCCGGCAGACCGAGTCAGCAGGAAGCGGTAAATCAGTGAGCGAAGACAGAGACAGAATCCGCCATGACTGAATCTGAAACGGCAACTAAAATATGGCTGATTATCCCTGCTGCGGGCGTAGGTTCCCGAATGCAGGCGGATCGCCCTAAACAGTACCTGCCCTTAAATGGCCGGCCTATTATCGAGCATACCCTTGAGCGTCTGGCGAGGGCTTTACCTCAGGCGGAGTGTGTGATCTGCCTGAGTCCGGACGACCCCTACTGGCCGACAGTTCAAAGGCCAGAGGGCATGACTCTGCATGAAGCCCCTGGTGGTAAAGAGCGGGCGGATTCGGTGCTTAACGGCCTGAAAATGATTGCCAGCCAAGCTTCTGAAAACGATTGGGTCTTAGTACACGATGTGGCTCGCCCTTGTGTGAGGGCAAGTGATATTGCAGATTTGGTGACGGGCCTTAAAGACTCGGATATTGGTGGCATCCTTGCACTGCCGGTGGCGGATACTATGAAGCTGAGTCACCCGGATGGCTCTATCTCTGAAACCGTTGATCGCACGGCACTCTGGCATGCGCTGACCCCTCAAATGTTCCGCTTTGGCAGACTGTATCTGGCCCTGGAAGATGGCCTGGCTGCAGGTGCGACGATCACTGACGAAGCTTCCGCGCTGGAATGGCTGGGGTTCTGCCCACAGCTGATTACCGGTCACAGAGATAATATCAAGGTGACCCACCCTGATGATCTGGCTTTTGCCGAACTCTTTATCCGGGCTCAACAGGAGCAGAGCAAAACTGATTGCAGCGAAGTAAGTCAGGCTGGATTAGCCCCGTAGTTTTATTTCTATTTATCCAAGGAGAGACCATGCGAATCGGTCACGGTTTTGATGTACATAAGTTTGGCCCCGGAGATCATGTCGTTTTAGGTGGGGTGAGCATTCCTTATGAACAGGGACTGTTGGCGCACTCTGATGGTGATGTGTTGATTCACGCCCTGTGTGATGCCCTTTTGGGGGCTGCCGGTTTAGGTGATATTGGCAAACACTTCCCGGATACCGAGCCTGAGTTTGAAGGTGCCGACAGCCGAAGTTTGCTGCGTCATGTGATGGCGTTACTTAATCAAGAAGGCTGGGTTGTCGGAAATATCGATAGCACACTCGTGGCCCAGGCTCCTAAGATGGCTCCGCATATTGCTGTGATGCGTAAGAATTTGGCCGAGGATCTGAGTGTTGATATATCCGCTGTAAATGTTAAAGCAACGACGACAGAAAAGCTTGGCTTCACCGGCCGTAAAGAAGGTATTGCTGCTCATGCAGTAGCTCTGTTGCTGCCTGCATCTTAAGCCTGTTTTTACAGAATCTGGGGCATCAGCCCTTCTGAACTTTTTATTGGAACCGATTGAATGTCTGAATCCTCTTCTGCACCTGCAAGCCACAGCAACTCTTATGACGAGGATATTTTGGTATGCCCGTTATCACTTGAGTTTCCTTATGCCTGGGGAGGCCCTGTAGCGACAGCGCAACTTCGGGCAGAGCCTGAAGATTTTCAGGTAGAGGAGATTCTGGGCTTTGAGCCGGAAGGCGAAGGAGAGCATCATTTCCTCTGGATTCGCAAACGTGGCAATAATACGGACTGGGTCGCACGCCAGCTGGCGCGTTTTGCCAATGTCGGTTTTAACGCGGTTTCCTACTCCGGTATGAAAGATCGTCATGCGGTCACCTTACAATGGTTCAGCGTGCATATTCCCGGCCTTGAATCGCCTGACTGGAATGAGTTCTGTATTGAGGGTGTTGAGATCCTGAAGGCGATCCGTCACCGCAAAAAACTTAAGCGTGGTGTTCATCGGGCCAACAAATTTGCTATTCGGCTGCGGGGGTTTGAAGGGGATCAGGCTGCAGCTGAAGTGCTGCTGGATAAGATCGCCATTCACGGCGTGCCGAACTATTTTGGCGAGCAGCGTTTTGGCCGAAACGGGAACAATCTGATTAAAGCAGTTGCCCGGGTTGAAGCGGGAGAGTCCCTGAAGCTTAGTAAGCGTGACAAAGATGGCCGTGCCATGATGCTGTCGGCCCTGCGTAGCTGGTTGTTCAATCGGGTGCTGACTGAGCGTATTGAGCAGGGTAACTGGCAAACCTGGCTGGAAGGCGATGTGGCCACTTTCTCTGGTAGTCGCAGTCAGTTTGCTATTGAGCTTGGTGATGCAGATGTCCAACAGCGGCTTCAGGATGGGGTTATTCATCCAACAGGCCCCCTCTGGGGAGCAGGGGAGCCGAAAGTAACTGCGGTGGCCCGAGAGTTGGAAGCAGGTGTTGCCGGTCGTTATCCTCTGCTTGTGACAGGTATTGAAAGCTCTGGCCTGACTCCGGAGCGCCGTGCCCTGCGTCTGATACCAGAGCACCTGCACTGGGACTGGCAGCAGGAAAATAACCAGACTGATCTGGTACTGAGTTTCTTATTACCTGTTGGCACGTTTGCAACGTCTATGTTGCGTGAAGTTGCGCGCTGGGACGGTCATTTTACAGAAACTGATGATCGCTGAGCCCGGCCAGAATAACGCCCGAATCAAGACAATACTGCACTGGCAAAAAACAGTACATAGATGAGGTCTATAACCTAATGAAGTTACTGCTATCAAATGATGATGGTGTTCGCGCTGAAGGCTTACGGGTTTTGGCGGAGCGCCTGCAGCGCGATGTAGACAAGGTTACCGTTGTTGCGCCGGACCGTGATCGCAGCGGTGCCAGTAATTCATTGACTTTGAGTCGCCCCCTTTGCCCGGAGACGATGGAGAGTGGGTTTCATAGCATTGATGGTACACCAACAGATTGTGTCTACATGGGGTTGTCCCAACTGTTTCAGTCTGAGGCTGATCTGGTTATCGCTGGTATTAATCACGGTGCAAACCTGGGGGATGATGTGCTTTATTCCGGTACTGTTGCTGCAGCCACCGAAGGTCGCTTTTTAGGAGTACCTTCGATTGCTGTTTCTCTGGCTGGAAAAAAACACTTCGCAACAGCTGCAGAGTTCGTGGCCCGATTGTTAGGCGGTTACCACACCCTGGATTTACCCGAGGGAAGTATCCTTAATATTAACGTACCTGATCTTCCCTATGATCAGGTTAAGGGTATTCGCCTGACCCGCCTAGGAAAGCGCCATCCCGCTGGTGAGCCTGTGCCTGTTTGTGATCCAAGAGGCCGGCAAAGGTATTGGATTCCAGCAGCAGGAGGGACTCGCGATGCCGGGCCAGATACTGATTTTTATGCGGTTGCCAAGGGGTATATTAGCATCACGCCCCTGCACGTGGATCTGACTCAGGATCGTGCCAGAAAGAATCTGGCGAACTGGCTTTCATCCGTCAGTTCAGCAACTGAGCTGGTGGCAGATTGAGGAACCTTGATGACAGATTATAGAGTGACAGAGGGTCAGGCCAACAGCCCGTGGAATCTTAAGGGTATTGGGATGACCTCCCAGAGAACCCGAAATCGGATGATAGAGCGTTTGCAGGAGCAGGGCATTGAGAATGAAGAGTTGCTAACTCTGATGGCGCGAGTGCCCCGTCATATATTTCTTGATGAAGCCCTGTCTCATCGTGCATATGAGGATATTTCCCTACCGATAGGTTATCAGCAGACGTTGTCACAACCCTGGGTTGTCGCCCGTATGACGGAGTTGCTGCTGGATATGCCTGAGCGCCCGGACAAAGTGCTGGAGATAGGTACAGGCTCTGGTTATCAGACCGCTATTCTGGCTTCACTTTTTAAGCAGGTGATCAGCCTTGAACGTATTAGTGGTTTTCAGCCAAAAGCGAAGGAACGGTTTCAGGCATTGGAGCTGTCCAATATCGAGTTGCACCATGCCGATGGCTATGAAGGCTGGAATGAAAAAGCTCCTTTTGATGCCATTCTGGTTACGGCTGCACCGGCATCTGTACCTGCAACGCTGGTCGCCCAACTGAGTGAAACCGGCGTTATGATATTGCCGGTAGGAGAAGGCGAAGAGCAGTCTCTGACACGTGTGACACGGAATGAATCCGGTCATACCTGTGATGTTATTGCACCGGTACATTTCGTGCCGCTGCAGCAAGGTGTTGTTTAACGTATCTCGTGAACCGCTTGTTTTTGTATAGGGAGTATCCTGATTGAACACGTCTAAGCCATCCGATCCAAACCAGACTCACCCAGACCAGCCTCAGCCCGAGCAATCAAAGGATGGGAGTTATCAGCATCCTCACGTGGCAAAACATCAGTACGGTATCCGGGTTTTCTTTAAAGGTATGGCGATGGGCGCAGCCGATGCGGTTCCAGGTGTTTCCGGCGGCACTGTTGCGTTTATTACCGGTATCTACGAACAGCTGATCGATTCGATTCGTAGTATTAATCCCGGTTTGCTACTGATCTGGCGTAAAGAGGGCTTTAAAGGGGTATGGCAAAAAATAGATGGCAATTTTTTGCTGAATCTTATAGCCGGCATTCTCAGTAGTATTTTGTTGTTGGCGCATATGATCAGTTATCTGCTGGAAGAGCAGCCGGTGCTGCTGTCAGCTTTTTTCTTTGGGTTGGTGTGTGCATCAGTCCTGAGTATTTACAGCGAAATTAAAGATCGCAGCTGGCGGACTACTCTTGCTTTGTTGGTTGGCGTTATTCTTATGATGCTAATTAATCAGCTGATGCCAACACTTGATGTGGGGAATCCACTGCATGTCTTTATTGCGGGAGCTATTGCGATTTGCGCCATGATTTTGCCGGGAATATCCGGCAGCTTTCTGCTGCTGATCATGGGGATTTATGGTGGGTTAATGCACGCTGCGAAGAATCTGGAGTTGATCACTCTGCTCTGGTTTGTGAGTGGCTGTATTGCTGGTATTCTGAGTTTTTCTCAGGTTTTGAGCTGGTTGTTCCATCAATTCCGCCAGATTACCTTGGCACTTTTGACCGGTGTTCTGATTGGTTCTCTGTCACAGATCTGGCCATGGCGTCAGGTGGTTTCTTATAAAATTGACAGTCATGGCCGGGCGGCACCAATTACTCATGACAATCTTTTACCCTCTGCCTATGAGCAGCTGACCGACATGGACCCTCAAATGGTGCCGGCGCTGATTCTTATGATTCTTGGGTTTGGGCTGGTTTGGTTTTTTTATCGGCAAACGGATAAATAAATTAATCAATTGATGTGTTTTGTTTGTTTCCGTATGTTACTGATCTCCAAGGCTGTTTGATATTTATTCAGGCAGCTTATCTCCCTTCTGTGAAAATTTTTCATCACCGTTTTTTGAAAGAGTTTAAAAAACAGTTGCAGGCCCTACCACGAAAGATATAGCGTCTTAAGTGTGGGTTTGCTGATGACTTACCTGATAATCTGCAAACTAAAAAATAATTTGATCTGGCTGGATTGATATAAATCCTTATAAATCAACTAGTTGGAAATACTCAGGACCTTTGCATACTGCTTAGTGTGGTTTGCATCAAAACTCATCATCTGCCGAGCGCATATGCTCAAGTAAGGAAGCAAAGGCCAATTTGGTCGGTTGTGATAGAAGTTAGTACAGTGGAAGTAGAGCAGTCACAACACCCAGTCACAGGCCTGTATTGATAAAAATAATAGTGAATAGGCTTTTTCCGAAAAGACTTCACTACGGGACATGGGAATACTGCTATGACGATTTTAAGCCATGAGTTTGCAACAGAAGAAAATGCTGTAATGACCGGTGCGGCAACTCACTCAGAAACCTTAGCGGCAGAAAAACAAGCTGAAGTGGATTTTGAGCGAGCATTGGAGCGGGAAGTAAAAGCTGAAAAAAGCCTGGATGCGACCCAGTTATATCTGAATGAGATCGGGTTCTCTCCGCTTCTTTCCCCTGATGAAGAGGTCTATTTTGGCCGTCTTGCCCGCAAAGGCGATGAGGCTGGTCGTCGTCGTATGATTGAGAGTAATCTTCGTTTGGTCGTAAAGATTGCTCGCCGGTATCTTAACCGGGGCTTATCTCTGTTAGACCTTATTGAAGAGGGCAATCTTGGCCTGATCAGGGCTGTAGAAAAGTTTGACCCTGAGAGGGGCTTCCGGTTTTCCACATATGCGACCTGGTGGATTCGTCAGACCATTGAGCGTGGACTGATGAACCAGACCCGAACTATTCGATTACCCATTCATGTGGTTAAAGAGCTTAACGTTTATTTAAGAGCCGCACGTGAACTGACGCAGAAACTGGACCATGAAGCAACGGCTGAAGATATTGCAGTGGCTTTAGATCGCCCGGTGGAAGCTGTGGAGAAAATGCTGGGGCTGAACGAGCGGGTCACATCGATGGACTATCCTGTGGGGGGGGATATGGATAAGCCATTGGTTGAAACGATTGCTGATGAGGAGGATATGGACCCTGCCAGTATGCTGCAGAAAGATGACTTTACCCAGCATATGGATGTTTGGTTGTCTGAGCTGACTGAGAAACAGTCTGAGGTCGTCGTTCGCCGTTTCGGGTTGCATGGCTACGAGCCTTCCACGCTTGAGCAGGTAGGAGAAGAGATTGGTTTAACACGGGAGCGTGTTCGTCAGATTCAGGTTGAAGCTCTACGTCGCTTGCGTCGTATGATGGAAAAGCAAGGGATATCAATTGAGTTCGTTTTTGCCGATTAACGACTTCTGTCGTGCGATGATTCCGGAAAAGCTGTGGTTTGAAATGAGACTAATAATTTCACTATGGCTTTTCCGGATGATGGTTTTGGAATGTGAGACGTGTGAGTTTCATTGATCGGAGTCTAACTTTTATCTCATTTACATAGATAACTCGGTTTTGTAGTAATTCTGTCATTTTTCATTGGTGTAATTGTTTGTAATAAACAGAGGTGTTCCCCCGCACGCCTTACCGGAGATGACTGTTCCATGCACCATACTTCCGAACTGGCCGAGATTATTGAAAGTCAGAATATCAACACTCTTTTTCAACCCATCATTGGCTCCCGTGGCGAATCTGTTTTTGCATATGAAGCCCTGAGCCGAGGCCCATCTGATAGCTACCTTTGCAGCCCCGTGCGTCTTTTTGAAGAGGCCAAGCAGCAACATCAGCTCTTTGCACTGGAGAGTATCTGTCGACGTCGGGCCATTGAAAACTTTACCCGCCAACAGCTTCCGGGAAAGCTATTTCTCAATGTGACACCCGAGACGCTTTTACAGCCGGACCATCAAAAAGGCTTAACATTAGACCTCCTGAATAACTATGGTTTACGGCCGGACCAGGTTGTTATTGAAATTACTGAACATTCTCCGACCTATGACTATGAGCTAATGCGCTGTGCCGTTCGACACTATCAGGGAGAGGGGTTTTCCATCGCTCTGGATGATTTGGGTGCCGGTTACTCCAGTTTACGACTTTGGTCAGAGCTGCAACCCGAGTATGTGAAAATTGACCGGCATTTTGTGTCGGGTATTGAAAATGACAAAGTGAAACGGGATTTTGTCCGCTCCATTCTTGAAATAGCCCGTGCCGTTAACAGCCAGGTTGTGGCAGAAGGTATAGAAACCCGCCAGGAGTTTGATGTACTTACAGATATTGGCGTAGATTTTTTTCAGGGATATTATTTTGCCCGGCCGCACCCCAGCCCAATCAGGAATGTTGCTCGACCAGCCCGGATGGTTTTGATGCAAAGCAAGGAGAGCAGAGGCATGTATAAGGATGATGGACATATTAGTCGCTTGAAACTGGATATTCCTCCAGTGGGGCCTGAGACATTAGTTGAAGATGTAGTGGATATCTTTGAGCAGAATGAACATTGGTTTTCTGTGCCTGTAGTGTCTGCTGGGGTTCCGGTGGGGATCATTATGCGCTCGCGGCTTTTACAGAAGCTTAGTAAAGCTTTTGGTCGTGACCTGTACAGTAAGAGGCCCGTCAGTCAGATTCTGGACCAGACATTTATGTCTGTTGAGCACCATATGCGTTTAGAAACGGTCAGTCAGTTGGTAACACAAAGAAATCGTCAGCAACTGGAAGAAGACTTTATTATTACCAAAGATGGCTATTATTACGGTATTGGGCAGGTCATTGATCTGCTGAAAAAGATCACAGAGCGGCAGCTGAAAAGCGCGCAAAGCTCGAATCCGCTGACAGGATTACCGGGGAATGTACTGATCCAGGAGCGAATAGAACAGCTGATTGCCAGTCAGACACCTTTTGTTATCTGTTATTTCGATCTGGATAACTTCAAAGCCTACAATGATCAGTACGGCTATGCCAAAGGTGATGAGATCCTGCTAAGTGTGTCGCAGCTCCTGAAAAAGCACTGCCATTCACAGAGGGACTTTATCGGGCATGTGGGAGGGGATGATTATGTTGCTATTTTTCAAAGCTCGAACTGGCAAAGCCATGTTCAGGCGATTTTAAAAGAATTTAGCTGGCACCGGAGTGCTTTTTATAGCCCGGATCATTTGAGTGACGGCGGTATCTGGGCCGAAGACCGCTTTGGTGAAAAGCGGTTTTTCGACCTGATGAGTATCTCCGTAGCTGCGATTGACTCAGAGTCAGCAGATTTCAGTTCGGCTAAAGAGATCGCCGGGCAGCTTAGTCATATTAAGCATGAAGCTAAACATGCTAAAGGTAATAGCCTGGTTGCGCAGCTGGCGGGTTCTGTTGTGAGTTTATTCTCAGAGTCAGATGAAAGTGCTGTCAAGTGCCCGGTAGGTGGAGGGGTGTCATAAATCTGTCATTAAAATATTGCGATACTGTCTTTTAGCTTGTGTATAACAGTTATTACAGAAAGCAAAAATGATAGATTGGTAAAAAGCCAATCGCGAGTAAGATATGATAATGAGATAATGACTATGAAAATGACAGAACTTCACCATCACTTGCAGCAGCATCCGGCAACCGATATTCAGATCCAGTCTCATCACGAAGGTGTTTATTTCACTGTGGAGATCTCTCACAACGAAGAGACTCATCGCCTTCATGGACAGAAAGGTAAGCCTCTGGTATTCCGTGATGAAGAAACTGCCCGCGACATGCTGCAACAATTGGGTATTCAGCAGGTAAAATCCCGCCGTATTCTTTCCCGCCTCTCTGCACTGGCTCAGCCGGTATTGAATCAGGGTTGGCGTTCTCAGATCGCCTGATCTGCCTGTGACCTCAGCCGACAACAGCGTTGGCAGAAAATAATTTCAGGTATTTTTTTTTATTCTTCAGGACACGTTATCATAGCAACACCGTATAAGAGCCTCAGATACTGAGCTGCGTTCATTCAGAACGGGAATGTTCAGACCGGGTTGATGTGTTGTAAACAGGGAATAACGATGTCCGATGCTACCTTTGCTGCAAATGCAGTGTCTGCCACTACTGAGTCCGCGCCTAATGGCAGCGACTCAAACCTTCGTCAGGGCGTGCTCTTGGTTAATCTGGGTACGCCTGATGCTCCTACTCCTGAGGCGGTAAAGCGCTATCTAGCTGAGTTTCTTCATGATCATCGTGTGGTCGATCTGACCCGCTGGTTGTGGTGCCCGATTTTGCATGGCGTTATTCTTCAGATTCGTCCAAAACGTGTGGCAAAGGCCTATGCCAGTGTCTGGACTGAGCAGGGATCTCCATTGTTAGCGATCAGTCTTCGGCAACAGAGTGCAGTAAAGTCGGAATTGCAGAAACGTGGCCTGAACCTGGCGGTGGAACTGGCGATGACCTACGGTAACCCTTCTGTGGCACAAGGCCTGCAAAAGCTGATGGATCAGGGTGTGGAAGAGGTCATTGTATTACCGCTTTATCCACAGTATTCCGCGACCACTACAGGGGCTGTGTTTGATAAGCTTGCCAAGGTGATTGCTAAACGCCCTGAGTTCCCTGGTATCAGCTTTATTCGTGACTACTATCGCCGGGAAGGTTACCTGAATGCACTGGCCCAATCGGTGAGAGATCACTGGCAGGAGCATGGTAAGGGAGAGCGTCTGTTGATCTCTTTCCACGGTATCCCAAAACGTTATGCCGATAATGGTGACCCCTATCCGCAGCACTGTCATCACACCGCTGAGCAGCTGGCTGAAAGGCTTGGCCTGAAAGATGGTGAGTGGCTATGTAGCTTCCAGTCCCGATTTGGTCGGGAAGAGTGGCTGCAACCCTACACAGATAAAATCCTGACACATTGGGGACAGGAGATCAGTAAGGTCGATGTTATCTGTCCGGCTTTTTCAGCGGATTGCCTGGAAACGCTGGAAGAGATTCAAGTGGAGAACCGGGAGTTTTTCTGTGAAGCAGGCGGTGAGTCTCTGAGCTACATTGCGGCGCTGAATGACCGGGAAGATCATATTAACCTGCTGGCGGATCTGATTCAGGAGAAGGTTCCCAGAGGGTATTGAACAGCGTCTTATTCCATGTAATAAGCTCCGTTACCGGATGAGGTAGCGGAGCTTCAGAGAGCTGACTTTTTTTTGAGGGGCAGGCTGTTAATCAGATCAGAAAAGTCGGGAGAGAAGAGCGGTTACAGCGGTTTCGACCCGCAGGATTCGGTCACCCAGGTGCACTGGTTGCAGTCCGGCTTCAGCCAGCTTCTCCACCTCATAAGGGATAAAACCACCTTCAGGACCAATGGCCAGAGTAGTTTCCTCTTCAAGGCCCCGCGGGCAGGCATCAGGACTGCCGGGGTGCGCTACTAAACCGCGTGTGCCTGCAACAATTTCCGGCAGCCGGTCTTCAACAAAGGGCTTAAACTGAGTTTCCAGGATCACTTGCGGCAGTAGGGTATCTTTAGCCTGCTCAAGCCCCAGAATCAGGTTATCGTGAATCTTTTCCGGTTTCAGTTCCGGAGACATCCAGTAACTCTTCTCAACCCGTTTAGTATTCAGCAAAATCAGCCGTTTCACCCCCAGCGTACTGATATGCTGCAGTGATCGAGCCAGCATGCGGGGACGGGGTAAAGCGAGAATCAGAGTGAGAGGAAGAGGAGCTGGTGGTTCCTGGGTAAACGATGTTTTCAGAATCACCCCTTCATCATCAGATTGCAAAATAACGCCTAATCCCATCTGCTGATTCAGACGCCCTACTTTCAGCTGATCGCCAGTACTTGCCCGGTGAACCTTTTGGATGTGCTGCGCTCTGTAATCATTCAGGCGAACTTTATCCTCGCTGATAAAGTCTGACTCATATAGTAAGATTAAATTCATCATCATACCCTGCGTTAGAAGCAGGCATCATAATCTGCTTAACCGTCAATGCAAGTCTGTTTGCTGATCTGAGCTAAGGCCTGCTGATGCATTCCGGCCTGCCTGACAGGCTAAAGTATCCAGAGATAATTATAAAAGAGAGGGCGTTATGGGTGAGTATCTGCAGCAACTGGTTCAGGATGATCAACCAGCTTTAGTTTATGTTATGGACCCGATGTGCAGCTGGTGCTGGGCATTCAAGCCTGTACTGGCTGAGATCCGTGCAGCATTTCCGCAATTGGGTTACTACACTCTTGCAGGAGGCTTGGCACCTGATAGTCACGAGGCTATGTCAGTTGCCCAGAAAGAGCAGATATCTGGGATATGGCGAAAGATTGAATCCACTGTAGGCACCACATTCAATCATGATTTCTGGCAGAACTGTCAGCCCAGACGTTCGACTTACCCAGCCTGCAGGGCGCTTATACTCGCCCGCCAGGAGAAAAAAGAGGATGCAATGATTGCAGCCATCCAACAGGCTTATTATCTTCAGGCAAAAAATCCTTCAGATACGGATACTCTGGTCACTTGTGCTCAGGAGATCGGTATGGATGCTGTAGCGTTTGAGGAAGCATTGCTCAGTGAGAAGACGAATAAAGCATTGGAGGAGGAGCTGGCATTTAATCATCAGTTAGGTGTGCGTAGCTTCCCGACTTTGATTTTGAAACAAGGGGGCCAGTGGTTTGAGATGGGTTTGGACTATAAGGATGCTGATGTGATGATCCAGCAAATTCAGGCCCGGTGGCGTCCGGCTTAAGTTATGCGTCAACTCAGTGTCTAATAGGGTCTCTGCCTGATAGCTGGTCGCTTTCAGGCTGCTTTCAGCTTATTGTGTCGCTTTGTCTGACATCCCATCTCCCAAAGATCCCCAGCCATTATTGAGTCACTTAGTAATAGCTGGTGAGATCTGAAATAAAAAATTATCAGTACTAATAATTGATTGAGTGGCAGACTGGATACAAAAATATTATCCGTCAGGTATCGCTCTATCTGCCAGGAAAGCTAAATATAGCTCCCCTTCCTTAGTGTTAGGTTCTTATTTTATAGGATAGGGTTCGGGTTAAACTAAAGTATAAATAGTCTGATTTTTTTGTAGGCTTCATATATCATATTATAAGGTTTTTTCTGATTCATCATTGCAGTCTGCGACGTTATGTCTCGCCTTATCATCTAACTCTTGTCTCAGTTGGTTTCTATATTTTCAGCCGAATTAGGTGGTTTTAGGATATATTGTTTTTCTGAATAGGCGTAATATATATTATTGTATTTTTATTTAGTAAACTGCTGTTTTATATTGTTTTTCTATGGTTTTGCTATTTTATGAATGATAAAGGTATAATGCAGATATCATTTATTCGGCGTGTTCTTGTGTGTGTTTTTGTAATGTTTTATATGCTTTGTTTTATCTGTCGAGGTTGGCAATATGTATCCACAGGAACGTTTGCGTTGTGAACGATTACTAAAGGGAATGAGGCAGCTGCTGCTATTTTTAGTACTACCTTTAGCCTCGTTTGCTCATGGCTCTGCTGGTGCTTATATCACATTGACAGAGCCTGAGCGTCAGTGGTTGGAACAGCGAGATAGTTTGATTACCGTTGGAGTTGCCTTTGTTCCGCCGCATACGTTGGCTCAGGATGATAATGGAGATTATCACGGAGTTGCGATGGACTTTCTGTCGTTGCTTGAAGAAAAGTTGCCGATAGAGTTTAGAACTCAGTTTTACCCTTCCTATAGCGCTCTATTAAAGGGGGTTGAGACAGGAGAAGTGGATATGGTTTTTGCTGCTTCCTCAACGCCGGAGCGGCAAAAGTACCTGTTATTCACTTCGCCTTATACCTTTTTATCCAACAAAATTTTCGTAAGAAAAACCAGCCAGAGCTATAAAACCCTGGATGAACTATCTGGTAAGTCCGTTGCAGTTATTCAGGGGACTGCTGTTGCTGAACACCTGCGGATTTTTAAACCAGAAATTAAACTTTTGGAGTTAAAAAGCTCCCGTGATCTGATGCTGGCAGTATCATCGGGCGACGTCGACGCTGCAATCTCAGTGGTGGCTAGCGCTTGGTGGCACATAAAACGTGAAGGCATCAGTAATCTGGATGTCAGTGGTGATACAAATTTCAGTTATGCAGTACGCTTTGGGGTACGTAAAGGACTACCACTTCTGGTCGATATCCTGGAAAAAGGCCTTTATAGCATCAGTAGTAATGAACGAGATGATATTCATCGTCGCTGGTTACACCCTGAGCTGTCTGGTGTTATCAATAAAGATCTGGTGTATCGCTATGGAAGTATTATTTTTGCTTTTTTCATTATTGCTCTTCTGTTATTTGGTTCTTTCTCTATCCGGCGATTGCGCCGTGAAGTGAGTCAGAGGCAGGATGTGGAGGCAGCCCTTAGAGTAAGTGAAGAAAGGTTCGAACTGGCGATACGGGGTACCAACGATGGTATCTGGGACTGGAATACTGAAACTGACATACTTTATTTAGCTCCCCGCTTTCTGGAAATTCTTGGATACAGAGCCCCCGAAAATGGTTTGGAGTGGCGTGGCACAGAAACCTGGCTGGAACGTATTCACCCAAAAGATCGGGAGAAGGTACGTTGCGCAGTACGGGACCATATTAAAAACCATGAGTTACTGGATATTAGTTATCGTGTGCGGGGGCAGCGGGAGAACTGGTTGTGGATCAGAATGCGTGGTCAGGCACAGTGGAACCCGGCAGGGCGCGCAGTCCGTATTTGCGGATCTATCATGGATATTACTGAAAGCAAGCGCTCTGAGGATGAAGTGCGGCGCCTGGCATACTTTGATCAGTTGACGGGTGTTGCCAATCGTGAACAGTTCAAGCTCAGCTTGCAAGGGGCTGTACACAAGCTGAATACTCAGGGGCATTCATTTGCCGTTATGCTCGTTGATCTGGACCGCTTTAAGCAGATTAATGATTCACTGGGGCACCGGGTCGGAGATATGCTTCTTTGTCGTGTTGCGGAGTTAATTAAAGCTACTTTGTCTCCTTCAAGTTTTCTTGGCCGGTTGGATGGTGATGAGTTTGCTGTATTGCTGGATACTCCTGCTGGTAATGTTGAAGTCACAGGTTGGGCCGAACATCTTCAGAAAGAGCTAAGTCAGCCAATGGTACTGGACGGGCATGACCTTAGAATCTCTGCCAGCATTGGGATTTCATATTGGACCAGGGGTATTGCAACTATTGAGCAAGCGATGGAGTATGCAGATATCGCTTTATCAGAAGTAAAGCGTGAGCAGCGGGGCGGCTATCGTTTCCATGAAAGTCGCATGAGCCAGCGTATTTATGAAAATACCTTGCTGGCTAAAGATCTTGAGAAGGCTCCATATAACGATGAGCTTTTTCTGGTATTCCAGCCGCAAGTTGCATTGCAGCAACAGGTTGTTATCGGTTGTGAAGCTCTGCTTCGCTGGCGGCATCCGGAACGCGGGGTTATTTCTCCGGCTGTTTTTATCCCTCTTGCAGAAGAGCGAGGCCTGATTCATCAGGTTGGACGCTGGGTTTTATATGAATCCTGTCGCCAGGCAAGAAATTGGTTGGATCAGGGTGTCAGTTTTGGTGGTATTGGGGTTAATGTTTCTTCTCTGCAGCTATTGGCGCAGGATTTTTTTGAGCAAGTCAGGGATGCTCTGGATCTGTATCAGCTTCCGGGAAGCATCCTGGAGCTTGAAATTACAGAAACCGTATTGGTTCAGGATATTCATCAGGCAGAGCTGGTGATGAACCGGCTGCGTGCTTTGGGTATTCGCTTTTCTATTGATGATTTTGGCACGGGTTATTCCTCATTGCTCTACCTGCAGCGATTACCAATTGGTCGCCTGAAGCTGGCTCAGGAGTTTGTTCGGGATACACTTCTTTCCTCTGATTCACAGGGACAAAATGAAGCGGTAGTTGCTGCAGCTTTACAGCTGAGTAAGAATCTTAATATACCTGTGATCGCTGAAGGAATTGAGACCTTTGCTCAGTTTGACTGGCTAAGGGAAAAAGGATGTGATGAAGGACAAGGCTATCTCTTTGCTAAGCCCATGATGGCCGCAGATTTCAGTACTTTTGTGCATGATGTGGAATCATATGGTATTTTGCCGCAGCCTGTTGACTCTGCCAGTACTGAGATTAAGTCGCATTAGTTTGCAGCGTTATTTCCTGCCGCCAGAAGTGGGTATAAGGGCCGCTTACGGATTCGCAGCCCCTATAAGTTCGGTTGAGATCTTTGTTGTTAAAAAGAGACTCGCTTAACGATCGATGGCCTCGGCAATCGCCTGGCTCAGCCTTTCAAGGTTACCGTCATTAATGCCGGCAATATTGATTCGACCTGAGTCTACTGCGTAGATTGCGTACTTATCCTTCAGGTATTTTACTTCGTCTCTACTCAACCCTGAATATGAAAACATCCCCTTTTGTGCCGCAATAAAACTGAAGTCACGTTCATTGGACAGAGTGCTCAGATTTTTAACCAGTTCCGTACGCATGCGATGAATACGAGTACGCATCTCTGATAACTCGGTCTCCCACTGCTGGCGCAAAGCCTGATCAGACAGGATGGTGGTCACAATGGCTGCTCCGTGGGCGGGAGGGTTTGAATAGTTCGCTCTAATGCAATTGCATGCCTGAGAGAAAACATTGTTGCAATGTTCAGGTTCGGCCGCGACTACGCTCAGAGCTCCGATACGTTCATTATAAAGGCCAAAGTTTTTCGAACAGGACGTGGTGATCAGAGCTTCAGAAGACTTTTCCAGAATGAGCTTTAAACCCTGCACATCTTCTTCTAAACCATCACCAAAGCCCTGATATGCGCAATCGATTAACGGTAGCAGAGAGCGTTCAGCGATAAGGTCGCTGATCTGTTGCCATTGCTCCAGGGTTGGATCAATTCCTGTTGGATTATGGCAGCTGGCATGGAGCAGAATGACATCGCCGGATGGTATTTCATGGATTGCAGCCAGCATATTGTCAAAAGCAAGGGTGTTCTGCTGAGCATCGTAGTAAGGGTAGGTACGTACTTCAATACCCGCTCCGGCGAAGACGTGGAAATGGTTAGACCAAGTAGGGTCGCTTACCCAGATTTTTGCGTTTGGATTCAGTGCGTTGATCAGGTCACCGGCTACCCTTAAAGCACCAGTTCCACCTGGTGTTTGGGCCGTAGCAATGCGTTTTTCCCGGATCAGAGTATGCGTGCTACCCAGCATGAGAGACTGTAGTAGCGGAGCTAACTCGGGATCTCCAGCTGGGCCTATATAGCCCTTGCTCTGTTCGTTTTCAAGAATCAGTGCTTCTGCTTTTTTTACGGCTGGCAGAATCGGTGTCAGGCCTGCATCATCTTTATATACGCCCACGCCAAGATCAATTTTGGCAGGTGTGGGGTCTTTCTTGAACTCCATCATGAGTGCCAACAAGGCATCTCCGGGAATCGCTTTTACATTCTCAAACATGGAAGGCTCCAAAGCAGAAAGGGTGTGGCAATATTTTTGTTTTGATCAGTGAGCACAGTGGTGAAGGCTCAATATAACAGCTTGATATTAACGTCTTTTTCGATTGATTATAGGTGTCGGCTAATAAGAGTAAGTGGGTTAAATTCAGTAAGCCTGTAAATTATTTTATACGATCAGGGAGAGGTATTATGGCAAGCCTGCTCAGGCCATAATGGCTGTATGAAAAAAGTTACGAGGTAGATGCCTGGCAGGGTGAATTATTTTTTTAAAAGTTGAGCCCACTGACTTTTTTAGTCCATTGGGCTTTGAGGGGATTTTTAGTAAAAAAGATGATTTATTGGTGTACGCCTGTACCGACCTCAAGCTCATCAAGCCAGTCCAGGAAGCGTTGAACATCGCGCCCTTTGAATATCGCTCCGTGCTGAGGTGCCATATACTCAATATCGAGCTGGCGCACACGACGAACCCAGTCTTTCTTTGCCCGGTTGGACGGCATCCAGCGCTGGTGAAACAGGCGCATTTTCTCAACATGAGCATCAAAGTCTTCCACAAACAGCGGAGCACCATCGGGCAGAAGTGCTGCACCAATATCTCCGCTCATCAGAATTTTTGCTTGGGGGTCATACACGCTGAAATTGCCGGAAGAATGCATGTAATGCGCGGGAACAAACTGCAGCTCAATATCATCCAACCGAATACTTTTACCTTCGTCCGGTAATGGATTGTAGCGAATGCTGTTACAGCCGAAATGGCGAAGAAAGCCTTCCCATAACCAGGGGGCGTATAACTCGGCATGAGGTAATGTTTTATCCCACAGCCCCAGAGAAGAGATAATATCCGGGTCCTGGTGGGAGGCAAACAGATGCGTAATTTGGTTAACCGGAACATGGTGAACAACAGCAGCCAGCATTGCAGAAAATAGCTCAATACCACCCGGGTCCAGCATTATGGCGTGGTTAGTTGTCTTGATCATGTATTGGTTTGTATCAATGATTTTACTCGGGCGTTCTTCATCCCGCCCAAAAACCAACCACTCATGGCTACGTCCTTCGTGAAGCTTTACAACTTTCATATTTGAACCCGTTTTACTTTAATGGCTTCCCAAAAGAAGGGCTGCGTAAAAATGTGAGTGACTTGTCGCCTCAGCGTTCCAGAGAGCGTCGGCATTTGGTTGCTATATGTTTAATTCGATTCGCGGCTTTTTCCAGCTTAACAACAATGCCTTCAAGACTTGCCTGGTAGCTATCAGCTGCGGTGGCGGCTTCAAGTCGAGAGGTTGCCGTGACAACATTTGCGGCCAGCATACGGGACTCAATCTCATCGAGTAGTTCAAACAGTTTTCTCATATGGCGCTTTAACTGAACGGCCTGCTGATGGTGCTGGCTGGAGGCTTCCTTCGCTATCGGATCGAGGGTTTCCACATAGGGAGCTGTTGAAGCTTTTTGCTGAGCATTGGCAAAACGGATATTAGCATCGGAGCTGTGCAGTTCGTTTAGGGAGGTTCTGGATAAAACCAATGCTTCGCGGTTAATTTCCTTGACCAGCCAAATGGTGTCGTTTGCTAATTCAACCATGAAATCAGTGATAGGTTTAAAAGTACGGACATTGTCACCAGCCCGGGCAACCAATGCTTTTGCATTCATCGCTTCCAGAGAAATATTTTTTGCTTCAGTGAGAACTTCACTCAACTCTGCTGCAACGGTGGCGGCGTTGATAAAAAAGTGTGCATTGTTCTTATTTCTGGATCGCATCGCAAACACCTTGGGCAGGCTATTGAGTCAATAAATACTTAAAACTAGCTCAATTATGGTGAGCCTGCCAAGAGATGACAACCATTTTGCTACAGCAATGAGCATGAAAAAAGTGTGTGAATATAACTGGGATGAATGGGGGTGCCACTGATTCAGTATTTTTATAAAAATGGTGGGTTTTGATCGGTTTTCCAGCAAAAAGTAGTGTTTTTTTGGGCTAAAAGCACAATAAAGCGGTTTTTATTGTGAGACGAAAGTATTATTCTTTGTCAGGGTCTGACGCTTTATGGATCTGAAGCTCAGAAAAATAATAAATACGCCCACGGCATAAATAATATGACCAAAGGGTAGGCAATCACAAGTTGCTTTAAAATTAGGTGCTGTTATGTCGAAGCAGTCATTTGCATTAAATAGTCGATTACTGCGCCCGGTAATCATCGCTATTATCTTTCTCGCAGGTATACAGACCCTGCTAACTATTTTTCTGACTACCTCTGGTGGTAAAAATCTTATCTCGGATATTCGCAGTCGTCTGAGTGTTGAAAATGGCAAAGTTTCTGATGAGCTTCAGGCTGCAAGTGAAGGCGTGCAGGCTCAGATATCCCGTATGACGCAAAGTGTCTCTGATGACCTTTCTGCAAAGCTGCAGCTGCAATTGGAGCAGGAAAAGGAGGCAACAGTCGCTTTACTTGAATCCTCGCTTATGGAGACATCCCGGAATATGGCGGTATTGCTTGCAGCGGTCTCACCTCAGGCGATCTGGGATCGTGATACCCCGCAGTTAACGCAATACGTGAAAATGGCACATGAAAGTGAACATGTGGTTTTTGCCGGTTTTTATGACGGCTATGGTGAACGCCTGACTCGCTACCTGAATCGCAAAAGTGATCTGGTTAAAGAGCTGATGAAGACGGGTGATGGTGATAATACCTTGAGCCGGGTTGTGGATGCGGCAAAAAAACATGAGCGCTTGATTGTGATTGAACAGCCGATCAATCCGAATGGGGCGGTGATTGGTCGCCTGGTTATCGGTGTCAGCCGTGATGCGGTGATTCAGGGAACCGAAAAGATGGAGTCAGGCTTCAATACTTTGATTGATCAGAGCATCGCCTCAGTGAAAGCGAGTATTGATAGCGGCGGTACTCAGTCTGTAGCGGAGCTTCTGAAACGCTTAGACAGCATTCAAAGAAATAATGATTTAGCCCGGGAGAGTATTGGCAAAAGCATTGAGAGCTCGTCTGATGAGTTGGTGACTCATATGACTCTGGTGTCAGTAATTAGTGCGCTGGTACTTGTGGTTGTTCTGGTGATCGTGCTTTCTGTTCGCTTATTACGCCGGGTTAATGTGCTGACGGATGCTTTGGAGGATCTTTCTGCAGGGGAAGGAGATCTTACCCGTAGGATTAAGGTATCCGGTAACGATGAAATTACTGAAATGGCCGATAAAGTGAATCACTTTGTCGGGGCGATACAGATAATTATCAATGATGTACAGCAGTTATCCCGTCATACCACAGATGTCGTTTCAACGATGCATAAAGGCACGCTACAGGCTTCTGAGGCAACCGAAAGACAGCAGGGAGCCGCTTCTGACGCATCATCGTCTGTGGCGTATATTGCCCAGAGTGTTTCTGATGAGAGCAAAAGCGTTGCAGAAACACTTAAAAACGTTGACCAAATTCGTGAGGAAACGACCCAGAGTTCGGTGATTTCCCGGCAGGTTCGCCATGATATTGAGGTTTTGGTAACCGATGTTGAGAATACAGCGGAAGTGATTAACAGTTTGGCGACTCAAAGTGATCAGATTGGTGATGTGCTGGATATGATTAAATCTATTGCAGAACAAACCAACCTTTTGGCCCTGAATGCCGCTATTGAAGCAGCCCGTGCAGGAGAGACCGGCCGCGGCTTTGCGGTTGTTGCTGATGAGGTTCGCATGCTGGCCAGTAAGACTCAGCAATCAACAGAGGATATTGAGCAGCAGATCAGTGAGCTTCAATCCGGTACTCAGAAAGCCGTTCAGGCGATCAATAATGCCAGTGAAATTGCCCGTAACAGCATTGAAGGGATGCGTCAGTCTGATGAGCGCCTGGCAACGGTCAGCACCTCTGTGGATAACTTGCACCGTATGTTTGAAGAGATCACAGATATGACATCGGATCAGTCATCTCGTACTCAGAGCATGACGCATGCACTGGAGCAGATTGTAGCTGAAGCCAAGATGACTTTTGAGGTTGTCGACCATGCCGCCGCAACCAGTAGAGAATTGGAGTCTCTGGTGAATGAGCTGGATCAGAAGGTAGAGCGCTTTAAAGTTTAGTGTTGGCTTAATCGGGAAATATTATTAGAAAGCCGCTGTATTCTTATGGGAAACAGCGGCTTTTTTTTATCTCTAATCTGCAATCTGTTAAATGCTGGTCAGGGCTTAGAGTAACTCAACCGCCACCGCTGTTGCTTCGCCGCCGCCAATACAGAGTGAAGCGATACCACGTTTTTTGCCTTCCTGTTGTAAGGCATGCATCAGAGTTACCAGAATACGGGAGCCGGTGGAACCAATGGGGTGGCCTTGAGCACAGGCACCACCATAGATATTTACCTTTTCCGCCGGGATCTTAAGGCCGTCAATTGCTAGCATGGTGACGATGGCAAAGGCCTCGTTGATCTCAAACAGATCTACATCACTAATCGACCAGTCCGCCTTATCCAGAACCTTCTCAATGGAGCCGATAGGCGCTAATGTAAACTCTGATGGCTGCATTGAGTGAGTGGCATGGGCAACAAAACGCGCCATAGGTTTCAGGCCACGCTTTTCGGCTTCGGACTCACGCATGAGTACCAGAGCAGATGCACCATCTGAGATTGAGCTGGAGTTAGCCGCTGTTACCGTACCGTCCTTCGTAAATGCAGGCCGCAGGGTAGGAATTTTATCAATATTTGCGTTATGGGGTTGCTCATCATCGGCAATGACTGTTTCACCTTTACGGCTGGTGACGGTAACGGGAGCTGTTTCAGCTTTCAGCTTGCCGTTATCAATTGCAGCCATCGCTTTTTTAAGGGATGCAATGGCAAAGTTATCCATCGCTTCACGGGTATAGCCACGTTCATCGGCGATCTCCTGAGCAAATACACCCATTAGCTTGCCTGTGCGGGCATCTTCCAGGCCATCAAGGAACATATGGTCTTTGACCTCTCCATGGCCGAGACGCATACCACTGCGGGCTTTTGTCATCAGGTAAGGCGCATTACTCATGCTTTCCATTCCACCGGCAACCATAATATCGTTGCTGCCTGCTTTAATCAGGTCATGTGCCAGCATGGCAGCTTTCATACCTGAGCCGCACAGCTTGTTGACGGTGGTCGCACCAGTAGAAACAGGGATATCAGCACCCATCATGGCCTGACGGGCAGGCCCTTGCCCAAGACTTGCCGGAAGAACACAGCCCATAATCACTTCCTGAATATCTTCAGGCTTAAGGTTTGCGCGATCAATCGCATCGGCAATGGCAACACTGCCAAGTTGAGGTGCTGTCAGAGTGCTCAGGCTACCCATCATGCCACCCATCGGGGTGCGTGCCCCGGAAACGATTACTACTGCATCTTCTTTCATGCTTGAACCTCTTTTTGTTATTAAATCCGAGACAGGTGCGCGTTGCTCTGAGATTTTATCGCCCCAATATTTGACCGCTTTAGGGAGATTGTGGTTAATTTGGTAGCCATTAACCAAAAACCAAGCAAGCGCTAGATTTGAAATGACTCTAACTAATAATTCAAAACGACGCAAGGAACTGGTGGCCATCGCAGCCCGCCTGTTCTGTGAACAAGGCTATGAGCGGACAACTGTGCGCATGTTAGCTGATGCCATGGGTATTAAGTCCGGTAGTCTTTTTCATCACTTTAACGACAAACAGGAAATATTGTGTGCGGTTATACAGGATGGTATGGAAAGCGCCATGGCCATTGCGGATCAGGCGCTGGAAGGTCTCACCCAGCCGAAAGCACGGTTTAAAGCACTGGCTAAAGCACACCTTAGCACCTTGCTGAATGACAGAAATGCCCATGTCGTTGCTCTGTATGAATGGCGTAGCCTGACGGATGAGTCACTAAGTGTCCTGATTGATATGCGTGACCGATACGAGCAACTGTGGCAACAGGTTATAGATGATTGCGTAGCGGCAGATCTGATCAAGGGAGATCAGCCACTGATTCGCCGCTTTGCACTGGGGGCCTTAAACTGGACCGTTCAGTGGTACGACGCTGATGGTGAAAAAACACCGGATGATCTTGCTCAGGCTTTAGGTGAGCTGATTGGCCTGGGATGAGGTTTATGTGAAGGTACAGGGCGATAGCTGTTTGTTTTTGTTTTCAGATCAAAACCTTGCCATGGTTTGAAAGCATTTCTGAAAAGCTGAGAGATACTTTTCACCGGCCCTTAAATAGAAAAATGCATTTTAAGGGCTTGCGCGACTGCTTCAGGATCGCTAAATTGTTATAAAACCGAGCGCTTGCTAGTTAATAGTTGAGCGCTTTTTTTGAAGTGACTGGCTTACGTTTACGTAAACTGTGAAGGTGTTGTTTTTTCGACAAGAAATGAGACCTGTAAATAAAAATACCGGTTGCTCGCCACGAATAAAAATAATCAGGCATTGGATATTCGGAGATCCGTCATGACAGCTAACAAAGATCAAACAATAAACCCTGTAACAAATTCTACTGCTGAGAAGCAGCATTTTGCCGCTTTTATGGCTGATTTTTCTATGGACCAGATTGAGGCTCAATTTATAGGTAGCCTTAAAGAGGGATTTAATGCCTGTATAGAGTGCTGCGATAAACAGGTTCTGGCAGGGCGTGGCGATGAGGTTGGCCTTTTCTGTGAAGCGGCAGATGGTTCCGATTCGACCCATACCTGGGCTGAACTGCAGGCTAAGTCGGCTCAGTTTGCAAATTTTCTGGCATCTCAGGGCGTAAAAGCAGGGGATCGTATCTCCTGTATGCTTCCCCGCACTGCGGACCTTTTGGTTGTGGTGCTGGGCACCTGGCGTATCGGTGCGGTTTATCAGCCACTATTTACCGCTTTTGGCTATGAGGCGATTGAATATCGTATCACTCAGTGTGATGCAAAAGTCGTCGTCACTGATGCGGCTAATCGCCATAAGTTTGATCAGGTAAAAGGGCTGCCAACCGTTGTTCAGGTTTGCGGGAATGAGGCGGAAGCTAAGGCTAAAGGTGATCTGCATTTTGCTACGGTAATGGCAGCGCAAAGTAATCAGTTTGAGCCTGTTGTTCTGGATGCTGATCAACCCTTTCTGCAGATGTTCACCTCAGGTACTGTCGGTAAGTCAAAAGGTGTTGCCGTTCCATTAAAAGCTTTGTTGGGCTTCTACATCTATATGAAGTATGCCATCGGGCTGGATCAGGATGATAAGTACTGGAATGTGGCTGATCCGGGTTGGGCATATGGTCTTTATTATGCCATTACCGGCCCTCTATGCATGGGCGTTGCAACACACTTCAATGAAGCTGGTTTTACCACCGAAAACACCTACGAGATGTTGGAAAAATACCAGATCACGAACCTTGCAGCGGCACCGACTGCTTACCGCATGATGATGGCCAGTGATGCTCATAATGAGATGAAGCCTAAGCTGTTACTGCGTCGTGCCAGCTCTGCCGGTGAGCCGCTGAGCCCGGAGGTTGTTAACTGGGTGGGTGATGTTCTGGGCTGCCCGGTTATGGATCACTATGGTCAGACTGAAACCGGCATGACCTGCTGTAACCACCATGCTTTGGAGCACAATGTACATATTGGTGCAATGGGTTATGCACTGCCGGGTTACCGGGTTGTTGCTCTGGATGCGGACTACAATGAGGTCAGTGCTGGCGAAGAGGGTCAGTTTGCAGTGGATATGGAGAACTCACCGGCATTTTTCTTTCAGGGCTACACCTGGCAGGAGAAGAAACCCTTCCATGGCAAATACTATCTGACCGGCGACATGGTATTTGAGAACCGTGATGGTTGTTTCCAGTTCAGCGGTCGGGATGATGACATCATTACTACTGCCGGCTATCGCGTCGGGCCAGCTGATGTCGAAGGTACAGTACTGGAGCATGAGGCTGTGGCAGAGAGCGCTGCAGTGGGTAAGCCTGACGCTAAGCGGGGCCATATCATCAAGTCTTTTGTTGTACTACGTGATGGTTATGAGCCTTCGGCTGAACTGGTGCAGGATATTCAGAACCTGGTTCGAGAGCGGCTGTCGACCCATGCTTTTCCACGGGAAATTGAGTTTGTTGATGAGCTGCCCAAGACCCCAAGTGGCAAGATTCAGCGCTTTATTTTGCGTAAACAGGCTGAAGATGAAGCAGCAAGCATATAACAGGGATTTTTTGTAAAGCGGGTATCAGCGCCAGACTTGGTTTGCTCTGCAGACTGAGTCGGCGCGTCATCCGGCAATTTATGGCGTCCACGCCGAGCGTGGGAGCCCAAAATGACAACCCGTTCCCACGCTCGGCGTGGCAACGCAAACGTAAGAGAAACTCCATGCAAATTTCAGGAAAAACCTTTCTGGTCACCGGTGCTGCTTCAGGCCTGGGTGAAGCAACTACCCGAAGCCTTGTCAAACAAGGAGCCAATGTTGTGCTGGCGGATATTAATAAGGCGGGTGTCGAGCTGGCGGCGGAGCTGGGGCAGGCGGCAAGTTTTATTGCTACGGATATCACCTCGGAAGAGGATGTGCAAAACGCCGTTAATTTAGCTGTTGAGTCATACGGTGCCCTGCACGGTGTTGTTCACTGCGCCGGTATTGTTGTTGTGCAAAAACTGTTGGATCGTGAGTTGAATCCAGCTTCTCTTGAGCTGTTTGCTAAAGGCGTGAATATCAACTTGGTGGGTACGTTTAATGTGAACCGGCTGGCTGCTCAGGCGATGGCTAAAAACGAGCCAATGGCGGATAACGAACGCGGTATCATCATTAATACAGCCTCCATTGCTGCCTTTGATGGTCAGGTTGGTCAGGCCTCTTACTCTTCATCTAAAGCGGGTGTCGCCGGCATGGCATTGCCTTTAGCCCGTGAGCTCTCCCGTCATGGTATCCGGGTGATGACATTGGCTCCGGGTGTATTTGAAACGCCAATGATGAGTGATATCCCTGACGAAGCCGTTGAAGCTTTAGGCAATTCTGTGCCATTCCCTAAGCGCTTGGGTAAGCCTGCAGAATTTGCCGCAATGGCCTGCCATATTATTGAAAATACCATGCTGAATGGTGAAGTGATCCGCTTAGATGGCGCTATTCGTATGGTTTAAGCATGTTGCTTATTTAATATGCCCTTATATTTAAAACGTTGAGGAATACCGCTATGCAGATGGCATTGACCGAAGAGCAGCAGATGATTCAGGATATGGCGCGTAAATTCGCCGAGACTGAATTAGAACCAGTGGCAGCAGAGCTGGACAAAACCGGCAACCGAGAGGTGTTACTGTCCAATCTAAAAAAGTTAGCTGATCTTGGTTTTATGGGCTTAAACGTCAAAGCGGAATATGGTGGCTCTGAAGCGGGTGTTGTTGCTTTTAGCGTCGCGATGACAGAAATTGCCCGGGCTTGTGCGTCAACTGCGGTCACCATGTCGGTAACTAATATGGTGGCCGAAGTGATTCAGGAAGTAGGCAATGAAGAGCAGCGTCAGAAATATATCCCTAAAATCTGCAGCGGTGAATTTGCTGCCGGAAGCTTCTGTTTAAGCGAGGCGAATGCTGGTTCTGATCCTTCCGGTATGCGTGCCAGTGCAGTGAAAGATGGTGGTGATTGGATCATCAATGGTGCCAAGCAGTGGATCAGTAGCGCTGAGTATGCCGGTGTATTTGTCGTATGGGCGGTGACCGATAAAGATGCGCCTAAAGGTAAGGGCATCTCCTGCTTTTTGGTTGATGCTGATAATCCCGGTGTAAAGATCAGCAAAGCAGAAGATAAGATGGGGCAGAAGGCCTCTGCCACCAATGAGGTGCTGTTCGATAACTGTCGTGTGCCGGATTCTGCCATGATGGGCAAACTGAATGACGGCTTTCGTATTGCTGTTGCTGAGCTTGCTGGAGGGCGTATTGGTATCGGGTCGCTGGCGCTGGGTATCGGAAGTGCAGCCATGGATTATGCGGCTCGTTACACTAAAGAACGCGAGCAATTTGGCAAGCCTCTGGCAAGTTTCCAGGGCCTGCAATGGATGATGGCTGATCATTATACCGAATTAGAAGCCGCGCGTTTGTTGCTGATGAACGCGGCCTGGAAAAAGGAACAAGGACTTTCTTTTGCCAAAGAAGCCTCAATGGCCAAACTCTACGCCACGGAAAAAGCCAACACTGCCTGTTACAGCGCTCTGCAGTTGATGGGGGGGAATGGCTACGTTAAAGAATACCCTCTGGAGCGATTCGCAAGGGATGCTCGTGTAACTTCAATTTATGAAGGTACCAGCGAGATTCAGCGCGTGATTATCGCAAGGGAGATTTTGAAGGAGCTAAATTGATTTTCTGATTCTCTTCAAAATATTACCTGTAAAAACCGCCTTCGGGCGGTTTTTTTGTGCCTGAAAAAAAGCGGCAATACTCTTCCTTTTTAAAAAATAAAATCTGTTTTTAAGTCTTTATTTTTTTATATGTAATTGTTTTTAAAAGGTTTTTTTTATTTGGCATGATGTTTGTATCTATGTTTGGCAAAGAAAACAGGTAGGGCAAGCTATGACCGCAATCAGTTTTAAAAACGCTCTGGGTATTCATCCCGATGCACTTCGTGTTCGTACGGAGCGCTCTGAGATTCTGGCGAACAATATCGCAAACTCGGACACGCCGGGTTTTAAAGCGCGGGATCTGGATTTTAAAGGGATTCTGCGTGGTGAATATGAGAGTCGGGATCGTATGGAGCTGAATCGTACTAATGCGCGTCATATTCCTGCTGAAGCCGTTGCTACAGAAAGCTCGCTGAAATATCGGATTCCGACTCAGCCTGCTGTTGATGGTAATACGGTAGAAACTGATATTGAGCAGGCACAATATGCCCGTAACTCTCTTGAATTTCAGTCAAGCTTTACCTTTTTGAACAGCAAGTTCAAAGGGTTAAGTAAAGCGCTGAGGAGTGAATAATTATGTCTTTAGGTAAGGTTTTTAATATCGCGGGTAGCGGAATGAGTGCTCAGACGCTTCGTCTGAATACCACTGCCAGTAATATGGCGAACGCGCAGAGTGTCAGCAGTAGTGTTGATGAGACTTACCGGGCCCGTAAGGCAGTTTTCGCTCCTATGCTGGAGAATTATAAGCAGGGCGAGTTGGGGAATCCGGTAACCAGTTTCGATCCCAGAGATAGCGCGGGTGAAGGTGTTTTAGTTCGCGGGATTGTGGAAAGTGATGCCCCGCTTCAGCGCCGTTTTGAGCCAGATCATCCGATGGCTAATGAAGAAGGTTATGTGTTCTACCCTAACGTTAATGTTGTGGAAGAGATGGCGGATATGCTGTCTGCCTCTCGCTCATTTCAAACCAATGTTGAAGTCATGAATACTGCAAAGACGATGATGCAGCGTGTTCTGACGTTAGGCCAGTAAGCGAGGTAGCGGATCATGGCGATAAATACGAATAGTGAATTTTGGGCAAATAACAGCATTGATGCTGTTAAACAGGCCGAAGCAGCAGCTAGCGCAGCTAAAAGTAATGAGATGGGTAAAGATGAGTTTATGAAACTCATGATTGCACAAATGAATAATCAGGACCCGCTGGAGCCTCAGGGTAATGCTGAATATATGGCTCAGCTATCTCAGCTTTCTATGGTTGAGGGTATTCAGAACCTGAACACCGTAACTGAAGGTTTCATCACTTCGCTACAGTCCTCTCAGGCACTGCAGGCTTCTGCTTTGGTGGGGCGAAAAGTTCAGATTCAATCGAATATCGGTAATCTGGTTGAAGGTGAGAATTTCACTGGAAGTGTTTTCCTGTCTTCTACAGCAAATAACCTTGATATGAAGATTGTGGATAATAATGGCCAGGTACTGAAGACGGTTGATACCAGCCAGTACCGTAATGAATCAGGTGTTTTTTCTGAAGGTCAGATTGATTTCGAATGGGATGGCGTCATGGATAATGGTGAGCCAGCCGAACCAGGTTTGTATCAGGTGATTTCAAGTGCTGAGATTAATGGTCAGGCACTGTCTCTTACAACCTATACCAACGCTAATGTGAACAGTGTCACTATCGCTAATGGCGGTGAAGTGTGGCTAAACCTTGCCGGTAAAGGTTCGATTGCATTAAGCGAAGTGAATGAATTTTTCTAAATTTAGAAAGTAAGGATTAAGGATTATGAGCACATTCAGTCTTGGTATTTCTGGCCTGTCAGCGGCTAAAAAACACCTGAATACCGTTGGTAATAACATTGCTAACGCCAGTACAGTTGGTTTTAAAAAATCCCGTGCAGAGTTTGCGGATGTTTACGCAACATCGGGTATGGGGTCCACATCAAACCAGACAGGGAATGGTGTCCAGGTTACCAATATCTCGCAGCAGTTTTCTCAGGGGGGGACATCCTTTACCCAGAGAAGCCTTGATATGGCGATTGATGGTAACGGCTTCTTTGTTGTTGAGGCGGGTAACGGTGAGATCAACTACACCCGGGCCGGTATGTTTGGCGTAGATAAAAATGGTTATGTTGTAACCAACACGGATTACAAGCTTCAGGGCTATCCCGCTAATGCCAATGGTGACGGTATCGCTGTTGGGGCTATTGACGATATCTTTATCCCGCAGGCGAATATCTCGCCGAATGCGACCTCTGAAATTGATGTTGCCTTCAATCTGGACTCCCGTTCAGATGCGCCTACTAACTATATTTTTGACCCGAATGATTCAGATACCTATACCCATCTGTATCCGTCGGTCATTTATGACACCTTGGGTAACTCCCATACGATGACCCAGTACTTTGTTAAGCAGCCACCTTATCTACCTGAATACGGTGAACCAACCCGTGCGATACAAACTCTTATCGGTGCTGCACGCCATGGTGGTGCAGGTTCGGTTGCACCGGGTTCCTATAGCCCTCTTACGGATGAAACTGATGTTTTTCCAGGGGATGCTGATGGTACTATTGGTGCTCCCGATGATGCTGGTGACGGCGCGCTGGATGCTGATATTGCGGCTATTCTGAATGGTGTCTCAGTGGATGTTCTTGCTGACCCTGAGTTTGCTGCAGCTGCGCCCGCCGGTGCTACAGTTGCTGAGCGGACTGATTTGGCTGACCGTTTGAAAGCGATCAAGCAGGCTCTTTCAGATCTTGTGGATACAGAGGATGGGCGAACAAAAGAGTTTTATGAAGAGGCGTATAAAGCTCTTGATGACTACTTGCCAACAATTCCTACGGAGGTTACTGGGACAGTTTTTAACGGAGCTTTGGAAGAACTTGCCGGTGTGATTGGCGGTGGGCAGAAGGCTTATGCGGGTATTGATACCGTTACCGGTGATTTAAGAATGGCTGTGATGACAACCCTTGTCCCTCCTGCGGATCCTTTAACAGCAGAGATTAACTCAACCAACGTGCCTGTACCGGCCCTTGCATCTGATTATGAAGACCGGTACAACGAGGTCGTTAGTGCATTGGAAGCAGAGCGCGATAAATATGTTGGAACAGAGGTTGCTGGTGTTTATCAGTTGGCTCTTAATGTACTGCAGGATATTGAGAAGGACTGGTCAGATCCTAATGCTGCGCAGGAGTCCATGATAAAAGTCATGGCAGGGCTGGAATCTGAGGCTGCAGATAACCGCTGGCATATGCATGTCACAGTAGATGGTGAAACAGTTACCGATGATAATGTGAATACGCCGGATTATTTCTCCTTTAATTTTACGGAGTTTGGGGATCTGGATGAGCCGTTAAAAACCATGAAAATCAAAGACTGGGAACCTAAAGATAGTCTGGGCATTTACACTGGTGCTGATTCGCCTCAGGTCTTTGAGATTGACCTGACAGGGACTACCCAGTTTGCGGGCTCTTTTGGAGCAACCTCTCTGGCTCAGGATGGCTATGCGACAGGTGAATTGGCGGGGTTGGATATTGATGATGAAGGGATAATTATTGCCAGTTATACCAATAGCCAGACGAAACTGGTGGGGCAGGTTGCCTTAGCTAACTTCCGTAATCAGCAAGGCCTGACTCCTGTTGGCGGTACCATGTGGGCTGAGTCCACTAAATCAGGTGATCCGGTTGTTAATGCTCCGGGTGTAGGTATTGCCGGTAACATTACGTCTAAAGCTCTTGAAGATTCAAATGTTGATCTTTCAGAAGAACTGGTAGAGATGATTATTGCTCAGCGTGATTACCAGGCAAATGCTAAGACTCTGCAAACAGCCGATACGCTGACGCAGACGATTATCAACCTGCGATAAGCAGCGCTTCGTAACTTTATAAGCCTCTCTCCGGAGAGGCTTTTTTTATTTCCCCTGTTTGACCTCATGAAAGTTGCTTCTGGCATAGGGTTTGCATTTACTTAGGTAATTGTAAGCCCTTTGCCGTTTTTGGTGCCTCAAACAGAGTGCAGAGAAGAAAAAGCGGCAAAGGCTCACCCTATTGATGTTGTCCCATGACGCTTAGTCAAATGGATAATAATGAGGTAACCCACTATGGATAAAGCGCTTTATATTGCGATGACCGGTGCCAAACATAACATGATGGCGCAAACGGCTCGGGCAAATAATCTGGCTAATGCTAATACGACAGGCTTTAAGGCCGACTTTGAACAGTCGCGGGCTATGCCGGTATTTGGTGAGCATTTTCCAACTCGTGTTTACGCTCTGACAGAGCGCCCCGCCACGGATATGCAAAGTGGTGCTTTTATTCAGACAGATCGTGCTCTGGATATTGCTATTCAGGGTGATGGCTGGATTGCTGTGCAGTCTAATACCGGTGATGAAGCTTATACGCGATCAGGTGAAATGGTTGTTGACCCAAATGGAATACTGCGTACCGGAAAAGGTCTTCCGGTAATGGGGGAAGGGGGGGCGGTTGTGATTCCCCCGGCGTCCCATGTTGAGATTGGTGTGGATGGGGTTATCTCTGTTCAGGCTCAGGGAGCGGAAGCGAATGAGCTGGTCCAAGTGGACCGTATTAAGCTGGTCAACCCGGATAAGCAACAGATGGAGAAGGGTTTGGATGGCCTGATGCGTTTGCGCTCGGGTGAGCCTGCTGAGGCTGATGCCTTTGTAACAGTGGAGTCCGGTTTTCTTGAGTCGAGTAATGTGAATGCGGCTCAGGAATTAATTAGTATTCTTTCATTGACGCGTCAGTACGAGATGCAGACCAAAATGATGAAAACCGTTGATGAAAACTCGGCTGCGGCCGCTTCTGTTATGCGCATGAGCTAACTAAAACCGAATTGAGGACAAGACAATGCATGCAGCTTTATGGGTAAGTAAAACAGGTTTAAGTGCACAGGATACTCAACTGCGTACCATTTCTAATAACCTGGCGAATGTGAGTACGGTTGGTTTCAAAAAAGAACGGGCGATCTTTCAGGATCTTCTGTATCAGCAAGTGCGTCAGCCTGGTGCCCAATCTTCTTTGAATACTCAGCTGCCATCCGGGTTGCAGCTGGGTACTGGTGTACGGACTGTTGCTACGCAGAAAATGCATACAGCCAGCAGCCTGCAGATCACTGAAGCACCGCTTGATATGGCTTTGGATGGCAGAGGTTTTTTCCAGATCCAGATGCCTGATGGTACGCTGAGCTATACCCGCAATGGTCAGTTCCAGGTGAATGCTGAAGGCCAGATGGTAACGGCTACCGGTTTTCTTCTGGAGCCTGTGATAGAGATTCCTGAAGATACTCAGTCGGTCAGTATCAGTCAGGATGGTATTGTTTCTGTAAAATTGCCAGGGGAGGCTGAAGAGGATGAGGTTGGTCAGATTACTATTGCTGACTTCGTTAACCCGACCGGTTTACAGTCTATAGGCGGCAACCTGTTCAAAGAAACAGCAGCATCCGGGGCCCCAATTGTTGGCGTGCCGAATGAGGATGGTTTGGCTTCAACAGAGCAAGGCATGCTGGAAAACTCCAATGTTAATGCCGTTGAAGAGCTGGTTAATATGATTTCGACCCAGCGTGCTTATGAGATGAACTCAAAAGTGGTATCTGCCGCAGATGGCATGCTGCGTAACCTGACTCAAACCTTATAATTTTTAAGGTTTAGCTCAGTTGATGGTTAAGGTCGATAGTCGATAGTCGAGAGTTGAGGGTGGTGTTTAATATGAAGCGTGTTGCAGGACTTGTTTTGGCCTTGGTTTTGGCAGGTTGTCAGTCCAAAGAAGGGATGGTAAAGCCCGACGACCCCTTTTACGCTCCTGTTCAGCCAAGCCATATTGCGCCACCTCCGGCAGCGAATGGCTCGCTTTATCAGCAGAATTACAGTATGACGCTTTACGGCGACCGGAAGGCTTATCGTGTGGGTGATGTTATTACGATTTTGCTGACCGAGACGACCAGCTCTAATAAGTCGACAAATGCATCGCTGTCAAAGTCAACTGAGGTTGAGCTGGTGAATCCAACGATTCTCGGTCAGCAGCCCCTGGATCTGGCTACGAATATTGAAAACGACACCTCTTTTTCCGGGAAGGGCTCTACAGGGCAGAGTAATAGTCTTGAGGGGAGTATCACGGTGACGGTACATCAGATTTATCCAAATGGACTGATGCTGGTAAAGGGTGAAAAGTGGTTGAATCTGACCAATGGTTCCGAGGTTATTCGTGTAAGCGGCCTGCTGCGCCCAGAGGATGTATCTCCTGAAAATACAGCGATGTCAACAAAGATGGCGGATGCACGTTTAACCTATAGTGGTACCGGTGATCTGGCAGATTCAACTCGCCAGGGGTGGTTGACCCGATTCTTTAATAGCAGCTGGTGGCCTTTCTAGGAGTTTGTGTCCATGCGTATTTTACTTTCTATTGCTTTTGTATTGATGGCCTCTCTTGCCCATGCTGATCGTCTGAAAGATATCACGAATGTTGACGGGGTCAGGACAAATCAGCTGATTGGCTATGGTCTGATTGTTGGTCTGAGTGGAACAGGTGATAAAGCACCGTTCACCAACCAGACCTTTGCCAACATGATGAGTCAGTTCGGCATCACATTGCCGGCTGGTGTTGACCCCAAGTCAGAAAATATTGCCGCTGTTACTATTCATGCGGAATTGCCTCCTTTTACCAAGCCGGGCCAGCGTATTGATGTAACGGTAAGCTCCATTGGTAATGCAGACAGCTTGCGCGGCGGTACGCTGTTAATGACCCCTTTGAAAGGGGCCGATGGCAATACCTATGCTGTGGCTCAGGGGAGTCTTGTGGTTGGCGGCTTAGGAGCGGAAGGTGCCGATGGTTCTCGGATTCAGGTTAATGTGCCAAGCGTAGGGCGGATTCCCAATGGGGCCACTGTGGAGCGAGCTGTCGTTCATAATTTTTACGGTGGTGACAGTATCACTTTTAATCTGCATCGCCCGGACTTTACCACTGCAAAACGTGTTGCTGAACGGGTTAATGACTTGCTGGGTGATAATGTAGCCCAGGCCTATGATGCTGTTTCTATTCGTGTTCGTGCGCCTCGTGATCCTTCTCAGCGAGTGAGCTATCTCTCGGTATTGGAGAATCTTGAGGTGCAGCCTGGAGAAGCCTCCGCCAAAATCATTATTAACTCCCGCACCGGTACTATTGTTATTGGTCAAAATGTACGTGTGGCCCCTGCAGCCGTTACCCATGGCAGTCTCACTGTCACGATTCAGGAGGCTCCTGAGGTTGTTCAGCCGAATCCATTAGCGAATGGTGAAACTGCAGTTCAGGAAAGCACTGCCATTGACATCCGTCAGGATGATTCAACGATGTTTAAATTTGCTCCTGGAGTAACGCTTGATGAGATTGTGCGAGCGGTAAATCAGGTGGGGGCTGCCCCCGGTGATCTGATGGCAATCCTCGAAGCATTAAAGCAGGCCGGCGCACTAAAAGCTGATCTGGTGGTTATTTAAGGTCTGTTGTCCATTATGGCACATACTTTGCTCTAACTGTTACTGGGTATAAAACCGGCAAACGACTTTACGGGGTGAGCCGGCGTGAAGGTTGAAAAGTAACCTTCTTTACGCGGGACAGATTGACGAGCAACAGTGGAAGGGTATCAGCATGATTAACAGCAAATATGATCAGGCCAGAGTCGTTACCGATGTGCAGGGCTTAGAATCCTTGCGTAAGGGCGCGCGGGAGGATGACCCTGAAGCTCTGAAAGAGGTTGCTCGTCAATTTGAAGCCATGATGGTTCAGATGATCATGAAGAACGCTCGTCAGTCCAATGAGCTGCTTTCTAAGGACGGTATTTTTGATAGTGAGCAGGTGCGCTTTTATCAGCAGATGTTCGATGAACAGATGGCGGTCACTATTACGGAAGGCGGGACTTTTGGTTTAGCTGATGTACTGGTGCGTCAATTAAGCAAAGACTATGGTCTGGAAACTGAGGCCGATGCAACGCGTAATCCGAAGTCGATTCAGGATATGCTTGATCGAGGCAGTCGCTTCCCGGCCAGTCGTTATGATCCTGAGTTAATGCAGAGCTGGCGTGACAAGTTTGCTGCTGAGCGGGCTGAAAAAGCCGCTGCCGTTGAAGAGGCAAAACTTCAGGAACAAGGGTTTGAGTCACCGGAAGATTTTATCCGCACCCTATACCCTGCTGCGGAAAAAGCGGCTCAGGCTTTGGGTGTTGATCCTAAGGTAATGTTGTCCCAGGCCGCACTGGAAACAGGCTGGGGGCGCTACATGATTCGTGATGACTCAGGTAAAAACAGCTTTAACCTGTTCGGTATTAAAGCTGACAGTCGTTGGAATGGTGAGTCTGCCGTTGTTTCTACCTTGGAGTACCGAGGGGGGGTGGCTCAGCGGGAGCAGGCTGCTTTTCGTGCTTATGGTAGCTATGAAGAAAGCCTTAAAGATTATGCAAATTTTCTGCAGAGTAATCCGCGCTACACCGAGGCTCTTAAGCGTGCTTCTGACCCTGTTCTGTTTACGAAAGGACTACAGGACGCAGGTTATGCAACGGACCCGGCTTATGCACAGAAAATTCAGCGTATTATCAATAGCAGCAATATGACGCTTGCTGCTAAAAATGATCAAAATAGCCAGGGATGATGCCGGGTTATTCAACGTGTTAAGGACTTTGCCAGCCATGCTGAGCGCAG
>JBLWVL010000006.1:0-131441 GCA_048268485.1 Oceanospirillum sp.
TCATCAACATTAACTTAAACGGCATTCGCCGGGCCGTAGACAGAGGCTTTCTGGACTGGCTTCAACAGCAGGATGCAGACGTTATCTGTGTACAAAATCTGCAGGCCAAGTCCTATGAACTGGACGATTCAGTCCTGTATCCACAGGGTTATGAAGGCTACTTTTTCGATGCAGATCAGGACAACTTTGGCGGTGTTGGCGTTTATTGCCGCAAACTACCCAAAGCGATTATGACAGGTCTTGGTTTTGAACAGGCGGATTTTGAAGGCCGCTTTATTCAGGCAGACTTTGATAAGTTCAGCATCGCGTCTTTTCTGATGCCGGATAACAGCGATCCACAGGCAAAATATGCCTTTATGGAGCAGTTCAACGAGTATCTGAAAAAACTGCGCCGCAAGCGCCGTGAGCACATTATCTGCGGCAGCTGGTATATCGCCCACAAAACGATTGATCTGGCGGACTGGGCTAACAATCAGGACACGCCAGGGTTCCGCCCGGTGGAGCGTGCCTGGCTGGATCAGGTATTCGGCCCCATGGGCTTTCTGGATGCGTTCCGTGAAGTAAACCGCGAGGAAGGCCAGTACTCCTGGTACCCAGAGGTTGATAAACCGCGTAACCGCCAGGATGGCTGGCGTATCGACTACCAGGTAACCGGTCCGAATATGCGTCGCAATATCGTCAATGCCTGGTTTGATACTCAGGCTAACTTCTCAGAGTTCGCGCCTCTGGTGATTGAGTACGATATCGATCTGTAACGCCTGCTAAAAAACAAAAGCTGACGGAAAACTGCACCTACCGGGCTTTTTGCGGTTCAGATGTCCTACCCGGACGATGATCAGCCTAAACGCAAAAAGCAGGGTTCTGGCTTACGATGAATGCGGCGTAAATAAAAGCACTAACAATCGCCGCCCAGAAGGTGCAGCAGGCTTTCCGGAGCGCTGGCGTTAACCCGGAATACCAAAAGCGATTGATACAGAAAAACCCGTGCCAGTCACACAATGTGATACCGGCACGGGCCTTATCGCACCTGACGCTTCCCCTCAGAATCTGTCAGGTAAACAGCACCACAGGTAACGGATTACTCCGCCAGGACCTGCTGCTGGATCTCAAACAACTCATTGCAGCCTTTCTTAGCCAGTTCCAGCATCGCCAATAGCTCTTCCTGAGTATAAGGTGCACCTTCTGCTGTGCCCTGAACCTCGATAAAGCCGCCCTGATCGGTCATCACCACATTCATATCAGTTTCAGCGGTAGAATCTTCCGGATAGTCCAGATCCAGAACCGGCATACCTTTATAAACACCCACAGAGATTGAAGCGATCATCTGTTTCAGTGGATCAGCTTTGATCATCTTCTCACGCTGCATCCAACGGATCGCATCCACCAGAGCCACACAGGCACCGGTGATCGACGCGGTACGGGTGCCGCCATCGGCCTGAATCACATCACAATCGATCTGGATCGTGTGCTCACCCAAAGCTTCCATATCCACAGCGGCACGCAGAGAACGGCCGATCAGACGCTGAATCTCCTGAGTACGACCAGACTGCTTACCACGAGCCGCTTCACGACCCATACGGCTACCGGTAGAACGTGGCAGCATGCCGTATTCAGCCGTTACCCAGCCCTGATTTTTACCGCGTAGAAAACGGGGAACAGACGCATCAACCGACGCCGTACAGATCACCTTAGTATTACCAAATTCAACCAGCACAGAACCTTCTGCATGGCAGGTATAGTTGCGGGTGATTTTCACCTCGCGCATCGCATCAGATGCACGTCCACTTGGACGAGAAACCATAAAACACCTTTTCGTTTGTTTAATTGAAAACCAATGAGTTAAAACTGAAGAATTTTTGTCGCTTAGCCTTTTTTATAAAAAAAGATAAGCAAAACCGCAGCGGGCAAAAACCTTAAAACTTGATGACGCCAACACCACTCAGCATAACCATGTCAGTAACACGACACTGCAGCAGATAACGCCAGCGCGAAGATCAGATGCGCCAATTATACACGTTAAGCCAGTACCCGCGGAGACTTTCCCCGGCTAAAGCCAACAACTCTCATTTTTCATTGCCCAAGTGCGCTAAACATTAGCCCACGCTTTCGCTAAACTAGCGCCAGCATAAAAAGACTTAACGTGGCACCTATTGCACCCCACCATCGGCGCAACTGCCTCAACATCCGACCGGAGCACACAATGACTCACAGCATGACCGCCTTTACCCGTCAGGAAGAACAGCATCCCTGGGGCACTCTCAGCTGGGAGATCCGCTCGGTTAACCAACGCTTTCTGGAACCTCACTTCCGCCTGCCGGATACCCTGCGGGAGCTGGAACCTGCCATCCGTGACCTGCAGCGTAAAAGCCTGAACCGGGGCAAAGTAGAATCCGTGCTGCGCTTCCATCCGGCACAGATCAGCGACAGCCTCAATATCGACGAACAACTGGTCAAACAACTGGCCAATGCCGCAGAAACCATCAGCAGCCACCTGAGCAAACCGGGTTCCATCAACCCACTGCAGATCATGCAGTGGCCGGGGGTACTGCAGAATGAAGAAGTGGATGCCGATCAGCTGAAAAAAGCCGCTCTTGAGCTGTACAAAAAAGGCCTGCAAGATCTGATCGACATGCGCGCGCGGGAAGGTGAAGAATTGGCCAATCTTATCAGCCAACGCCTTGATGGCATCGACGCCATCGTCGTACAGGTTCGCGCCGCACTACCAGGAATTTTGGAACGCCAGCGCCAGCTGATTCTGGATAAGCTGGACAGCATCAAAGACGACCTCGACCCAGCCCGCCTTGAGCAGGAGATGGTACTCATCGCCAACAAAACCGACGTCGCCGAAGAGCTTGACCGCCTCGACACCCACGTTAAAGAAGTACGCCGCACCCTGAAGAAAAAAGACCCCGTGGGCCGCCGCCTCGACTTCCTGATGCAGGAACTGAACCGCGAAGCCAACACCCTGTCCTCAAAGTCCATTGTCACCGAGACAACCCAGTGCGCGGTAGAACTTAAGGTACTGATTGAACAGATGCGGGAGCAGATCCAGAACATCGAATAACGTCTACCAAAGGCTAAAACAGCCCGCAAAGCCCAGTAAAATCAATACTTAAAGAAAAAACAAAGTCCACCGAAGTCTATCAATACCCACCACTTTCCACGAAAAAGTGGTGGGTAAAACGGTGGGTATGCTAGCATCAGACAAAACCCTAGTGGTGGGTATTTTTTCTAGCGAGGATGGTGGGTATGGGTAGCCTGACAAGCAAGGCAGTATTGGCGAAAGCAAAGGGAGAACCGGGACGCTTTTCAGACGGCGGCGGGCTCTATTTTGTTGTTCCTAAATCCGGCACCCCTTACTGGATGCTGCGATATACGATCAACAAAAAACGCAAAGAGATGACTCTGGGTAAACTGCAGGATCTGTCTCTGGCTGACGCCCGAACAGAAGCAGCCGTGCAAATGAAACAGCTGCGGGAAGGCTTTGATCCTCTGGTGGCGAAGAAAAGGGCTCAGCAGGCTTCCCTGAACACTGTAGATGAGCTGTTTGAAGACTGGCATAAAGGCAACATCAAACGCCTAAGCGGGCGAGTTCCCGGAGAACGTAAAACTAACCAGCCGCTCGGTGGCTTGGGTCGAATCTGAAATTGATGAATGGATTATGGAAAAGATAGAGAGCCGTCATTAAGACTAATAGATCGGTTAAACTGTAACCTGGCTTAATTTAGAATCCTTTGATTGAACTCGATTAATGATCAAAGGAATCACAATGAACTCATGGAAGAACCTGACCTTAACAGCCACACTTCTCTCAATTTTCAGCTTAGCTGGTTGCTCATCTGATGATGAGTTGCCTGAAGTTTCTGAGGATTTTACTTTTTCCTGTGCTGATTACAGTCAGGCTTTAGCCCAAGGGAAAACCTCTTACGCCAGAAAGATGCTAACCAGTGCAAAAACCACATTAGGGAAATACTACACAGAGGACACCATCCCTCAAGGCTATTACAGGGAGTACCTCACCAGAAGCATATCCGGCATCATAATGACAAAAGAAGAAGTGACTTCTATTTGTGCCAGCAACCCAAGTAAATCCCTGCTTAATGCTGCAAGCATAGCTGCTAACAATAGCTATCAAACATCCCTTAATGATCTGAATTACTCCATCTGCGCCCACTTGAATAGCGGCCACACGTCTTTCGACGATTTCCTGGACGCTCTCCAAGAAACAAAACCAGATGGACACACTATGATTGGCACCTTCTCCAGAGACTACATCAGCCTTATGGAGCTCGCCGATAAGAAAGATAATGATGACTTTACAGATAACTTCTTAGAAGAGTCTGTTGTAACGTCTTGCTCCAACAGTCCCTTTAAATCGACGTTCGCAGAGATGCATCGCGCTATTAAAATCGCCACTCAAAAAACCCGAAGTTCATCGTAGTTGATAGCATTTTTGTCATTTATAAAAGGGAGGGCATACCTCCCCTTTGGCTTAGTCAGATATTCTCTATAGAATCTCCGTAAGACATTTTAGCCCGCATCCTACAGGGCTTATTTTCAGGAATGACGTTGGTAAGCATCGGATCGTTTTCTCTGCCAAGCCTACCGCGATAGCTATTCCTCAATTATCAGATACAGCGTTGGTAACCATGACAAACTTCTCTTCTACAGCTGCTTTTCTCTGGTCGGTAGCGGACCTGCTACGGGGTGATTTTAAGCAATCCCAATACGGACGCATCATTCTGCCTTTTACCCTGTTAAGGCGGCTTGAATGTGTATTGGAAGCCACCAAGCCAGCGGTACTGGAAAAGTACGACGCCGTTAAAGAGATGCCAACAGAAGCGCAGGATAAGCTGCTGGGCCATGCTGCTGAGCGGAGCTTTTACAACACCTCAAAAATGGATCTGAACCACCTAGGTGAAACAGGTGTTGCCAGCAATCTTGAAAGCTATGTACAGTCGTTTAGCCCCAACGCCCGTGAAATTTTTGAACACTTCGACTTCTTCAACACCCTCGACAAACTGGACGAAGCTGACCTGCTGTACAAGGTTGCCAAACGTTTTGCCAGCACCAATTTGCACCCGGACACCATCAGCAACTACGGTATGGGCTTGGTGTTTGAAGAGCTGATCCGCCGCTTTGCGGAAAGCTCCAACGAAACCGCCGGGGAACACTTTACCCCACGGGATATTGTGCGCCTGACCACCTCCTTAGTATTTACCGAAGATGATGATGCCCTGACCCAATCCGGTCTGGTGCGCTCTATTTACGATCCTACGGCGGGCACCGGCGGCTTTTTGTCCTCCGGCATGGAGTACGTATTAGAACTGAACGAGAAAGCGTCACTCTCCGCCTTTGGACAAGAGCTGAACCCGGAATCCTACGCCATCTGTAAAGCGGATATGCTGATTAAGGGGCAGAAGGTCGATAACATCAAACTGGGTAACACCCTGTCCAACGACCAGCTTCAAGGCCAAACCTTTGACTACATGCTGTCTAACCCGCCGTTTGGTGTGGACTGGAAAAAGATTCAGAAGCAGATCAATGATGAGCACCTTCAAAAAGGCTTTGAAGGACGCTTTGGCGCAGGCTTGCCAAGGGTTTCTGACGGCTCCCTGCTGTTTTTGATGCATCTGGTCAGTAAGGTAAGAAGCCAAAAGGATGGCGGCTCCCGTATCGGGATTATTCTGAACGGCTCCCCACTTTTTACCGGCGGTGCCGGTAGCGGTGAAAGCGAAATCCGCCGCTATATTCTGGAAAATGACCTACTGGAAGCGATTGTCGCCCTGCCAACGGATATGTTCTATAACACCGGTATTTCTACTTACGTTTGGATTCTGTCCAGCCATAAACCCCCACACCGAAAAGGCAAGGTACAGCTGATTAACGCTGCCAAAGAGCGAGCAAAAACCGGTGGCCGGGGTCGCAGCGGCGGTGGTGAAGTTTCAGGGGATGATGAAAACGTCTTCTACGCGGCCATGCGTAAATCTCTGGGCAGCAAACGTAAAGCACTGACCGAAGACGGCATAGCAGAAATCGTTAGAACCTACGGTCAGTTTATCGAGAACGGTTACAGCAAAATCTTTGATTACCAAGCCTTTGGCTATCGAAGAATTACCGTAGAACGCCCGCTGAAGTTAGCCCTATACCCGAAAGACGCGCTTCGCCTGCAAGCCCTGCAGGAGGATAAAGGCTGGCATAAGCTGGAACCTGAACTGCAGCAAGCCGTACTGGATGCCCTGAAGAGCTTTGAAGAGGATAAGATCCTCTCCCGAGACCAGTTCCTAAAGTCTCTGAAAGCCAAACTGAGCAGCCATAAACTCTCTGCAGTGCAGCAAAAGCTGATCGTAAAGCATCTGGGTGAACAGGATGACGAGGCTGCTATCTGTTACAACGAATCGGGCAAAGCCAAAGGCAAAACGGAAGCCAACCCGGATCTGAGAGATAACGAAAACGTCCCACTGATAGAAAGCGTGGAAGACTACTTCACCCGTGAAGTATTACCCCATGTTCCCGATGCCTGGATTGATACCAGTAAGACCGACCCTAAAGACGGTAAAGTGGGCATTGTTGGCTATGAGATCCCCTTTAACCGCCATTTCTACGAATACCAGCCACCACGGGCACTGGCAGAGATCGACGCTGATCTGGATGCCGTATCGGCAGAGATTCTGCAACTGCTGCAGGAGGTGCATTCGTGATGGTCATTGGTATTGAAAACCAACATTTAGAGTTTAAGCAGCAGCTGACGGATAAACTCGATTTTGAAAAAGAGATCGTCGAACAGATGGGGCTAGGTATTCATCGTATTCTGCAAGCCTACCCGAAAAGCATCTACCCGTTTAGCCAAAACTTTATTCGCGTGGTGTTGCCCTTTGCAGAAGGGTTTGTCGAGTCTCAAACCGATACCCCGGAAGTTACCATGCAAGCTGATGAGCATGAGCAAAAGCTATGACTGAGCTAAAAGCAACCCAAATGTCAATAATAACGAATGCAGAATACAAACAATGGCTGGCTGAGCTTAAGCATAAGGTTGCATCAAGCCAGATTAAAGCGGCAGTAAAAGTGAATACTGAATTGTTGACGCTCTACTGGGAGTTAGGCAAAGAGATCACCGCACGTCAGCAACAAGCGAATTGGGGTGATAAATTCTTAACTCAACTCAGCCAAGATTTAATGGCAGAGTTTCCTCAGATGAAAGGGTTTTCACAGCGCAATCTAAAATATATTCGCCAGTGGTATCAATTTTTCTCAAGCGATGCAATTGGGCAACAGCTTGTTGCCCAATTAGTGCAAATCCCTTGGGGACACAATATTAAAATTATTAGTAAGTGCAACACCACGACCGAGGCGGCCTATTACGTTAGCAACACGCTAGAGCATGGCTGGAGTCGCAATGTATTAGTACACCACATGGAAAGCGGTTTGTGGCAACGCGAGGGTAAAGCCTTGCATAATTTTAAACAAACCTTACCCGCAACACAGTCAGACCTTGCGATTCAAACACTCAAAGATCCTTATATATTTGATTTTTTAAGCCTATCAAAACATCATTCCGAGCGCGAATTAGAGCAAGGTCTAGTGGCACATATCACTCAATTTTTACTTGAACTGGGTGCAGGCTTTGCTTACATCGGCAAGCAATATCCGCTGCAAGTGGGTGAACGTGATTTTTATATCGACCTGCTTTTTTATCATGTGCATTTGCATTGTTACATAGTGATTGAATTAAAATTAGGTGACTTTGAACCTGAGCACGCTGGCAAATTGAATTTTTATATTAAAGCGATTGATGAGCAACTCGCCAAAGCAGGTGATGCCGCCACCATTGGTATTTTACTTTGCAAAAGTAAAGATAAAGTAGTGGCTGAATATGCACTCAGCGATGTAAAAAAGCCCATGGGTATTGCCGAATACCGCTTAACCCGACAACTCCCCGACGCATTGAAAGATGAATTACCCAGTGTTGAAGTGTTAGCGCAATTAGGAGCCACCCATGAGTGAATTAACCGCAGGACGTTATAAGTCTTATCCTGAGTATAAGGATTCAGGGGTTGAGTGGCTTAAAAAAATCCCTAAACATTGGTTTGCGACTCAAATCAAATATGGCTTTGATGTTACGTTAGGCAAAATGCTAACGAAAGAACCTAAAAACAGCAGCTATGAACTAAAAACTTATTTAAAAGCAGCGAATATTCAGCCATGGGGTGTTGATGTTTCATCTGTTGAAAAAATGTGGTTTTCACCATCTGAATTGATAAATCTTCGTTTAGTGAAGGGGGATTTATTAATTAGTGAGGGAGGTGATGTAGGACGTGCAGCAATTTGGAATGAAGAACTGCCAGAGAGCTATATTCAAAATGCTATCAATAGGGCACGCCCCAGAAAGCACAATAGTTCAACATTCTTACTTTACTGGATGAACACTCTAAAGCACTCTGGTTTCATTGATATTCTCTGCAATAAAGCCACAATTGCGCATTATACAGCTGAGAAAGTTGAGGCCAGCCCACTCTTCCTCCCCTCTTCAGAAGAACAACAAAAAATCGCCAGTTTCCTTGATCACGAAACCGCCAAAATTGACACCCTAATCGCCAAGCAGGAAAAGTTGATTGAGCTGTTAAAAGAAAAGCGTCAGGCGGTGATCTCTCATGCCGTGACCAAAGGCATCTCTTATAAAGGGCAGCCCAATGCACCGATGAAGGATTCCGGCGTGGAATGGCTGGGAGAAGTGCCGGAGGGGTGGAAAGTCTCTCGTTTAAAGTTTGAGTTTGCTGTTGTTGATTGTCGCAATAAAACACCAGAATATTTTGACAATGGAGAATATTTTGTTGTCCGTACTACAAATGTGAAAAATCAGAAGCTGAATTTTAATGGCGCACTGTACACAGATCAAAATAATTTCAATATTTGGACACAAAGGGGGATTCCCCCAGCAGGTTCAATACTTTTTACTCGTGAGGCTCCAACAGGAGAAGTGTGCATAGTTCCAAATGATTTAAAATTTTGCATGGGGCAGCGCATGATGAACTTTATTTCTAATAGTCAAAACTATACCAACTACCTTTTTGATTATTTAATTTCTGACTGCTTAGGACGTTATATTGGCAGCGTTTCTCATGGAAGCACTGTCAGCCATCTACGAGTGGAGCAAGTAGAAAATATTCCTGTACTTGTCCCACCCGAAAACGAGTTGGTTTCTATTCACAAATATATACTGAGTCTAAAAGACAGGTTTGATGCCCTAGAAGCAAATGCATCTAAAGCAATTGAGCTAATTAAAGAACGCCGCACGGCGCTTATCTCAGCAGCCGTAACCGGCAAAATCGATGTCCGCGATTGGCAGCCGCCTGTGCAACAGGAGGCGTTGGACGCATGAGCAATGAATCCCCTGCTCAAGGCCAGTTTATCCTGTTCCAAAGCGCAGACGGGCAAACCCAGGTTGAGTGCCTGTTCCAGTCGGATTCGTTGTGGTTGTCTCAGACGATGATTTGTGACCTATACGGTAAAGCTAAGGCGACGATCAGCGAGCATATTTCCAATATTTTTGCCGAGGGTGAATTAGATGAAAATTCAGTTGTTCGGTTTTACCGAACAACTGCTGATGACGGCAAAAATTATGAGGTTAAGTACTATAGCCTACCCATGATATTAGCGGTGGGTTATCGGGTGCGTTCCAAACAGGGTACGCAGTTTCGCCAGTGGGCAACGCGTACTTTGCAGGAGTACCTGACCAAGGGCTTTGCCATGGATGATGAGCGCTTAAAAAAACCGGACAACAGCCAATATTTTGATGAACTGCTCAACCGCATTCGTGATATTCGCTCATCGGAAAAGATCTTCTGGCGCAAGGTGTGCGATATCTACGCCACCAGTATCGACTATGACGGCAACGCCCAAACCAGCCAGCAGTTTTTTGCCCAGGTTCAGAACAAGATGCACTGGGCCACCCACGGGCATACCGCTGCAGAGCTGATTTTCAGTCGGGCCGATGGCGATAAACCCGGTATGGGCATGACAAATCACAAGGGCAAAGCACCCACCCGCAAAGAAGCGGTCAGCGCCAAAAACTATCTGTCCGAGCAGGAGCTGGAAACCTTAAACCGGCTGGTTAACTCGTATCTGGAGTTTGCCGAGCTGCAGGCCCGTAAGGGTAAGCTGATGAAGATGGCTGACTGGGCGACCAAGCTGGATGACTTTCTCAAGCTAAGCGATTTTGAGATCCTGAATCACGCCGGTATCGTCTCCCACGACCAGATGGTGCAGAAGGTTAAACAGGAATACGATAAATTCCGCCGTATTATTAATACCGAACCGACCCAGGTTGACCGGGATCTGCTACAGGCGATAAAGGCATTAGACGCCAAGAGAAAGCCTTAGACAACAGCGCCAAGCCTTGAGAACAATACGCTAACAGAAACAAACAACAGGGATGACCATGAACCACCAGCAAACCACCCGCGAACTGCAATTCCAAACCGATATCCTCAATCAGATGCAGGCCCACGGTTGGCGGTTGGGTGAGTCAAAAAAGTACAACCGGGAGTTGGCCCTGTATCCGGATGATCTACTGGCTTTTGTGCAGGCCACTCAGCCGGAACAGTGGGATAAACTGGCCGGTCTTTATGGAGACACTAGCCGTGCTCAGGATGCGATACTGAAACAAACCGAGCGCCAGCTAAAAAGCAAAGGCACGCTCTGGGTGCTGCGACACCCGATCAAAGACCGCAGTGCCAAATTCAGTCTTTGCAGCTTTAAGCCAGATCACGACCTGAACCCAGATGCGACCGCCCGTTATGAAAAGAACATTCTGCGGGTGGTGCCGGAGCTGGTGTACTCCCCCAATGGCTATGATGGCCGCATCGACCTGACCCTGTTTGTTAACGGTATTCCGGTGGCAACCTGTGAGCTGAAGTCCGAATTTAAGCAGTCGGTTGACCGGGCGAAAGTGCAGTACATGAAGGATCGCCAGCCCAAAGATCCTAAAACCAAAAAGCCGGAACCTCTGCTGACCTTTAATCGCGGTGCGCTGGTTCATTTTGCGGTCAGTCAGTACAACGTGGCGATGACCACCCGACTGGCGGGCAAGAAAACCTTTTTCCTGCCTTTCGATCAGGGTACGGCAGAAGGCGGGGCCGGTAATGATATTCCTGAGAATCCTGATGAGTACGCCACAGCCTATCTGTGGAAGGAGATCTTCCAGAAAGATAATCTGCTGCTGATTCTGAGCCGTTATATTCATCTGGAATGTAAAGAAGAACAACAGCTGGATGGCTCAATTGCGGTTAAAGAAACCCTAATCTTTCCCCGTTACCATCAATGGGCGGTGGTATCCAAACTGCTGAACACGGTGGATAGCGAAGGCACAGGCCGTAAGTATCTGATTCAGCACAGCGCCGGTTCCGGTAAGTCCAACTCCATTGCCTGGTTGTCGCACCAGTTGGCCTCTAAGCATTATTTGACCGATCATCCGGAGCTTGGCAAACAAGCCGGGGATAAGGTGTTTGACTCGGTGATTGTGATTACCGACCGCACCGTGCTGGACAGCCAGCTGCAGGACACCATCTATCAGTTCGACCATAACGAGGGCATGATCGCCCGTGTGAACCGGGAAGAAGCTCAGGGCAGCAAATCCAGCCAGCTGGCCGGTGAGCTGAAAGCCAGTACCTCGATTATTATTGTCACCATTCAAACCTTCCCCCATGTGTTAGAGGCGATCCGTAAAGACTCGACACTGGCCGGGCGCAGCTATGCCGTGATCGCCGATGAGGCCCACTCCAGCCAGACAGGAACGACCGCGCGCAAGCTGCGGGAAGTGCTGATGGCCGAGCAGTTGGAACAGGATCAGGAATTAGACTCTGAAGATATGCTGCGCTTGTCGCTGGAGGCCCGCAAAGGCTCCAACAAGATGAGTTACTTTGCCTTTACCGCGACACCTAAAGCCAAAACTCTTGAGGTGTTTGGTCGGCCACCGGAACCGGATGCGCCGCTAAGTGACCGTAACAAGCCGCTCCCTTTTCATGTCTATTCCATGCGTCAGGCGATTGAGGAAGGTTTTATTCTGGATGTACTGCAAAACTACACCAGCTATCGGGTGGCCTATCAGCTGGCCCATGAAAATCCGGTGGCAGACCATGAAGTAGACAGCAAAAAAGCCGCCACCAAGATCGCTAAATGGGTGCGGCTGCATCCGCACAATATCGCACAGAAAGTGGAAACCATTATCGAGCACTTCAACAGCAAGATTAAGCACCTGTTGGGTGGTGAAGCTAAGGCGATGGTGGTGACCAGCAGCCGATTAGAGGCGGTGCGTTACAAGCTGGCTTTTGAGAAATACGTGCAGGAGAAAGGTTATAAAAACGTCAATGCGATGGTGGCCTTCTCCGGAGAGGTGAATGATCCGGACATCCCTGATTCCGCCTTTACCGAAAGCACTATGAACCCGGCCCTGCGCGGTCGAGATATGCGTAAAGCCTTCGACACGGCTGACTATCAGGTGATGCTGGTGGCGAATAAATTCCAGACCGGCTTTGACCAACCCAAGTTGGTGGCGATGTATGTGGATAAACCCCTGAAAGGTGTTGAGTGTATCCAGACCCTTTCCCGGCTGAATCGCACATACAAAGGCAAAGATAAAACCTTTGTGCTGGATTTTGTTAATGATCCGGAAGAGATTCTGAGTGAGTTCCGGGTGTATTACCAGACTGCTGAACTGGCAGGTGTATCCGATCCGAATATCGTGCATGACCTGATGGATAAGCTGGGTGAGGTGGGTATCTATCGCTGGAGTGAGGTGGAGCAGTTTGTTGATGCTTACAACAGCAAGCAGGCCAATCAGGCCCGGCTGGCGAATATCTGCAAGCCCCCGGTGGAGCGCTTTACGGTGCGCTACAAAGAAGCCACTCAGGTGCTGCAGAGTGCGCAGGCGCAGTTGTCGATGGCTAAAGCCGAAAACAACGATATGGCGATTAAGTTTGCTGAAAACAGTGTCAAAAACGCCAAAGAAGCGCGGGATACACTGGAAGTGTTCCGCAAGGATCTGATCTCCTTTTCCCGATATTACGAGTTCTCCTCTCAGATTGTCGATTTTGATAACCTAGATCTGGAGAAACTGAGTATCTTTGCCAAGCACCTGTATCCGCTGCTGCGGCTGGATCTTGAAGAAGATGAGATCGACCTGTCGGATGTGGTAATGACCCATTACCGCCTGCATGAACAGCGCGAAGCAGATCTGCAGCTGGGCCATAAAGTAGGTGAAGAGCAAAGCACCTACCTTTCACCCAGTAAAGAAGGCAGTGGTAGTACCCCGAAAGACCCACAGACCGAACTGCTGAACGAGATTATCGAACGTATGAACGACCTGTTTATTGAGGATGATCTGACGGAAAACGATATGCTCAACTACGCCAACACCATTGCCGGAAAGATCTCGGAAAACGATGTGGTGATGGATCAGCTGCGCAGTAATACCAAAGAACAAGCGATGCTGGGACAGTTCCCGGAATCCATCAGCAATGCGGTTATCGAAAGCATGGGTGTTCACGACAAAATGGCAATGAAGCTACTGTCTAATGATGTGGTTGCCAAAGGCTTTGCCAGCCTGATGTTTGATGTACTGATGAAGGGATCGGGGAAGGTTGAAGAAATTGGAAGGTAGAAAAGGGAAAGTCCGTGATGAACAAAAAACAGCAAGAACAGCAGGCACAGAATTTTATTGATGCCTTGACCCGGATGCAGTTGTCACCGGACTTTGATCGTATAAACCGGCTGGCGGTAAGCCGTAATGGGCTGGATTATGTCCCCCTGACAGAAACCCAGAAGTGCTCCATGCTGGAGTGGCTGTTAAGCCCTATCGAGGGGCATCGGCTGGGGGATTATTTTATTAAGCAGCTGCTTAAGGCTGTCTATCAGAAACTAAATCAGGATGCAGAAGACAACACAGATCGCCTGACACAACGGATTGAACAGCTGAATATCTGGCCCTCTGATGAGGCTCTGAATTCTAGTTTCTATGGGGCTTTTGTCACCTGTGAAGTACCGTTACCGGACAGCAAAAACAGCCAAAAACGGGCGAATCGGGTTGATCTGGTGGTTTACGATCATAGCCAGAGCACGCTGATTGTGATTGAGCGTAAAGATGGCGCACCGCTAGGCAAGGGCCAGCTGGAAAAATACCGCGCTCATTATGAGGCGCTGTATGGCAGGAATAACACTTTGGCCCGTTACTATCTGCTGCTGGACAGTACAGAGCGGGATTACAGTCAGAACAAAAACATCACACAACAGGAGTTGGAACACTGGATTCAGCTGGGGGATGACTGGATAAAAGCAGCGATTGATCCCCTGTTGGCACAGGGACTTGTCGCACCGGATCTGGCAGAACAACTGCGGTATATCCGCGATTATGTGTTCAGCTACTGGGAGGAGACCAGTGAACCCTACTATAAGCAACGGGACAGTGCTTTTCTGAGTTTTCTCTATCAACATCAGGCCGATCTGGATCAGCTGAACAGCGCAACGATAATGCTAAACGAAACGGAGAGCAAGATAGCAGAGCTGACGGATACCCAGCTGTTTAATCAGGTGTTGCCCGGTGCGACGAAAACAGCAGGAGCCAAGCTGACACCGCTGCAAAGGCAGGCTGTAGATCGCTATATGCGCTTTATGCCGTTAATACGGGTGCTGAGGGAATATGGTGTGATGCATGTACTGCAGGAAGCGGTACGACTCAAGTTCAAAGATTCAGGCAAACCCTATTTTGCAACAGAGATTGACAGTGGTCGCCGTTGGCACTCTCTCTGCTTGTGTCCTGAATCTCACACCCCTAATCCGCAGCAAGCTCAAGAAAGCCATTGGTGGCCGTATAATCTTAATATTCTCTTTCAGGAAGCACCGAATGCAGAGGATGCCACCCCTCAGCCGGATACCGTACAGGTGATTTTACATAAAGATAAGCGTTGCGCTGAAAGCCTCAAACCTTTGGCAGAAAAGCTCTGGCAACTCTGTAAGGATGACCGCACACAGTTAATGAACTTGGTGAAAACGAACAAAACACTGACCTTTCGTGGCCAGTCACAGGTGTTGGCAACGTTTGAAGGTAAAGCACATCTGACACTCTTACCAGGAAAGGGTATCTATCCTTTGATCGAGCACTTTAGTCAGGTTACTCGAAAAATAAATCATTAAATTGAATCGGTTAAAGTCATGGCGAGATGGGGCATGAAAATAGTGGTTAGCTGAAGCGGCTAACGTCGCATCGGGTTTCGAATACTTCGAAAAACCTTGCGCTACGCCCTCTTATTGCGAATAATTCAAATATATCGCATCAGGAGACTAAGCCATGCAAACACAGAACCAACTTCCTTCTGCAGAAGAAGCTGCTCTGGCAAAACTCTGCAGCCAAGAGCTTGCCGCTATTCTGGAAACTAAAGAACAGGTACAAACCCTATCAGTTCAGGATCAGAGCGGGGAAACCCACTCCGTTAATATGCCGGTCAGCGCCCTACGTATGCTGGTGGATGTATTAACCGAGCTGGGTGAAGGCAATACCGTTAAACTGGTGCCGATTCATGCGGAGTTGACCACTCAGGAAGCAGCCGACCTGCTGAACGTCTCCCGCCCGACACTGATAAAACTGCTGGATGATGGTGAGATCCCTTTCCACCGCTCTGGCAACCGCCGTAAGGTTCGCTTTGCTGATCTGCGACACTATCAGGAAAGCCTGGAAAAGAACCGCCTGAACACCCTGGAAGAGCTCACTGCTCTGGATCAGGAACTGGGGCTGGGTTACTAATGAGTTCTAACTACACCGTCATCTACGATGCCTGTGTCATGTATCCGGCACCGCTTCGCAGCCTGCTGATGTACCTGGCCCTTAGCGGGCAATTTCGGGCACGTTGGTCTGAAGCGATACATGATGAGTGGATACGTAACCTGCTGAAAAACCGGCCTGACCTTAATCCGGCCCAGCTGGAAAAAGTCCGCAGTTTGATGAACCGGCATGTACCGGGCTGTCTGGTGGAAGGGTATGAAAATCTGATCCCGGCAATAGAATTGCCTGACCCGGATGATCGCCATGTTGTTGCCGCTGCTGTACAAACACGGGCAGAGGCCATCATCACCTTTAACCTGAAAGATTTTCCTGATGATGCGCTGGCGCAATACAATCTGAAAGCGATTCACCCGGACGACTTTATTTCTGACCTGATAGAGCTCAATATCGGTGCTGCATTGGATGCTGTGCGCAAGCATCGTGGTGGAATGAAAAATCCACCATTTACCGCCGATGAATATCTGGATCTGCTTTTAAAGCAGAGGCTACCGGAAACAGTATCCAAGCTTAGACCGCTTTCAGTGATGTTCTAAAAAGTCGTGACCAAAAAACGATATTGGTCAAAAAGCATTAAAACCCGCCTAGCGGTGGGTAAAAAGGTGGGTATATTGTTAGCCAGAAGACCAATAAAAACCTAAACTATTGTTTTTAAAGGTATTTGTTTTTCTATTCGATATTAAGATCCAGAATATTGAGTAAAACTGGATTATATGTCGATAGCATCGACATAAGATTAAAACGTGTCGAAAAATACTCCTTTTTTCGACACGTTATACTGATAGCTTAAAAAGCTTTGAAATCATTACTATCCTGCGTCATCAACTGCATCAGCCTTGGATGAACAAATAGCTTCTCCTTACCTGATACAACCTCATCCAAAACGCCAACATCTACCAACTGCCGTAAATAACCTGAGGCTGTCTGCCGCTTAGCAATATCACGCTCAACAAGATTCGAGATCCGGCAATATGGCTGCTCAAAAATCAGCTGAACAAGCTCATAGCTGTATATTTTGGGCAACTGCTGACGGATATAGTCCGTTGTACTTTCCATCAGCACCTTAATCGCCGAGATTTTATCACAAGTCCATTTAGCCGTTTCCTCTACGCCTTTCAGCATAAATAAGAGCCATGACTCCCAGCTTCCATCCTGTGTCACCTGGTTAAGCAGTCGATAGTAGTCCTGCTTGTTATGCACGATAAAGCGACTAAGGTACAGGATTGGCAGGGTCAACAGCTTCTGTTCAATGAGGTAAAGAACATTCAGAATACGTCCAGTCCGGCCATTGCCATCATAGAAGGGGTGAATAGCCTCAAACTGGTAATGGCTCACAGCCATCTTGATGAGAGGATCTAACTCATCCGCCTCATGCAGAAAACGCTCCCAGTTTGTCAGAAGATCTCGAATAACCGCTTCACCTGACGGCGGAGTATAAATAATCTCCCCCGTTGTCTGATTACCAATCACCGTTCCAGGAACCTTTCTGACATCCATCTCGGTATGCTTTAGGGTACTGCAAACTTCAATAGCCGTTGCGGTACATAACGGCTTTCGTTCTAACTGGATAAACCCTTGGTACAGAGCGGTTCTGTATCTAAGCGCCTCTTTTGTCGCGTGGTCTGCGCCGTTATCTTCGTTGGCATACTGAAATAAGCGGTCAGTAGTTGTGACGATATTCTCAATTTCAGAACTGTCTTTCGCTTCGAGAAGGGGTAGCAGGTTAATCAGCATACTCTGATTCGGAATCAACTCTCCTGCCTGTTTCAACTCTGCTAATGCAGCGCGCGCCGATATACAAGCCTTTAAAACAGCACGGGTTTCTAAAAGGTCGGCATCTGGCGGAAGCAAGGGAAGTTGGTTATGAGGCTGATCGGCCTGCCAAGTCATGTTTAAATTTCCTCAAAATTTCGACACGTTATCGATAAAAACCATTTTATGTCGATGCCATAAACATGACAATTTGATATGTCGATTTTTCCTGTTTTTTTCGACACACTGAAAGAGAGCGCCCGAAAGTTGAGCGCTTAACATTCAGAAACGTGCGCTCTTACCCCCCCTTATTATGAAAAGCACCTGCCAGTAACCTATATAACAGCAGCCATGAAAGCTGCTCGTTAAACATAATTCATATTGGGAGAATCAAAATGACTAATAAAAATCCTAACTGGCCAACTAAAAACGGTACTAACAATCCATCCGGGAATGAACGTGGTAATAACCCGCCTAAACAGAAGTAGCACCCTAAGCTGCGGCTAGAGCCGCAGCTTTTTCTTTCTCATAATAGCGAGAGTAATTTCCTTCTGAATAGACTCTTTGCAGAGCTCGCTTTTCTTCTTCACTTAGCCCTTTGCTCTCCATTATTCGGTCAATTGCTTGGCAAATAAACCCAAATGTCATCAAAGGCAATTGGTCTGACACATCAAAATTAGAGGAAAACTCAACGATTACCTCCCAACCCGGCTTGGTCTTGCCTTTTCTCCACTCTTTAAGTCTTTCCAGCTGAGCCTCTTGCCGAATGCGGCCTGAATCATTTTCTTTAAACTCTATAGGTATAAACTCGGCCAAGTCTCTATACGTCAATCCCGACAGCTCTTTTATGAGACTTATAAAGCGGCCAAAATAACACTTGCCTTCAGCAGCCATCACTTGAGTCAGAAAGCTTCTATTTCTTTTATTTTTAGCGCCATGCCATAGCGCTACATTCCTCAATGAAAGCTCTAAAGCTGCAAAAAAGACAGGTTAAAGTCATGACTCAAGTAAGCAAGAGCTTCAACTTCAGCATCATTAATTTTAAACTCAGCCCCTGGATAAATTTGGTCGAACACATTAATAACGCTTTCTCGCTGCATTGAGCTCAACAAGGTTTTATCGAGAATGGACTGATAAAACTCTGAAAGATGACTGACAGCCTCTTTTTTATTCATCCCCCGATTACGTTCAACCCATTCTTTTTGAGGTCGATACTCATCACAACGCCTTTCAATAAAAGCTATCAAAGGTTGAAAAAGAAGCATTTGTTGCTCTGAAAAACGAGCGGATGCAAAAAAAATCTTAATACTGTCAGACCAAAGAGAATGTATGCCAGATACCTTTATGTCCTCTGAAAACAAGTCTGAATCATCAAAACCCAAGTAGTCTTGCATAGACTGAAAGATCGGATAAATCCTCGTCTCTGCGAGACGTTTGGAAATTCCATTCTTGCCTAAATTATCAAGACTTCGATCACTCAGTTGAATATCTTGCTTCAGTATACGTGCTAGCTGCTTCACCTTACTTCTGGCAGATATTTGCATACCAAATAACTTTGCCACTTCATCAGGTGATTTCAGGAAAGGGTTGTGGGCTAATATTGGATTGATAACAACGCGGTCATTAGACATTGCTTCAGTAAACCTTGAGACCTTAAATTGCCGTCACATTCATTGACACCAACTGCAAGCGCTTCAAAGCCAGATCAAGCTTAGAAATATCAAAGAGCTTTAACTTGCGCTGAGCCCACTTCTCTCCGGCGGGCCAGTGACGTACACCTTCCTGTAATGCTCTAGGCTCAGGAGCCACATGCTCTTTGGCAAGCAACCAATCAACTGTTGATAGCAATTCAAGTCCAAACGGGGATTCAAAACCATCGATAAGTCTGGAGGCTTTTTCTAAGGCTGGCAGATACTCTTGAGCCTCGGTTTTCAAATACAGCTCCACCTTCTCGCGTTTGTCATCATTAAACCAGATCGTATCCAGTGGATCACAGTCACTGATGCGCTTATCGCTTTTTAAATAGCTGCCATCCAAAGCATCCAGCAGATGACGTAAACGGTCTGCATAGGGGCCATAGTTATTGGCCGTAAAACGCAGATCCAAAGGTTTCAGGCCTTCATCCTCGATTGCCCGCTCCAAAAACCAAGCAAGCTTCTGAATTTCGAGCAGGCTACATTCCATACCTAGCACCCAATATCGACGTACCAGCTCCGCAATCAGGGCTCGGGGAACCGTCAGTTTTTCAACACCTTTGGGCTTGGCCACATTCTGATACTGATTGGTTGGCTCATAAATGAAGATATCCACGCCGCTCAGATCACCCAAAGCCAGCTCAATATGAGGCTTCACATCACTCCAACGCAGGCCACCATTACCCGCACCCAACGGTGGAATAGCAATCGACGTTACCTGATGCTCCAGGATAAACCGACGAAGATCTGCCAAGCCCTCAGTAATCCACTGCATCTGAGATTTTGCTCGCCAGTGCTGCTTTGTAGGGAAGTTAATAATCCAGCGAGGGCCCATAAGCTCACCAGTACCCGTGACAAACATTCGACCAGTCTGAACTTCACCTGTCTTGCAGGCTTTAGCATAGGCAGCCATATTCTTCGGAAAGCGCTCTTTAAACATCAACGCGATGCCCTTCCCCATCACACCCACCGTATTGACGGTATTGACCAAGGCATCAACATCAGCATCAAGCAAATTGCCAGAGGTGTAATGAATCATCGTTTTCTCCAGAGTTTCATAGTGCTAAAAATACCATTTCGGCAAGCAATGAATATCCAGCTGCACACCGAGAGCTTCAGCCTGAATATCTAATTCGGATTTTATCTGAGGCGTATAGCAGACAGCTCCGATCAGCGCATCAACTGGAACCTGCCGATAAATAAGGGCCTCCGCCTGATAGCGCTCAACTTTCTCGGGATCATTAGGGTCACGTTGAAAGTTCCGCTATTGCAATAATGGCCAATCAATGGCTCCAAGCTCACTCAGATCATTATAGTAATTAGCCGTCTCAGTGTACGCATGACGATCTGTAAAAACATAAGGCAGACCTAACTCCGCAACGCGATGTAGGCTGGACACCAAAATAACAATATCTTCATTTGCCACTCGGGCAACCCCACCTCGACCAGTATGGATGTTGTACAGCATCGGCGAAAAGGGAGTGAAATAAAACGGAACGTAATTGTTCAACATCCCCCCTGGTGACAATGGGACAGGCCTACGCCCCCTACGATCAATCAACTCCTGGTTACCAATAGTCACCCAATCTGGGGATTGAACGCTACTACCGCCCACATGCAGGCCATTGGAAAAAATCCACGGTAAATTCTGGCGATGAGTGATACGCCAGATCAGAGCCTTATCGGGGTTAAGTGATGAGTATGCCATTTACAGAGTCTTTATATTCATACTGAAAGCTGAAGGATAATGCAGAATCATCAGCATACCCAGCTATAGCGCTATTTTCTCATAATCCTGCTCGATTCCGTTCAAAACTCTTAAATTGCAAAGAACACTGTTCAAAAATAGATTTTTAAAGAATTGAACATACGTCTAAACTTATGTTCATAACTTTTTAAGTTTTGAACACAAAGAAAAAATAGGGATTAGGCAGATGAGTGATTTGATTGGCTGGGCAAGGGTTTCGTCGGTAGGGCAGGATCTGGCAGGGCAAGTTGAAGAGTTAAAAGCAGCAGGCTGTAAAAAGATTTTTCAGGGTAAGCATTCGGGGAAGGCGGAAAGCAACCAAAACGCTTTGGATGAGATGCTGGCTTACATCCGGGAAGGCGATACCTTAGTTATCACCAAACTCGACCGGTTGGGCCGGTCTTTGAAACAAGTATTGGAAGTGGTGGATCTGCTACGAGATAAAGGGGTTACCCTAAAAGCGCTACATCAATCTATTGATACCAGCAGAAGCGATCCGATGAACACCGCCATGCTACAACTGCTGGGGATGTTTGCCGAGATGGAGCGCAACTTTATTGTTGAGCGTACCTGGGCCGGTAAAGAAAGCTCTGGTAACTTTGGTGGCCGAAAGCCGCGACTGACTCTGCAACAAAAAGGTGAAGTACGACAGCGCTTCAGTCAGGGAGCCTCTAAAGCCGAGCTGGCCAGACAGTTTAACGTCAGCCGAATGACGATTATGCGGACTGTAGAGAATACAGAAGCGAGCAAAGCATGAAACACAGCAATATGATCAAAGCATTGGAGGTCGCTTCCGACTACGGTATCAGCAGCATCCGGCAGTTATCTGTTTTTCTGCTGTTTGTGGATTATGAGGGATGTGATCTTTGTGAAGCCACAGGTCTGACGCCAGATAGCTCAGAGTTTAAAGCCTATATGACGACTCTGAACAAGCTGATGCAGGGATCAAGATATCGGGGCTACGACGGGCTGAGGTTATTAGAATACGGAGAGCAAACCGTCGGGAAACAACGGGCGGTGTTGCTTACCGGAAAGGGGCTGGAGCTGAAAAGGCAGATTACTCCTCTGATCTAAAAAATAAAGTCGTCCGGGTGAATCGCTTTCAGATTGTATCGCGCCAGCGCATCATCAGGAAAATCTTTCAGGTTAAAGGTGATGATAACCTCTGCCCGTATTTGTACCGCTGAGGCAAGAACGTGCCCGAAACTGCCCGCTAAGGGCCGGATACATGACTCTGGCATCGTAGATGGCGCTGTGGTTAGAACTCATCAGTAACCCAGCCCCAACTCCTGATCTAGTGCGGTCAGCTCTTCCAGTGTCTGCAGTCGCTTCTGCTCAAGTGCATCCTGATAATTGCGAAGATCTGCAAAGCGTACCTTACGGCGATTGCCGGAACGGTGGAAAGGGATCTCACCATCATCCAGCAGTTTTATCAGTGTCGGGCGGGAGATGTTCAGCAGGTCGGCTGCTTCCTGAGTGGTCAGTTCCGCATGAATCGGCACCAGCTTAACGGTATTGCCTTCACCCAGTTCAGTCAGTACATCCACCAGCATACGCAGGGCGCTGACCGGCATATTAACGGAGTGGGTTTCCCCGCTCTGATCCTGAACCGATAGAGTTTGTACCTGTTCTTTAGTTTCCAGAATAGCGGCAAGCTCCTGGCTGCAGAGTTTTGCCAGTGCAGCCTCTTCTGCAGAGGGGAGTTGATTCTGTGTTTGCATGGCTTAGCCTCCCAATGCGGTATATTTGAATTATTCGCAAACGGGTAACATAAGGCAACCTTTTTCGAATTATTCGAAACCCGTTGCTGCGCTATTTTGCTGATTCCGGTAACCCTTCAAGACTGATAATGTTTGTCTATCTATCTTTTGCTGAAAGATTACTCGGTTTTAAAAGGATCACGGATGGAAATCACGGACTATCACGCGAATGCCTCTAGCAGTATTGTCTGTGTTTGACTTCAATCATCGCTAGCTATTTATGTTGACTGTCGGTGCACTGCAAGGCGACAAACCCAAACAGGATTCATCGCCTTTTTAGTCGTCCAAGATACTGCCTTTCACGCTCTGTTGATTTTAAAGAAAGTGCGTGGGCGGGTGTTGTCGGGTCGGCTGCCATCGGGGATTAGATAGCCTGCGGCTATCAGTGCTTTGGCGGCGCGATCTGGGCTTAGGCCTTCGGTGGCTTCACGCCATTGCCCCTTCGTCACTTTTCCGACATCGACAAGCTTAGTTGCGCTCTCTAAGCGAGTTAATGCCCAATCTTCGACAACATCTCCGGTCGCATAAAACGATCCACCAGCAGCATAAACAGTACCGATGGCACCAACAGAATCAGCGCGGTAATCGAAGCGATCTGATAGTTACCTTCCATACTGGCGGTATAAAGCAGCAATGGCAGTGTTGTGATCTCAGGGGCACCAACAAAGAAGGTGCCGGTAAACTCATCCAGCGATTCCAGGAACACAAAGATGCAGCCAGCCAGAATACCCGGCATCGCCTGTGGCAAACTCACGGTGAAGAAGGTCCGTATTGGCCCTGCCCCCAGGTTTCTGGCCGCTCTTTCCTGCAGAGGGTCTGTGGCAGAAAATGCGGCCACTGTGATCCAGACTGAGAACATCAAACCATGCACCGTATGCACCATAACGACCCCAGTAATGGTGCCGTTTAGTCCCAGATCATAAAAAATACGCGCAACGTTCATATAAACCGCCAGATTTGGAAATGCCTGTGGTAATAAAAACAGCAGCATTACCAGTGCCCGAAACGGCAGACTACGTCGGGCCAGAGCATACCCCGCAGGTACCGACACCAATACACAAAGCAGTACCGTTAATAGAGCGATCCCGATACTGGTCAGCAAAGAACCGGAAGTATCACTGTAGGGACTAAACACCTGCCCCCAGTATTTAAAACCCCACTCCACAGGTAGTTTATGAGGGAAATACCAGACTTCCGCCACTGTCCATAACAGCAGGTTCAGCACCGGGCCAAAAATCAGTAATGCCAGTACCAGTAGAAATACCCCCTGTAGCCAGAAGCTATAGCGGCTATTTCTCAAATACCCCTGCAAGCGAGTCATCAAGCCTGTAGGTTTATCTGCAATCTGACTCATTGGAGATTGAGATACAGGTTCTATCATGCGGGTTTACCTCCGTTGGCCAGACCTTGCTTCAGATAGAACCAGGCCAGTACTGCGGTGATGCTATAAGAGATCAGGCCCAGCGCATTGGCTACGCCATAATCACCATAGGAATTGATTCGGAATGCCATATCGGCGGTCAGCATAGTGGGTGTGCCGGTACCTATCATAAGAGGCACTGATAATACGGACATAATGGTTACTGTGGATAAAATAAGCGCTACACCCAGACTGGGAAGAATTTGCGGAATCATTATTTCAAATAGGATGCGCACACGTCCTGCGCCCAGATTACGGGCGGCCTGAATTTGATTGCGCTCCAGAGCCGCCATAGCCCCACTGACCAGCAGAGTGGCAAAGGCCAGCTGTTTCCAGACAAAGGTAAATACAATTCCGCTCCAGCCCAGAAAAGAAATGGTATCCAAGGGTTCCATTAAGCCACTGGCGACAAAGGTGTTATTCATAAGACCGTTTTTAGCCAGAAAAGTCCGCATCATCTGTGCCGCAACAATAAAAGGAATGAACAACGGCAGGCGGTACAACAGACCCAGAACAGACACCATACGCTGATACGGCGATAGGGTGATCAGGCCTGCAATAGTCAGGGACAGTACAGCAATCAGGGTGACAGATAACGCCACAATAACCAGGCTGAATACAATGTCCTGACTGTATAATTCAAAGGATTTGACCAGATGAGCCAGAGTCAGTTGACCACTCTCATCAGTCACCGCCGAATGCAGGGAAAAGCCCAGCGGATAAACAAAGAATGCCACAATCAGCAGCATGGCTGGTGTGACCATCAGTAATGACAATACGGTTTTTTCGCGCATGGCGATTGTCCTGCAGTAACGGTTCCGGTGTGGTCGGGTAATAAAATCACAGCCCGATAAAACAAACAGATCCCAGAGGAAATACCCGAGGCCTTTTCATATAACAAAAGACACGGATACTTCCACTCGGTTTACAGTGATCAGGTCCGGCCTGCTATAGCTATAGCTGTATCTGAACACTGAAAAACATCATAAGGATCAGTTAGATACCTCACGCTCGTAGCTTTCTTTAATATCGTTAAAGTAAGGTCCAATCGGGAAGCTCTTCCCCTTGGTTGCCAGATCTTTTGGGCCAATTTCCGCAAACAGCTTGTTCCAGCTGGCAGAGTCCAGCTCCGGTTTCACATGATCGGCGTCGATACCTGGATACCAGTTAAAGCGTTTTACGATACCTTCGGCCTGAATCGACGGGCTGGTGGCCAGCTCGATAAACTCGCGGGCCAGTTCAGGCTGAGCTGCTTTAGCCGGTGTGACGTAGTACATCGGCTGGCCCGGCATACCCGGTGCGATCAGAGACAGCTTCAGAGATGGAGGAATCTTGCCCTGATCTTTCCAGCTGTAGAACATATCCACCCAAACCGGGCCCATAAAGATCTCGCCACGGTTCAGCATATCCAGCGTACCGGCATTACCCGGGGTAAAGGTTACGTTCTCGTTGAACTGCTTCAGCTTGCTCAGCGCCGGTGTCCAGCTGTTTTTCAGGTTGGCATCATAGTCAGATGAGGACAGTGTTTTTGCATCGGAGCCATAGGCATAGATCCAACCGGTGACAAAGCTCACGCCGGACATACCGTTTTTGATGCCGTTATAACCGAAGGCCTTGGGGTGTTTTTCGGTCCACTGCACCAGCTCGTCGTAGGACTTAGGTGGATTTTTCACCAGATCACTGTTGTAAGCGATAGCGGTCTGGCTGTGGAACATCGGCATTACATAGCCATCCACATTGATACCCAGCGCATTTGTAGCGGTATCACGAGTCACCAGCTGACCGGTTTTAATATCGGAACGGTAGTTAGCCAGCAACTCTTTTTGCACCATTTCGCCACCAATTTTCTGGTGTACAACGGCCACATCGATATCCCAGATGTCAGAACCGCTCTTTTTCTGCGCCTGCAGTTTTTCCATAATTTTATGGGAGCCTGCATCACCCGGGCCTGTGCCAAATACCCGGATTTTTACACCTGGGTGACTGGCTTCAAACCTGGGAGCCAGATAGGTTTTTACGTAGTCCACCATGTTCTGGCTACCGGCGGTTGCTACGTTCAGTACCGTTTCTGCGTTGGCTGTTACGGATACCGCCATCAGACCTGCGGTCGCCAGTGTTGCTATCCTTTTAGTGAAAGTCATCGCTTAAATCCTCGTTGCTGAAATTTGAAGAGCATTAAATGGTGGTAAAACAACAATCAGAAAATATGCAGTGCCTGTTCAGGCACTCGCACGGTTACCGCACAGGCTTCATCCAGAGGTTGCGGATGATCCACCTGTACTTCATGGTCGCCACAACGCACGCTATGGCGATAACTGTTACCCAGATAAGCGCACTGCCCGACAATGCCGGTCATCTGTAATCCCGATGGAAAATCTGAGGAGGACTCAGGCAGCAACTGGGCCGCTTCGCTACGAAAGAAGAGTCGTGCCTGTTGGCTATCGGGCTGATTCGATACCGGTGCCCGATCAAATGAGGACGCCGAAACAGATAACTGCAAACCCGATTGAGTGCTGGTCATACGCTGGTTCTCCACACTGATCGGCAGCTGGACCTGGTTATCAGCACCCATAAAGTCGGCGACAAAAGCAGTGGCCGGTTGCTGATAGATCTCTTGCGGTGTGCCGGATTGCTCGATTCGGCCCTGATTCAGCACCACAATACGATCCGCCATCACCATGGCTTCTTCCCGGTCATGGGTGACCATAATGGAGGTAAAGCCCAGCTGCTTTTGCAGGCTTTTAATCTCGTGACGCACTCTAAGGCGGATACGGGCATCCAGGTTAGATAGGGGTTCATCCAGCAGTAGCATCGGTGGTTGAATCGCCAGGGCACGGCCCAGGGCCACACGCTGACGCTGACCTCCAGATAGGGCTGTGACAGGGCGGTTTTCATAACCGGTCAGATTGACCAGCTCCAGCACTTCCTGCACCCGACGCATGATATCGGCCTTACTCATCTTGCGAAGTTTCAAGCCGTAAGCGATATTCTGACTGACGGTCATATGGGGCCAGAGAGCATAAGACTGAAACACCATCGCCATCTCCCGCTGCTCGGGAGGCAGATGGGTCAGTTCACGTCCGGCAACGTTAATCGAGCCTCCGGATACATCCAGAAAACCACACAGCGCATTCAACAGAGTGGTTTTACCGCAACCGGATGGGCCTAACAGCGCGATCATTTCACCTTCCTGTACCTGGAGATTAGCTCCGTCCAGTACCAGCGAATCGCCGTATCCCACTTTAAGATCCTGAATAGTCAGAAAAGACATCATATTTCCTGTGATCGTATCCGCTCTCATGGTCACCTCAACTGATCAATCATCTTCAGCATCAGTCTTCTCAGGCCACTGTCGAGCTGTGAAATCAGGCAGGTCAGTTCGAATATTTCCGTTTTTTTACTGTTTTTTTGCAGAAATGAACACGTGTTCTTTTTTTTGTAAAAAAAATGTAATGGCTGACCTGCATCTTATGGCCATACTTTTTCCGAAATTGATGACAATTTGATTAAGCAAAAAAGACAATGACGACGGAATAGAAATGAAAATAGATGTCGTGGGCTGCGGCAGCGCCTATTCAACAGAGCACAACAACTCATCCATTCGCGTAATGGATAGCACCGGCTTTCAGTGGTTAATTGACTGCGGGGCAACGGTGCCCAGAGCACTCTGGCAACGGGACTTGGGCATTGATGAAATTGATGCGATTTATTTCACCCATATCCACCCAGATCACTGTCTGGGACTGACTACACTGCTTAACCGCTGGCATAGCCGGGGGCGTCAAAAGCCCCTTGAAATCTGGTGCCAAGGGGAACATAAGCCGTGGCTGGAAACGCTGGCACAGCTAGCCTACTGGCCAGAGCAACAGTTAAATTTTCAGCTCAGCTGGCATGAAGCTGAACCTGAATTCAGCTGGCGGGACTGGCAGATTAAAACCGCATTCAGTCAGCACGAGATCAGTAATCGCTCGATCAGAATTGAGATCGAAGAGCACAGTATGTTCTTTAGCGGAGATGGTCGCCCGACTCCAGGCAATATCGAACTAATGGAAAATGCCGACATAGTTTTTCAGGAGTGCGGTTCACTGAAGGCGTTGCCAAACACCAGCTCTCACGGTGATCTGCCCGATTGCCTGTCTTTGCGCGATAAAGTGAGTTTTGGCCAGCTCTGTCTATACCATTGTGCCGATCACGAACGGGCAGAGATTGAGCAAGAGATCGCCTCAATCCCATATATCATGCTGGTTGAAGAACATTTTCTGTTGGATATAGAACAGATAAGACAGGATACAGATCAGGCTGAAAGCATTATTTGAACACGTGTGCATTTTTGATCTGAATTTTTGCCGATTAAACAGTATTAATTCTGAGATGGAAGGATAACAACAGGTGAGTCAGTCAAGTTTACATCGACCGGTAACCGCACAAGATGTGGCAGAGCGCGCTGGTGTTTCACGCTCTGCGGTATCCCGCACCTTTTCCAATAACGGCAGTGTCGCTCAGGCCACCCGTGAGAAGGTGTTGAAAGCCGCAGACGAACTGGGTTATCAGGTCAATATGCTGGCCCAGAGCATGAATAAACAACGTAGCACCCTGATTGGTGTCGTGACCACCCGTTTAAGTGATCCCTTCCGCAGTGAGCTGTTAGAAAGACTACTGCAGGAGATTCAACAAGCCGGTTTTCAGGCGCTGGTTACCGAAATTAACTCCGAAGATGAACTAGAGCCCACCCTGCGTCGTTTTACTCAGTTTCGGGTCTCCGGTGTGATTGTTACCTCGGGCCAACCACCCTCGGAGTTAGTGGCCGAGTGTGTGCATATGAAAATCCCTGTGGTCGCGATCAACCGGGAATCTGCTCTGGCGGGTGTGGATATCGTCAAATCAGATAACCGCTCCGGTGCCGCTATGGCAGCCAACCAACTGCTGGCAGCAGGTTGTTGTCATCTGGCCTGGGTGAATGTGGCACCGACAGCCTCTACCTGGTCCGGTATTGCGCGGGCAGAAGGCTTTCGGCAAGCATTAAATGACTCGTTAGCCACCAATAAGATCCGCTTAACGGAGCTGGCTGCAGAAGACGCCAGTTATGAAGGCGGTCGTGTGGCCGCTTACCGGCTGTGCCGTCAGGAATTCGCCAACGATTCAACCAGCAACCCAGGCAGCAACTCCTGCAAAAACCCAGACAGCATCCATAAGAACAAAGCAGAACAACAGAGCGTTGATGGCGTGTTCTGCGCCAATGCACAGATCGCCTGCGGTTTTCTGGACGGTATGCGTGAGCATGGCAAAGATGCCCCCAAGGATTTCCAGCTGATCGGTTTTGATGATACGCCGCAGACCCGTTTCTACAGCTACCAACTCAGTACGCTGAAACAGAATATTGATGAGCTGGCCAGGAAGGCACTGGACTGCCTGCAGCAAAGAACCAAAGACCCTGAGCGCCCTCAACGGGTGGAATCGGTCTCTGTTGAGCTATTGCTGCGCAATACCTCACCCAATCCTTATCAGACACGTAATCCCCAGCATTCAGACAAAATGCTGAAGCAGCAACATATGAAGTAACAACCTAGTTAGCAGCAACACCATTACGAAACCACTTTTTAATGTCATCCCAGCCATAGGATGAGAAACACCAGGAACCACTATGACTCTATATGCCGACCGAATGGATACCGTGCAAAAAATCCTTAGCCATGCCGGAGAACTGGCGCGCCAATACCGTAATGAAGGCTTGGCCGTGAGCAGTAAAGGCCTGCAGGATTTTGTCACACAAGCAGATAAAGCGGTCGAAGATTATCTGATCCGTCAGCTATCCGGGCTTTATCCTGATGATCTGTTTCTGGGCGAAGAAACCAGCCTGACTGACCGCAATGGCAACATGGTCGCGCCAACGGATTGCACCCGACAAACCGGTATCTGGGTAATCGATCCAATTGATGGCACCACAAACTATATTCAGGGCATGGATTACTGGTGTATCTCCGTGGGCTATGTGGTTGATGGCGTTGTGCAATTAGGCTGTATTTTTGCCCCGGATCGCGATGAACTTTTCCACGCCGTACGTGGTCAGGGCAGCTACCTGAATACACAACAACTGCAGATGCAAACTCCGGCCCCCGGCAAAGCAATTCTGGGCTTGGGTATGTCATCCCGCCACCCCTTACCTCGCTATCTGGAAGTGATCGAATACCTGATCGGCCACAAAATCGAGTACCGCCGTTTTGGGGCCGGGGCTCTGATGCTGGCACATGCCGCAGCGGGGCAAACCGATGGTTACTTTGAAGCCCATCTGAATTCCTGGGATGCCACCGCAGGCTTACTACTGGTGGAAGAAGCCGGAGGTATTTGCTGCGACTTTTTTGCCAATAATGGCTTATTTGAGGGTAGTCCTATCTGGGTCGCAGCCCCAGGGCTTTATGAAGAAAATCAGGCTTTTTTACTGCCTGAAACTACCTCAGTATAAATCCGGAATATTGTGTGAGATTTTGAGTTAAAGCCTATGGAACACAATACCTTAATCGGCTTTATGGCCGCATTTTGTACAACGATTTCTTTTGTGCCTCAGGTTATTCATATCCTGAGAACCGGTAATGTAGATGGCATCTCTCTGTTGATGTACTCCATCTTTACCACAGGCGTTTCGCTTTGGTTGTTGTATGGCTTTTTAGTCGACGATATGCCGATGATGGCCGCTAATTTGATCACCTTGATTCTGGCATTGATGGTACTGGGGCTGACCATTTATAAAAGAAAGCTGCAGAAATTTCGGAAGTAGCCCAAGCAAAACGAACCGGCTTAATCTGGTTTAGTCATCAAGGGGCGGCGCTATCCTCTTAGCCGCCCCCCTTTATATAGTTAGCAGTTTATATGCCGATATTTCTCTGTTTATTTCGACACTTCATTGAAAAAGCGCTGCATTTTCCTGTTTGCGCAGCTCCAGTGTCTTAGCAATCGCAGACACTGTTGTTTTACTGATCCCTCGCTAATGGTGGCCGCCGGTACGCAGCTACGCTCTGCCAGCGCCGCCCGTGACAGCTTTGCCTGTTGGCGTAATTCTCGTAAGTAAGCAGCATAGGCTTGGCTCACATCGGAATCATCAAGTAAGGTAAAATTCATCTGCAACGGCTCATTGGATACTGTAGTATCCATTATAGCTATTTAGAGCCAGAAATGGACATTATTGTATCCATCATAAAACAGGTATTTTTGAGCGGTTTCTTTTTTGATAAGCAACTTTGTTAGCTAGCGGCGAGGCCGTCACTAATGCGAAGATTCAGAATATTGAGTTAAGGTATCGAAAATTTACGGGGAGGTGCTATATTCTTTCCCTACCTGTTTGATTGCGCTTTTAAGGGAATGATATGCGCCAAACTTATTACGTCTACTCATTAAAAGACCCGCGTACCAAACCTGCGCGTGTTTTTTATATTGGAAAAGGCACCGGCAACCGAGCGGCAGAACACCTTAAAAATATTGATGCAACTCGAAAAGGTAAGTTCATACAAGAAATTGTAGACGCTGGATACGCGCCAATTATTTCAATTCTTGTCGACGAATTAACTGAGATTCAGGCACTCAAAATCGAGTTAGAACTCATCGCAAGCTACGGCACTGTCGATACTGATGGCTGCCTCTACAATACCGTGATCCCCAAATCCACAAAGCGAAAAATTGACTCTAACCTTGTGATTCCAACAGGTGCAGTTGAAAAAGCGCAATTGGGATTACAGCTCCTAAAAGATTCAATCACCTCATTGTCACAAGAAAATCCCAACGGGATTACCAACTCGGATTGCGCCCATTACTTAGGCCTGCAATCGGATAATGAGGGCAATCAAAAAGATTATCTTTCCTATAGTGTATTAGGCCTTCTACTTAAAGAAGGTGTTCTCGAAAGTTACACTTCGGGGAAGAGGTGCAAGTACCATTTACTTGGATCGGGCCATCGGCTACAAGAAGGTAAATAAAAATGGGAACTCCCTTAGTTACTCCGTTTAAGGCAAATGCACACCTCCTGAAACTTTTAGGAGATGAGCTAATCGGAGACGACCGACTGGCTGTCTTTGAATTAGTAAAAAATGCCTACGACGCAAATGCTACAAGCGTTGATGTGACACTGAACTTAGAATGTGAAAATCCTAATATTATTATCTGGGATCACTGCGGATTCGGTATGACCAAAGAGGACATCCTTGGTAAGTGGATGGAAATTGGTACCAACAGCAAACGCAGTAAGAACAAGATTAGAACTCCCGACCTCAACAGATTACCTCTTGGAGAAAAAGGAGTTGGCCGCCTAGCTGTCCATAAGCTAGGTAAAAAACTCACAATTAACACAAGAGCCGAAAATTCTGCAGAGCACCAGATCACTATCGACTGGCCAACATTAATAGGAAATGCTCAATACATTGAAGACACACAGGTAACAATAACCACTCTGAATAAACCTAAATATTTTGAATCAGAGACTGGTACAAGAATCGAAATTGGGGATCTAAATAATACACATTGGACTCGTGGAGACTTAAGGCGCCTTAAGCGCCTACTAACAAGCCTTATTTCACCTTTTAAGACTGTATCTGACTTCGACGTAAAATTAACCGTCCCAGGCAGAGAAAAAGATATTGCCGATTTACTCGAAGCTAAAGATATTCTCGACAAGGCTTTATGGACGTATGACTTTATTATAGATGAAGATGCCAAATTCTCTTGCAACTACGTTTTCAACCCGCCAAAATTATTTAAAGAGCTGGCATATTCATCCATTGAAACCAATGATGAAAAATTGGAACTATTAGAACCTAGCAAGGAAGAAGAGCTGGCTCGAACAGAAAACATTCGCGAATCACTATTATTAAAACCCGAGGATCTAAAGGGCATTGGGCCAATATCTGGAACGATATATGTTTTCATGAAAACACCGGCTGTTCTTAATGCAGTGGGGTCACCTCAATTAATAAAAGAGTACTTAAAAGAACAATCCGGTGTCCGTGTATATAGAGATGGCATCAGAGTATTTAACTATGGCGAAGGAAAAGATGACTGGTTAGGTTTAAATGCTGGCCGAATTAACATGCCGGGACAGAAAGTCGATACAGGCATGGTCATCGGTGGAATCGATTTAAACCTTGAAGATAGTTTCGGCCTTATGGAAAAAACAAATCGTGAGGGCTTTGATGAGAATGACACATACACCCGATATCGCTGGATAGTAGCTAGTGTCATAGAAGACTTCCATCTAAAACATAGAGCTGATCGTGTTGCACTTGACAATTATCTTAAAGGCGATGTTAAAGACGCATCACCAGCAACTGCTCGTTTCTCAGAGAATATAGAAGACATAAAGAAAGCTATCAAAAGGCATAGCCTTGAGGGTGAAATAGGGGGAAAAGTTGCTCAAATTGAGTCTGATTACCTACAAATGCGAGAGGTTACACTTAGCTCAGGTATTGCTGGTATAAATTTGGCTGTAATTTTCCATGAAGTGGAAAGAGGGGTTGACGATCTAAACGAATCAATTCGACAGTCTGATGATTACGAAACACTTCTTAAGCGTGCCGAGCATCTTGCAGAACTTCTTGAGGGATTCGCTCCACTTCTCCGTCGAAATGAGCAAAAGAAGTTCAATATAAAAGCGTTAACCCAAAAAATCGTAAAGTTAAATAAGCATCGTTTCGAGCACCATAACATTACCATCTCATGCCCGATAAACACCGATGAATCTGATGCCTTTGAAGTGACTGCACCTTTCGGTCTATTACAAGCTACGCTAACAAACCTAATAGACAATTCTATACACTGGACAAGTCTGCAAGCAGAAAAATCAGGGCAAGACTTTAGAGCTGCAATACGTATAGATAGCCTACCGGATCACTTTGAAGAGGGGTCGGCGTTAGTAGTTATGGATAACGGCCCAGGATTCAGCCTAGCACCAGATGAAGCTATACAGCCATTTAAAACAACTAGACCCGGAGGTATGGGTGTTGGGCTTTACTACTCTGACAAAGTAATGGAAACAATTGGAGGCAGACTTCTAATATGCTCTCCTGATGATTTAGACCTTCCTGATGCATACCAGGGAGCCGCAGTGGTAATGATTTTTGGTAAGGATAAATAATGCTTAGTTTACCGAGTATCGTTCTTATCGACGACACTAAAGAAGATCTAGATATTCTTCAAGATAATTTTACACGTATGGGTTACCCCTGCTTCCCTATTCACTATCAAGGAAATGATCCGGACAACGAATCAGGAATAGATCACGTCAATCTTGATCTGATAACCCCTCGCATAATTATTTCTGACCTTAACTTACAAGAACTTCAAAAGCTTGATGAAAAGCAGTTAGCTGGCCCAATCGCAGAAGTTCTACGAAAACTACCAATTAGAGGCCCTTATACTCTATTATTCTGGTCAAGAAATGCCAATAGTGTCGAACCAGTTTTAGATGTTATTTATAAAAGATACGAAGACATATCATACCCTATTCACTGGGGTATTTTGGATAAAGCAAAGTTCAAATCAGGAGATCTAGATCTAAAAGAACGCATCCAATCATTAATGAAAGAGAGTAAAGTTTTTAATGCACTATGCAACTGGGAAGGCCGTGTCTCAACAGCAGCACAAAGAACAACTGATGCACTATTTAAAATAGCCAGCGCAATAGATCCAAATAGTTTAGTCGACTTTAGAGATACAACAACAAAAACTCTACAAGACATGATAGCCGTTATTGGTAATGAAACGCTTGGAGTAAAAAATGCTCAGCAAGAACCTGAAATGGCAATCGAACTTGGCTTAGAACCTGTTCTTCATGAACATATCCAGCTAATGCGTGAACACATGGATCTTGCAGATTGGAAAGAAGCCGCGGATGGTATTGGAAACAATGTTAGTACGAGTGATGAGATTAAACCATACCTAAACTCCTTCTACCACATAGCTGAGCTAGATAAAGATGCATCACCCACTAAACGTGGTACTTGGATAGAGTTTGATCCCGATTACTTAAAAGACCCAGAAAATAATCAAAAGATACAAAATCACTTCGGGCGAACAGTTAAAACCTTATTAAATGAAGAATTTTTAAATTGCAATGAAGGCAGTAAAGGTGAAAGAGCAAATGTTCAAGCCGAAATAAAGCTAGGTTTTCTAGAACTCTCTGCTGAGTGCGACCAAGCTCAGCGAAAAACTAAGTTACACAGATACTTTCTATCTGCCATGGTTCCAGCTCAATATGAAAAGCATACTTTTTCCAGGCATGGTGGCAAAACCCAGCATTCCGGTATTTACCGTTTACCGAATGTCAGAATTGCGGGTCAAGATTATATTGTTAAAGTAACTTTCATGTATCAAATTGGCGCGATTCCGGAGTTTAATAAATGGCTTGGCAAACCCGTCTTTAGGCTTAAAGATCAGATTTTATCAGACATTAGTTTCTCAGCATTCCAACATGCCGCTCGACCCGGAATTATTCGTTTTGACTAAGTAGCTCCATTACAACCTTCCCGATCTGCTGTGCCAAATACGGTGGCACAGCATTTCCAACTTGTACGTACTGCTGCGTTCTATTCCCTTCAAAAAGGTAGTTATCTGGAAATGTCTGTAAACGTGCGGCTTCCCTCACTGTTAAGCTTCGGCACTGCCTAGGGTCATAGTGAATAAAGTAATGCCCATCTTTAGAGATGTGGCTGGTCACTGTTGTTGCGCATCTATTAGCCGCTTGAGTTCTAAAGCGATCGGCATGTGAACCTGTATCCCAATTTTCATGTGCAGGTGCAAGAGCCCTTGGGAAATCCTTCGATTTTGGTGTGACTCCGCCATTCAATCTAGTGAACGCTGCACTATAGGCATACCTGAGTAAGTCAGATTCCATATGCCCTCTGGTTTCGTGATTAAGAACCCTTTCAGGTGCATTAGCCAAGTACCAACTCTCTAAATGCGGTGGCATTCTTCTTACGCAGTCTTCAACCGGAAAAACTGACCTTCGCTCTAGTCCGGTGATTGGACTCAGCTCTAGCGACGCCACATCCTCCGCTTTAAAACGTCTGGCTAGTATTCGACTAACTCTTCTAGCATTTTTTCTTATTGTGGCTTCCCAATTCCTTTGTGAATCTTCCATTTTTGAAAATCCACTTCTTAGGGGAGGGAGATCACTTAATACCTCTTCAACGGTCACCTGCTGTGCCATAGGCACAATTGTTCTAGGAACCCGTTGAAGATCATCTCTAACACCTAAAAGAATTACACGATGCCTCGCCTGAGGAACGCCATAGTCCTCAGATCGAATTAAAAAATCGGCAGAGTTTTTATACTGTGGGTTGGCAGGATTATTTGCAGGAACAACCAAAGAGTAAATTTTATAACTCGGCACACCCTGAATTTTTGTTACTCGCCCAGGTTTCCTCAAATCTTTCAAAATCTGAGGAAACATTATTCTGCCATTAATTTTGGCCGACAAAATGCCTCTAACATTTTCCATCACAAAAACATCAGGCTGCGCGATCGACAGAACTCTTAAGTATTCCAAATATAGAAAGTTTCTATGATCCCTTTCAGCCCTATAGTTCTCAATACCTGCATTTCTTGAGCGCCCAGCAAGTGAATATGCTTGGCATGGCGGCCCCCCAATCACCACTTTAGGGCCTGTATGATTTTCAGCCAGTTCCTTAATTCTGCTATGAATTAGCTTATTGTCCGCACCTAATGCCCTTGGACCTTCTAGCGTTTCTTCAACAGCCTCTCTAGCTTGATCAGGAAATAGCTCAAACAAATCTGTTCTCGTTATCTCTCCACGAAGGTATCGCTGATAAGCGTTAAGTGCCGCAGGATCATCTTTAATTTTTCGATAGAAAGCCCTAGTGGTAAGCGTCTTATGCGCAGAAGGCTCTTTTTCAACAGAAACGCCTATTTTAAAAGGATGGCTACCATTTGAATGGGCGACAGAAGATATCCCTTCACCAAGACCGCCAGGTCCTGCGAAAAGATCAATTACTAGAACTTCACCAGTTTGCATTGCCAATTTTCTATCAAATAAGTTGGAGGGCAATCATACCAGGCAGTCTTTTTAGAGCAATGTATTTCGAGTGTGTCAACTTGGCAGCAAAACTACTAACGCTTCTCTGATAACCAAAGATCCACATTATCGATTACCCGATTGAAGCAATTGATCGCCTCAGCAACGTCAAGCTCCGGCCAGTTGTAGAATGAAGCATGTCTACTCTCTGTATCCTGCTCATCCAGCAGATACATATTCCCGTCCATATAGTCATGAATATCTGAAAATCCGGACAGGTTTTCCGGCAAAATCTGCCGTTTGATATCTTCCTGAATAAGCCGTCTAGCAACCACTGAACGATATGAAACAACGTCATCAATACTCACCAAGGAGTGGATACCGAGACTTTTAACAACATCCTGATACGCAACGCGATCTTCAAGAACTGAAATAGCATCCATACTAAGAACCTCACCTATACTGTTTTTATATACAGTATAGGTGAGGTTTAAGTTTTTGCTAATTTTTTCGCAAAAAAATCACACAATCGGCAGGTAAATATCCGTTATCAGCTCGTGCTCATCCACTTCCGGGAAGAAGTTGTGATAGTGGAAGTAGCAGGGGCTGTCGCGGAGTTCTTCGCCGCTTTCCGGTAACCATTGCCCGTACAGGTAATAGACCTTGGCATCCAGCCCTTCGTGGGGGCCGTGGTGGCGCACGACGGCGCAACGGCCTGCTGCCATGGTTTTGTTGATAATGCCAAAGGCATTTTCCGGAACCGGTTGCGGGACTTCTCCGGCGATATCAAAGCGGAAATCCTCCGGTGCGGTATTTTTCGGATCACACAGAATAATGCCGAAGGTTTTACAGCTGACGATGGGGGAGTAGCCGCTTTCGATACGCCACTGGCGGAACTGTCCGGCGGAGGCCATCACGGTTTCCATGGGGCCTTTGTGTTCCAGTACGGCGATCTGCATCTCGGGTTGGGTAACGATATTGACGTTCACAGGTGTCTCCTGTTGAGAATCGGGTGTCGGGTTTTGGTAGTGGTGGCTCCAGAGCATCCAGTCGGCCTGATGGCGAAACTCGCTGGGAGACTGAGCAAAGCCCCGTCTGAAGGCGCGGGTAAAGGATTCCGGGCGCTCAAAGCGGGCATCAAAGGCGATATCGGTTATGGGGCGTTCCCGCTGAAAGGCCAGCTGGTAGGCGGCCCGTTTCAGTCGCAGTTGCTGCACAAAGCGGGTGACGCTCATGCCCATAAACTGACTGAACTGCCGGTGAAAGTGATAGCGGGAAAAGTGCGCGACCTGACTCAGCTCATCCAGAGTCAAATCATGATCCAGATGCTGGTAGATGTAGTCACATACCGCCAACATACGTTGCTGATAGCGCTGTTTTGCCTGATTCACTCCGGCCCCTGATTATCTTGTCTGATGTTGTTTGCTGCCGACTAAAAGCCCGCACTCTGCTGAAGGAACCACCTTCTGACACCAGTATGCGATGACACCGGACTAACAACCTGACCCATCTTGCGCTTTATCAGGATAGATATTCAGAATGCGCAATACTGAGCCCTGCATCTTTTTCTGACGCAGCCAGCGATTTACATTGCCTGGTACAACGTCCATTTGGTGCCTCCTGTAACGTCTGCGCAACTGCAGCTGAATCGGCAGCGCATCATTATTCAAACTTACGCTTTTTATCATGCCTGTAGCCTTTGCTGCTGACAGTCTGCGACATTACTTTTGAAACAGAGCTGATGATGGACTCTTTCAGGCCACGCACCAGATGCACCTCCTGACAAGTGGAGAGATAATCCAAAACGCCTTCAGCGGTTGCATCTATGATGGAGGCGGCTTCTCTTAGTCTGAAGCTTTTTGAGCTGGCTAGTCCAAGCAGGTCATTACGGTTGGGGAAAACTTTACTGCCTTTAAGCTTCAGCGCCATTTTATTATCGAGGGTTTCGTAAATCAGGGTGTGGGTAATATCAAAAGGCGGTGAAACAAAGATCTGCTGCATGTCAGGGGTATACTGCAGAGCAAAGTTTTTCAGGTGGGCGTCTCCATTACCAATCAGGCAGTTAAAGACAATGTACTGATACATTCTGCGAACTTCGTCCAGACTGGAAGTGTACAGGTAGGTTGCTTCCAGCAGTGACTCATAACTGCCGGTGTACTTGGCATCCGGTGAGTTTGGCCGCTTCATTAATGTTGTAAAATCTTCGTAACCCAACAAGTCTCCCTCTGGCTTGTCAAAGCGCTCCACAACAAAGGTTTCCAGATTGTCTGAGAGGTAAACTTTTGGTGGCTTCAGGCCGCAGTGCCTGGCAGCCTCCATACAGACATATTCATTTACCGTCAGCAGCGGAAATTCAGCATCAAAGGACTTTACGATAAGATCCTTCTGCTCAACGGTTCTGTCAGTTCCTGAGATGCTGACCTTGGGTTGCACCCCGGCCAATGAGTTTCGTAGGTAGTACTTTTCCAGCAGCTGTGGAAACAGCGGCTCTTCACCCCGATAGTTCAGAATTTCATCCAGAGACACGCCTCCCACCTCCGGTAGCGCAAACTCTGACTGGTAGGAGAGCATGCCGATACCGTTATCACCCTGAAGCGCCAGCAGATAAATATCATCAACGCGGGCATATCGGGCGAGACGTTCCGCGATAAACCGACGGTTAAATCCCTCGGGAAGGTTTTGAGCAAAAATAGGATGCAGCGCCCCTGACGAATAACCGTCCAGTGTTGGCCGTGTCATAGTCAGGGATACGAACTGCTCAATCTGCGATGGCTGGTAGAAGTGTACGGAGCCTCGAGTCAGCAGCCCCAACTCTGCATCCTTTAGTTTCACTTTCAGCTTGTCGATGCGTTTGGGGAGTGTTTCAAAGGCCATTAATCTTCTCCAAAAAGCTCGTCCAGCTCATCCCAATCCGGTAAGCGCCTTTTCTTTTCCGTGACGATAAGCTCCAGTCCAACCGCATCCAGATAGCGCTCCAGAATATCCAATGATCCTGAGAAATGACCATTTTCAATTTTGGAGAGTGTCGTTGCAGGGATATTGATGTTTTCGGCTATTTTCTTTTGGGTCAAATTCAGCCTTTTTCTGGCCTGCTTTATCGCTTCGCCCATTTCTGTTCGTTTATTCACTGCGATGCCAAAATTTCCTATATAGGAAATACCAAATGCTATTAGGATTAAATTTCTTATATAGGAAACTATAGAGGTATGATTTCAGAATAGCCAGAGGGGCATTCGGTATCTTCTACGGGCAAACAGAAATAAGGCCAGGACTGAAATTTTTCAGTCCTGATCCTGCTTCAAAAGCCCGACTGGAAACTACACCCGCAACTGCAGCTGAATATCCTGAATTAGCATCAGGTTGTTGGTAGCGGATGCTTTGGCTTCCTGATTGGTGAGGCAGAACAGGCGCTGATCCTGTCGGGGCAAGGCCTGATAATCCGCGATAATCTGATAAAGCCAGATCTCCGGGTCCCATTCCAGTTGATGTTCATCCCGATAGGAAAGGGCGCTGATCGCAGGTTGCTGCTCTGCCAGTTCAGGAGTTTCAGTAGTCCGGTCAATGATATGCAGATAAAAGTTTTCCACATCCTGTTTTAGTGCTTTTTGTCGCGCTGCGACCTCTTCATCGACAAAAGGTGCGGTAAAGGCAGCACTCTGGCTATCGGTTACCGGAGTGTGATCGCTTTTCGGCAGGTCATGTACCAGCTCTGCCAGACGTTGCCGCTCTCCGGCACGATCAAAGGCTGCAGCACCTTTCAGCTGAATCGGTGCCACCTGATTAAACAGATCCGGCACACTGCTTCGATGGGGGTAATCTGCCGGGCTATAGGCGGGATGCTGCCTGAGAAAGCTGACCATGTTGCTGATCAACAGTGACCGGGACTGCTGCTGACGGAATTTTGCCAACAGAGCGACCAGTCGCTTCTGCACTTCCAGCAGGCTACCGTGATGACCGCTCAGCTGATACTGCAAACGACTGACCAGCAGTTTACGCAGATGGCTGTTACCTTCAGCCAGCTCGATCAGCTGATTGAAGTCGATCAGTTGCAGGCCATCCAGCAGGCGACGCAGCTGTTGCTGGGCACGCTCATTCTCACGGATTTTTTCGTTCAGGCTACCAACAAAGCCAAAGTCGCTATTTAGTCGGTTCCAGAGACTGTCGATCGCTTCTTCAAACTGGCCGGAAAGATCGTGCACCAACTCAGTCAGGCGCTGCAGCTGCATCTCAGCAACGGTGTAATCGCCTTTAAACTGAGCTTCCTTGTAAGCCTGAACCCGGTTATGAATCTGCTCCAACTTTTGGGCAACGTCAGCATTCACCTGGCGGCGGTTCTCATCAGAAACCATACTGGCGATCAGTTCGCTCAACTGAGGGCGCAAGGTGAGGGACTGGGTCTCATCCGGCCGCCAGAGAATGCGGGCGGCGATCAGTTTTTTCAGGGCGCTGTCACTAAGTTCTGCTTCATCGACAAAACCCTGCAGATAGCCCTGCATCAGCACCTTATGATATTTACCTAACAGCGCCAGCCGTTCAGCGCCGATGCTGAACAGGCTGGAGGTGAGATTGCGGTCTGTTGCATCCGCCATCAGAGCAGTACCTCCTGGGTCGGATCATCCTCCACCGGCAGGTGCTCTTCGTCACGGATAAAGCGAATCATATCCAGCAGGTAATCGATTTTGCCGGTCACCACATAATAGTGTCGATCACCGTGAGGTTGCTGCAGGTAACCATGCTCTTTCAAACGACGGAAAATCAGTTTTACCTGCTGGTCCAGAGCCTCACTCTGACTGTTAAAGAAACGATCATTGGCCAATGTTTGCAGGCGCTGACGCAGGCTCTGATTGTCCTCTGCGCGCAGAACAAACTCCTGCAGTTTCAGGGTATCCCCGGCACTGAGGGCGCTGTCGTGCCCCAGTGTCTCCTGCACCAGCTGCAGCCACTCCAGCACCGGTAACAGAGATTGAACGGTCAGGGCAAACTGCTGACTGATCTGCTCTCGTGCTTCCGGTGTTAACTCCTGATAGGCAAGAAAGTAGACGCTCTTGTCATCATTGGATGCCAGACGCCGATTCAGGGGGCGCAGGTAATGATTAATTGCATCCCGGGTTTCACCGTCACTCAGGTGACGAAAGCCGTCAGGATCACTGATGGCGCAGACGAAATCACCCGCCAGAAGGCGCTCTAACAGGGGGCCGTGTTGAATCATACTGAGGTCTCCTGATGGGATAATGGGGTCTCCTGATGGATTGCAGAACTGGCCTGTTTCTCCGCCAGACGCTCCGCCAGTTTGCTGATTTTAGGTTGAATACGTTTTAACTGACGCCGGTTCGGGCTCGCCTGATCTGCTTCAATCAGATAGCGATGGCGGAACAACATAAGGACATCGGACTCCGGGTTCGGGAAAGCGCCGACAACCACAATATGGTTGCTGCTGCAGGCCTGGAACAGTTTTTCCACATTGTGGTAAGCCAGGGTGCCGATCTCATCAATCGGCCAGTGCAGGGTGACCTCGGCATCGCCTTTTAACAGACGGGTGAACGCCAGCAAGTACTTACACAGAATCAGATAAGCCATACCGTGGCTGGAGGATTCCAGCAGCTGGCGGTCATTTTTGATCACCAGATCCGACCCGCCTTCACTCAGATGCAGCTCCAGTCGCAACAGAGATTCAAAACTGTATTGCTCATCGGAACGCAGCAACTCGGCCACATCCGATAGCGCATCCAGATAATCGTCAGAGGGCTCTTCGTGACCGCTGTCACGCCACTGATCATAAAGTTTGGCGAAACGTTTCAACGGTTGCCAGAAACCCAGTTCATCAATGGTCGAAAGAATACGCACCTCTGAGCGGCTGATACCTTCCAATACCAGATCATCGGCTACCGCTTCACTCAGGCGTCGGCTCTGGCGGTTAATACGGCGATTGATATCACTGAAAACATCAAAGAATTTTTTCAGGTCACCACCAATATTTTCACCCATCTCCAGCAACTGCTGTTGCTGATCTTTCAGGATATGCAGAAGATCGGTCAGAATCGGCAGTTGCTCCCGGGTGCCGGTAAAGTCAGGCAGCTTGCTTTTTTCATGCTCCAGCCGGTCGATAAATTCCCGGCTGGCGTTTTTATTCAGTTCGCTCTCAAAGTGACTGCCGTTTTTATCCAGCAGCGCCAATTGCTTACCGCGCTGCTCCAGCGCTTCATTGGCTCTGGCCAACCGCTCGGTAAGATCGCTGCCCTCTGGCTGCTCTGCCGGAATACTGCCCAACAGGTCCAGTTCATCCAAGCGAACCAGTACATTTTGCAATAGTGCCAGCATCTCTTCAGCCTGACGGATGCGATTTTGCTGGGTTTCTTTATCACTTTCCAACTGCTTACTCTGGCGGCTGAAATCGCTTTTCAGCTCGCCCAAGGCCTGTTGCAGATTACGCTGCTGCTGCTTGAGCTCAGTTTCTTCTGCCAGTAACTGCGGGCGACGCTGTTGCCAGTCCACCTGCATAAAGTCCTGCCACTGGCGCAGACTGTCCTGACGCTCTTCCACCTGGCGGATCTGTTGTTTCAGTTGCTGCTGTCGCTGTTTCAGCTCGCTGAGGCGTTTCGGATCAATCCCTTTGGCGGAAAGTTCCTCTTCAAATGCCTGTTGCAGCTCTTTTAACTGCTTACGGTTCTCTTCCCGGCGCTCCGCCAGTTGCTGATCCAGCTGCTCAATCTGATCATCGAGCTGCTGCAGTGTGCTCTGCCAGTCAGCCTTCAACTCCAGTCGCTGGCTCTGGTGGTCATCCTTCATGGCCTGCAGATCCAGCTGCTGACGGGAAGTAATCTGCTCCAGCTGCTGTTTTTTCTCATTCCACTGATCAGCCAGCTGTTGTTTGCGGGCACTAAGGGCCGTTTTTTGCTGCTCTCTGAGGCGGTCACGGGCATCGCGCACGTAGTCGATATTCTGTTCGTGTTCCTGTTGCTGCCACTGTACCTGCTCAAGGAAGGCTTTGACTGTTTCAAAGTTTTCGTGACTCTGCTTCAGTGCTTTTTCTGCATCAGCCTGCCCGGCTTTTGCTGTCGCCAGCTGCTGTTCCGCCTGTTGGGTACGGTGTTGGATCGCGGCTTCATCCTGAGCATAATCCGGCAGCTCCAGAATATTCAGATCCAGTAGTAAACCATACAGGCTGAGATCGGTCTCTGAACCCGCTCCCTGAGATAGGGCTTCGCTAAGGCGAGGCTGAAGATCGGAACGTTCCAGAAGCTCCGGGGCGATCACCTTGCCCAGTGTTTGCTCCCAGTCCTGATAGTTCCCACGCAGAAAATGGCGCAAGCTCCCCTGCTCCGGTGTTAACTGACGTTGCAGCTGATGCCGCTCTGATTCTGCCTGCTGTACCCGCTGACGCTGGCGGCCTAACTGGTCATCTGCCTGCTGTTGTGCCGTTCGCGCTTCGTCTAATGCTTGTCGGCTGCGCTGTACCTGCTGCTGATGCTGGCGGGCAACCTGCTGCGCTTCTTCCAGTCGGGCATCGGCTTCCGCAAGGGCTTCCCGTTCCTCTTCGGTTTCCAAAGGGGCGTTCAGCTGGCTTTCCAGTACGGCAATGGCGCTCTGGCATTCAGATTTCTGTTCTGCGAACAACTCCTGTTGCTGCTGAAAACGACTTTGGAATGCCTGGTCCAGTTCTGCCAGTTGATTCTCCTGAGCTTCCTGCTTCTCACGAATCTCCAGCTGCAACGCTTTCACCTTATGGCCATGTTGCTCACTGTGACGGTCCAGTGCTTCGGACAGCTTAATTTTCCGCAGATCCAGCTGACGCTCCAGATCACCATGCTGTTCTGCCATCAACTGGTACTGCTCCTGCAGTTCCTGCAGGTTTTCCCGCCAAAGGGGCAGTGCATCGCTGTCGCGCTGAAGTTGTGGCATGTCCTGCGCTTCATAGTCATCGAAACGTTGCTGCATGCGATCCAGGCGGGCCTGGGTCTCTTTCAGGTCATGCCCGGCTTTGCTCAGGCTGCTGTTGATTTCACTTTCCTGCTCCTGAAAGGTCTCTTTCAGGTGGCTGATCTGCTTACGCAGACCATGCAGAATCTCTTCGCTATCCGCTTTCTGCTGCAGCTGTTGCTGCTGATCTTTTTGCAACAGAGGTTGCAGGCCAGCCAGCTGGGATTCCAGCCCGTCCAACTGCCTCGCCAGCTGTTTCAGGTCATCCAGTTTCTGTTGCAGATCCTTCAGCCCCTTGGACTGGCGCATCTGTTGAATCCATTCACGGGCCTTGGTGTTTTTAACCCGGGTCGCAGGCAAAACAACGCCATCTTCTTCAAAAATCGCGGCCAGCATCGCCTTCAGGGTGTCCATCTTGCCTTCTTTGGCGTGTACAGCGCTGACCAGCTTTTCAATATGTCGCAGTTTGTGCGCGCCACTGACCAGACTGAAATTGGCCGCCAGACGTCTCAGGCGAATGCTCTCCGCGCTATTGCCTCGCAGGGCACTGGTGTCATTCTGAATGATGCTGCGATATTCGCTGGTGGCGCTGATCTTAGGCGAGACCAGGCCTGCAGCCTGATGTCGGACCAGACTGGCCCACTCGCTGTAGCTGTAGGCTTTACAGCTGCCTTTGCCATCTTCCTGCAGGTAATGCTCGCTGTTGTAGGGAATGCCCACGAGACGATATTCCAGACCACCATCACTCTTTTTGGTGAGTACGGTCTGACACACCTCTCCGTTGTCACGCTGATACTCATAGATGATGTAGCTGTTAGTAAATGGCAGGTAAAACTCATCAAATTTTTTACGGGTTTTCGGCACAACACGGTTGGGCAGCTCCCCGTAAAACACCGGCACCAAACGTTGCAGTGTGGTTTTACCTGAGGCATTCGTACCGCAGATGTTGGCGTGTTCATCCAGCTGCAGTTCCACCGCGCCATCGAGGTGGGTGTTGATCAGTACGATACGAAGTAGTTGCGACATATCACATCCTTCAGGTTGGGCCGGTCTGTTAAAATAAAGGCCTCTATTCTACCTGCTCAGATTAAAACTGGCGCAAGTTTATCTTATCACCTGACCGCCAAGATCTGTTTTAGACGGAAAGGCGGCCCCCGAACAAACCAGTAAAAACCCTCGGTGCAAGTTGGAAAATATCTGGCATACTTGTCATCTTAAATACTTATTTAAACAGGCCCCGTTTTATGCCTGAAGTGATCTCAGGTATTTCCTAAGCTGTCTTTAGCTACCACCAAATTTATTTAATGGAATCTGCTATGGCAGGATTATTGAAAGCCTTTGTCATGATGCTGATATTTGCAGCACAACATACTTACGCATCCCATCCCGCTGTACTGATCGATTCCCACGACGTTAACCTGACACACTTTCAGATGAGCTATTTTATTGATCATTCTGAAGCCCTGTCTTTTGAGGAAGTACGTGCACAAGCCTTTACCCCGTCCCCCAACCAAATATCTCTGGGTACCAATGCAAAAACCACCTGGACTCAGGTAGAAATCAAAAACCTGACGGACCAGCCAAGACGGCTTTTTCTCCATCAGCCACAGGCTTACCATAACCGTCAGCTTGTATTGTATGAACAGCAAACGGAAGGCTATAAGCAGCAACAGCTGGAAATGGATACCGCCGCTAACAGTCCCTTGATGTACAGGGGCAGTGCCATTTTTGAGTTCTGGCTGGATGCAAGGGAGAGTAAACGCCTCTATGTGAAGAGTGTCTCTTTCTCCCATCAATGGTTTTCCCTGCTGATTCTGGATGAGGACCACTCCCGCCGGGCTTTACAGGGCATCGGGGCTCATAATGATATTGCACTTATGGTCGGCATTCTTCTGGCGTTGGTGATCTACAACTTTTTACTCTATTTTTCCTCCAACAAAAAAGAAAATATTTTTTACTCCCTGTACCTGATTTCCGGTGCAATCTGGGTGGCACTCTCCTACGGGCTTCTGGCCAGCCTGTTCAATATTTATGGTGCCGATACCCTCAGAATGCACCTGTCACTGATCTCTATGCCCGTCTTTCTGATTCTCTTTATGATGGATATTTTCCAGACCGGGAAGCATCACCTGAGGGAGCACCGCTTCCTGCAGTGTATCCTGCTGTTGCTGGTGTTGAATTTTGTCTACGGACTATTTGATATTGTTCCTGCCCTGCGTCATACCAGCTCACTTGCAGCTCTAATGATGTTAGTGACAATCTCTGTCACTATCTCCCTGCTGAGAAAAGGCAATCCTCTGGCAAAATATTTTCTGTTTGGCCATAGTTTATTCGTTATCTTCAGTGGTGTGGCGGTACTTTTCTATAAAGGCATTATCGGTTTTAACTATATCAGCAGTCATGGGGTCGGTATCGGTATTATGCTGGAGTCCCTGATGCTTGCCTTCATCATCTCCTACCGCATCAAGATGCTGGAGGATATCAAAGCCTCGCAGGATGAGCTCAAACTACTGGCCGTAACTGACCCTCTGACACGACTCTATAATCGCCGCTATTTCTATACAGAAGCCAACTACCTGTTTGAGCAGGCCCGAAAAACAGGAATGCCTCTGGCGCTACTGATTATAGATATCGATCGGTTCAAGGCGATTAATGATGGTTACGGTCATCAGGTTGGAGATCAGGTGATCGTTGCGCTTTCTGACCTGCTGCGGCTGAAGAGCAGAAAGGGAGAGTTGATTGCCCGCTTCGGAGGAGAGGAGTTTGTTATGCTTCTGCCCAATACCTCTGAGGAAAAAGCGCAGCAAAGGGCAGAGCAGATTCGCGCTGCAGCTCAGTCCCTCAACCTTGATCAGCAAGGTGATAACCTAAGCTTCACTATCAGTATCGGCGGAGTCGAGATCGATAGTGAACGGGAAACCATCGACACCGCAATTAACCTTGCCGACATAGCCCTCTATGAGGCTAAGAATACCGGGCGCAACTGTGTACGCTTTTCCGAGTGTCAGCTGACACCCCTAACCTCCTGATATATCACCCCAGCCTTCAGACACTTCAGCCCTAAGTGTCGCATCCGCTTCTGAATACCGATAAAATCCCTGTTCAGAATACTGGTTTTAGGAATCCGACATGCCACAGAATATTACCAATGACCATCCGGTGAAAAATAACGCCAGGGGCACACTTTATATTGTTTCCGCCCCGTCAGGTGCTGGTAAATCCAGCCTGGTTACTGCGCTGCTGGAACAAACCCGGGATATTAAAGTGTCGGTATCCCACACCACACGCGCCCCACGGCCCGGAGAAGAAAATGGTGTAAACTACAACTTTGTCACTGTGGACCAGTTTAAAGCGCTGCTGGCGGAAGATGCTTTTTTGGAATATGCGGAAGTTTTCGGTAATTTCTACGGTACTTCCCGCATCTGGCTGGAAGAGCAGCTTAACGCGGGCACCGACATTATTCTTGAAATTGACTGGCAGGGTGCGCAGCAGGTACGTCATCTGATGCCGGAGTCCATTGGTATTTTTATTCTGCCTCCGTCTAAAGAGGCTCTGCAGGAACGCCTGGATAACCGGGGTCAGGATTCTGCGGATATTATTGCCGGACGTATGGCCCAGGCGGTCAGTGAAATGTCACATTTTGATGAATATGACTATGTCATTATCAATGATCGCTTTGAAGTCGCTCTGAATGAGCTACGATCTGTTATTATTGCCCAGCGCCAGCTGCTGAATAACCAGCAGCGGCGACAGGGTCAGCTGATCAGCGACCTTCTGACATAAACCCCGCCGTTTATGGGATTTAGTTATCACGATCTCTTGTCAGAGAAAGCCGTAATTCAGTAAACTGGGTGATTCTCTGCTGGTTGTCATTATTTATTTGGGGATACCAAATGGCTCGCGTTACTGTTGAAGATTGTTTAGACAATGTAGAAAACCGCTTTGAACTGGTTATGGTTGCCAGTAAACGTGCTCATCAACTGAGCACCGGTGGTAAAGATCCTATGCTGGCATGGGAAAACGATAAGCCAACGGTGATGGCTTTGCGTGAAATCGCTGAAGGTCACGTAACCAGTAAGCTGCTGCGTGACGCTGAAGCGATAGGCCGTGAATTCCAGGGTGACGACGAGGAGTAAGTCGCCTATGTTGGCACAGATAAAGACCCCCTATCCCGGCAGCTTTATTAGCAAATCAGTTTAAGGAGCTGCACTGTGTCAACGATTGAAGATTTAGTGGATCGCCTGCGTGGCTACCTGAAACCTGAAGAAATTCAGCAGGTTCGCCGCGCCTATTATTTTGCCGAGCAGGCCCACGATGGCCAGCGCCGCCGTAGCGGTGAGCACTACGTAACTCATCCGCTGGCCGTAGCCACTATTCTTGCCAATATGCACATGGATCACCAAAGCCTGATGGCAGCCATGCTGCATGACGTAATTGAAGATACCCCGGTTACAAAAGATGCTCTCGCCAAACAGTTTGGTGAAACTGTTGCTGAGCTGGTGGACGGTGTCTCTAAGCTAACCCAGATCCATTTTGAGGATAAAGCCCTCGCCCAAGCGGAAAATTTCCAGAAAATGGCATTGGCCATGGCCAAGGATATCCGTGTGATTCTGGTGAAGCTGGCGGATCGTCTACACAATATGCGTACCCTGGGTGCTCTGCGCCCGGATAAAAAACGCCGCATCGCCCGTGAAACTCTGGATATCTATTCTCCGATTGCCGCCCGCCTGGGGATCAATACGATCCGCACCGAGCTGGAAGAGCTGGGTTTTGCCGGTATGCACCCCATGCGCTACGAGCGTCTGAAGCGTGCGGTACAAAGTGTTCGTGGTAACCGTAAGCAGGTGATTCGCGAAATTCAGAACGCTCTGCAGACCTGTATCGACGATGAAGCGTTAAACGGCAAGGTATTTGGCCGTGAAAAGCACCTGCTCAGCCTCTACCGCAAGATGCGCGCCCGCCGAAAGTCATTCTCAGAAGTAATGGATGTTTACGGCTTCCGCATCGTCACTGATAAGGTGGACACCTGCTATCGTATTTTAGGTGCCATTCATAACCTGTATAAGCCAGTTCCCGGTCGCTTCAAAGATTATATCGCTATCCCCAAGGCTAACGGCTATCAGTCGCTGCACACGTCTCTGATCGGCATGAATGGTATACCGATCGAAGTTCAGATCCGTACCCGTGAGATGGAGTCGATGGCTAATAATGGCATCGCTGCCCACTGGCTCTATAAATCGGAACAGGAAGAAAGCGCCAAGGGTATGACCGGGGCCAGCCACGCCCGTGCCCGCCAATGGGTAAAAGGCTTGCTGGAGATGCAACAGCGTGCCGGTAACTCCCTTGAGTTTATCGAACATGTAAAAATGGATCTCTTCCCGGATGAGGTCTATGTTTTTACACCAAAAGGCGACATTATGGAGCTACCCTCCGGGGCCACCGCCGTAGATTTCGCCTATGCGGTTCATACCGATGTGGGTAACTCCTGTGTGGCAGCCCGTATTAACCGCCGCCTGTCTCCTCTGAGTGCTCACCTGGAAAGCGGCCAGTCTGTTGAAGTGATTACTGCGCCAAGCGCCCGGCCTAACCTGGCCTGGCTGAGCTTTGTTGCCACAGCAAAAGCGCGAAGTGCGATCCGCCACTATCTGAAGAATCAGCAACGGGCAGAGTCTGTTTCTCTGGGTAAACGCCTGCTGAATAAGGCACTGGATGCCTTTGATAAGCAATATGATGAAATTCCAAAGCCTCAGGTTGAAGCGCTGCTGAAAGAGTTTCAGTACGAAACTGAGCAGGATCTGCTGGATGCGATTGGCTTAGGGAATCGTATGGCCTTTGGTGTTGCCCGTGCATTAATCGGTCAGGAAGGTAATTCTGCCGTGCCAGACCCTGCACCTGTTTCCACCAATAATAAGCTGGCAATCAGTGGTACCGAAGGTATGGTCACGTCTTATGCCCGATGCTGCCATCCGATACCAGGCGACCCTGTGCTTGGCCATATCAGCAGTGGTCGCGGCATCGTGATCCATGTGGATACCTGCCGCAACATTGCAGATATCCGTGATGACAGCAATCGCTGTGTACCCATGGACTGGTCTGAGGGCGTTACCGGTGACTTTACAGTGGTAATACGGGTAGAGGCAGAACATCAGAAAGGTTTTATCGCCTCTCTGGCGGCCCTGATTACAGAAGCCGATGCCAATATAGAGAAGATCACCACTGAAGAGCGTGATGCCCGCCTGACCATGGTCAATATCGAAATGGGTGTCAGCAACCGCGTCCACCTTGCAAAAGTGATGCGCCGGATCCGCACGCTGACTAATGTCAGCCGCATCAGCCGGGCCCGTCGCTAACCCAACCCACAAGTTCACAATTCAAGCAGCAGACCCCTTGTGGTCTGCTGTTTCAGTTTTCTGGTTCGGTTAATCCACCAGAACATGAAAAATAACACTACAGAACGCAGCAAATAATAAAACGGAGATTATGCAATGAGTAATAAAAGCGTTATCCACACAGACAAGGCTCCGGCAGCGATCGGAACTTATTCACAAGCCGTTAAAGCGGGCGATACCATTTATCTGTCCGGGCAGATTCCTCTGGTCCCTGAGACCATGGAGATTATCTCCGATGACTTCGCTGAGCAAACAGAGCAGGTGTTTAAAAATATCTCTGCCGTAGTTGAAGCCGCAGGCGGTCAGCTGTCCGATGTGGTAAAACTGAATATCTACCTGACAGACCTGTCTAATTTCGCTACGGTCAACGAAGTGATGGGCCGTTTCTTTAAGCAGCCTTATCCGGCACGTGCCGCGGTGGGTATTAAAGAGTTACCAAAAGGCTCTTTGGTGGAGATTGAAGGTATTGTCGTTGTTTAATTAAGCACCGAAAGTCGATGACAAAAGGACAAAAGCAATAACCAACAATTGATTGCTTTTGTCCTGAGTCATCTGCCGCTCGACTTACAACCGGTTTTTCAGACTGCTGACTGTCGTAACCACTTCTTGGGCGCCCGCCTGCATCTCTGCCATCGCTTTGCCCGCTTTTCGGGATAGCTCACCGGCCTCTGATACCTTCTCCAGGCTTTGCTCTATAAGACTGACCGCTTGCTCTGTCAGCTGTCTGTTGCGCCCCACTACGTCAATAATTTCCCGGGTTGCCTCACTTGTCCTCAGGGCAAGCTTGCGTACTTCATCGGCAACAACCGCAAAGCCTCTGCCTTGTTCACCAGCCCGGGCAGCTTCAATGGCAGCATTCAAAGCCAGTAGATTTGTCTGTTCTGCAATGCCCTGAATACCACTTACCAACGCAGATACCTGCTCAGACTGCGCATTCAGATCAAAGACTCCCTGGCTTGCCTGAACCATCTGATCTGAAAGCCCTGTCATTGTCTCAATTGTATTCTCAATAATCTCAAGTCCTGCTGAGGCATCAGCATCCGTTTTTTGCGAAATCTCATAAGCAACGTCAGACGTTTCAGCAATCGCAAACTCATGCTGCATTCTTTCGGTGATATCGGTCGCAAACTTAACAACCTTGTAAAGCTCACCATCATCATTATGGATCGGGTTATAGCTGGCCTCCAGCCAGATCTCACGCCCCATGTGATCCAGCCGCCTGAAGCGGCCTGAAACATATTCCCCTTGCCCCAGTCTCTGCCAGAACAGCCTATACTCCTCGCTGGCGGCCTCCTGTGGGTCACAAAAAATCTTATGATGTTGACCGACGATCTGGTCTTTCTGATATCCGATGGCGGCCAGAAAGTTATCATTGGCCGTCAGAATTTCACCCTGCGGGGTAAATTCAATGACCGCCATAGACCGGTGCAAAGCTAATAGCAGATCACCTTCCTGCCGGGAACGCCTGATGGTTCGGGTCAGCTCCACAGCAAGCGCACCGCTTTCATGCCCACCTTCACTGGACTTAGCCCGGTACATGATCAGTCGATACCATCCATCGCTACCATCTGCCTTGCGCAGACGCATCGCTCCATGCCAGTGTTTACCCGACCGGATAGCATCCAATAATAACTGCTGATGTCGATTATCCATGTGAACAGGCAATAGGTAGCCTTCTATAGAAGAACCGATCAGCTGCTCCCTTCCATAACCGGTTGATGCCAGAAACTCAGCATCTGCATCACGAAAATGCCCTGAACGGTCGAGAGAAAACCAAAGCATCTCCTCACGAAGGGTTTCTTTCATCCCACGATAAAAAGCCAGCTCTTCTTCAAGCTCGTCGATGCGCGCTTTGTCACGCCTTCCAGTAAACATATCAGGACACCCTTTGGATAATAGATTAACAGCACCGGCTGCTTTGGTTTATGTCGAAATAACTTAAGAACCAGACTTAATACTGGCTTTCACAGCCTGTAGAGCATCCCAGTAACCTTCCCGGTATGTTGGATAGGTAAATTGATAACCAGTACTCAGTAACAGGCGGTTATCACAAATCTTACTGGTACGACGGCGGGTTGGTGATTCGACAACCTCGGTTGGTGTCACCTGAAGCACTTCCGCCATCCAGCTCATCACCTCAAACAGCGGCACAGATCCCTGATCCGTTACCAGATAAATCATCTCCGGTGTTTTACCGGACTCAACCATAGCAACCAGATGAGCTAAAACGCCGGCACAGTCGTCACTATGAATACGGTTGGTATATTTTACCGGCACCTCAGGTGCAATACGTCCCTGGCATACCTGTCGGATCAACATATCACGCCCCGGGCCATAAATACCGGAGAAGCGAACGCAGCTATGATTCAAGCCACTGCTGCGTAGAGCTTCTTCTGCCTTCAACATAATACTCCCAGCAAATCCCGATGGATTCGGCTGAACGGTTTCATCAACCATTTCCCCTTCCGTCTGCCCATACACACTGGAGCTGGAGACAAACAGGATATGCCTGGGCGTATGCTTGCTCTTTTTTAACCAGTGCAACATCTGCTGCACGCCGTCCAGGTACGCACTCTGATAAGATGCTTCTGAGAAGCCGCCCGCCGCTACAGAGTAGATGATGTAATCAGGCTTTAGAGCCAGTGCCTGCCAGGAATCAGGGTCAGCCACGTCCAGCCTGACAGGGTGTACCTCTTCCGGTAAGTTTTGCGGATTGCGGCGCGCACCATAGACCTGATAGCTTTCTGTCAGCAGCCGGGCGGTACGGCTACCAATATCTCCGCACCCTACAATCAAAATCTCCTGAGCACTCATCTTTCTTATCTCCCTGGGAATCTCTATTATCTGATGTATCCGGCACCGAATGGACAGGCCCGCACGTATCCTTAAGCTGTATTCGTTCAGCGTCAGTCATCATACAAGTAAAGCGTGCGGCTAAACTACCATCAGCCATCGCCGGGGCCTCTTATAAATACAGATGGACAGGATATGCCAACAACGCCAGTAACCCGCCCGACCAGCAGCCCTGAAAAAACCGGTCTGGTTTCGGATCAGCTTGCTCAACCCGTCACTATTCTGAAAGGTGTTGGCGCGGCATTGGCGGAGAAACTGGCAAAGCTTCATATCTTTACCCTTGAGGACCTGCTGTTTCATCTTCCGTTGCGGTATCAGGATCGCACACGAGTCACGCCAATGGGTGCTATTCGCCGTGGCGACGAAGTCGTCGTGGTCGGGCAGGTGGCTCTGGCCGATGTCACCAAAGGGCGACGGCGGGCTTTGATTGTGCGACTGAGTGATGGCACCGGCAGTATTACTCTGCGTTTCTTTCATTTTAATATGACGCAGAAGAATCAGTTCCGGAAAGGAACCCTGGTGCGCTGCTATGGTGAGGCCCGGCCCGGTGCCAGCGGGCTGGAACTCTACCATCCGGAGTACAGCCTGGTATCTCAGGATCAGGCGGTATCCGTTGATGATCACCTGACACCCATCTACCCTCTGACCGATGGTCTGACACAAAGTCGTCTGCGCCAGCTGATTAGGCTTGCTTTAGCAGAACTTAAAAAAGCTGAGGTGATCGACTGGCTACCAAAGAAACTATTCCCTGATTTACCCTCCCTGAAAGAGTCCCTGCTATTGCTGCACGAGCCACCACCCGATGCATCGGTAGACGAGCTGATGCTTTATCGACACCCTAGCCAGCACCGGTTAATTATGGAGGAGCTGATCGCTCAACAACTGAGCCTTTTAAAGCTGCGGCAACAACATAAACATCATCAGGCTCCGATGTTTAAAGGTAGTGGCCAGCTGAGTCAGCAGATGCTGGCCCAGCTGCCTTTCCCGCTGACAGGTGCTCAGAGTCGAGTCATTGCGGAAATTCAACAGGACATCCAACAAGGTAGCCCTATGCTGCGATTGGTACAGGGCGATGTAGGTGCCGGTAAAACTCTGGTTGCCGCTATGGCGGCTCTGCAAGCCATCGAGGCGGGTTATCAGGTTGCCGTGATGGCTCCTACAGAGATTCTCGCTGAGCAGCACTACAGTAACTTCAGGCAGTGGTTTACCCCTCTCGGTCTGGATGTTGCCTGGATGGCTGGTAAGCTCAAGGGAAAGGCACGGCAAGCTCAGCTGGAACTGATCGCCGCCGGAGCACCCATGATTGTCGGAACCCATGCGCTGTTTCAGGAAAGCGTCAAATTCAGCAAACTGGGTCTGATTATCGTCGATGAGCAACACAGGTTCGGTGTTCATCAGCGCCTGAGTCTGCGGGAGAAGGGACAGCAGGGCGACCTTTACCCCCATCAGCTGATTATGACCGCAACCCCCATTCCCCGAACGCTGGCAATGAGTGCCTATGCCGACCTGGACACCTCCGTTATCGACGAACTGCCACCCGGACGCACACCGATTGAAACTGTAGCACTTCCTGATAGCCGACGGGATGAGATTATTGAGCGTATTGCGACCGCATGCTACCAGGGGAAACAGGCTTACTGGGTCTGCACTTTGATTGAGGACTCTGAGGCACTGCAGTGCCAGGCAGCAGAAACCACCTTTGAAGACCTCAGCGTCCGGCTCAAAGGGCTGAACATCGGCCTGATACATGGTCGCATGAAAGCACAGGAAAAAGCAGAGATCATGGCACGCTTCAAAGCAAACGAACTGCAGCTACTGGTGGCCACTACCGTTATCGAAGTGGGCGTCGATGTACCCAATGCCACACTCATGGTCATTGAAAATCCGGAACGCCTTGGCCTGTCACAGCTGCACCAGCTACGGGGAAGAGTTGGCCGGGGCGACCAGAAAAGTTACTGTGTTTTGCTCTATCACAGCCCCTTGTCACGAAACGGTAAAGCCCGGGTAGCCGTCATGCGGGATACTCAGGATGGTTTTAAGATTGCAGAAAAAGACCTTGAACTACGGGGTCCGGGTGAAGTGCTGGGTACACGCCAGACCGGACTGGCTCAGATGAAAATTGCAGACCTGGTACGTGACCAGTATCTTCTGGATGAGGTTAATACTGCTGCCAGTCAGCTTATTCAGCACTACCCACACCATCTGAACCCTCTGGTTGATCGGTGGCTTGGTGACGCAGACCAGTATGCTCAGGTTTAAGGCCTGAATATACCTGCCATCGCAAAATAAACCATTAAAAATACATATTCATACATCATGTTCATATATCTTCTGCTAGGGCATAGTAGGTATAATTACAGGAGTTCTTAGTTGGAGATGACGATGTCCTTTAAAGGATTAGTACTGGCGCTTCAGGAAGCTTTATCTCAGTCCGTTTCACCGGATAATTTTCCTCAACCGCTAAAAGACCGCCTCGTGCCACGTAATCGTGCAACCGCCAAGCAGCTCATACGCTCCTCCGTTCTGGAAAGCTCTGATGGCGTACGTCATTTACTGGCATTTCCAGCCCATTGCCTGTTAGACATAAAGCTTTATCAGGGGTACCGGGCGATCTCTCCTAATGCCAAACAGTCTCTGCTAAAACGCAAAAAAATCCAGTCCGTTCCAGCGTTACCCGAAGTGGTTGACTATAACCTCATCGTTGATAACCGCTGTTTTGATCCCGAAATTATCTTTACAGAATCCGGTGATCCCTCCTGGTTACTTGAGTTCACCAGCGAGGAATACAAAGCACTGATCCAGGAGTTCAGCAGCGCCAAGGTTGAGCAGTTTGCCATTCCTTTGGTTTCAGTCCGTCCGAATCTGACGGCTGTCGATCAGGATGAAGCAGAAATTAAAACCGCCGTGGAAACCATTACGTCACGACGTATACGTACCCGCCTGGCAGAAAGCATCGAGATTCCACCGCTGCCTCTCAGTGCGCACAATATCATTATGCTGCGTAATAACGAGAATGCTGATGGCGATGAGCTCGCCTCCATTGTGGAATCTGATCCAAGCCTTGCCTCACAGGTTATCAGCTGGGCTAACTCGCCCTATTATGGCTTGCCGGGACAGATCCATTCCATTCAGGATGCGGTTATTCGGGTGCTTGGCTTTGACCTGACGATGAATCTGTCTCTTGGTCTATCCATGGGCAAAAATATAAAAATGCCCAGTGATGGCGTGTTTGGTTACCGGGGCTACTGGCGCGAAGCTGTTATGAAAGCGATGCTGATGGAACGTCTGGTGAAACAGATCCCTGCGGCCCACAGACCGGTTATCGGCCTGAGCTACCTTTCAGGCCTGGTCAATAATTTCGGCTACCTGGTGATTGCAGAAGTATTTCCACCTTACTTTTCGCTGTATTGCCGCTATCAAGAGGCCAACCCCCACGTACCGGCAATGTATATCGAACGCTTTCTTTTCGGTATTACCCGAGAGCAGATTGGCAGCTTTCTGTTCCAGACATGGGGAGTTCCCGATGAGGTATGCAGTGCAATCCGGCATCTGCATAACCCCGCCTATGAAGGCCGGCACCACCAATATGCCAACTTGCTCTATATCGTGAACCAGCTGGTATACAGTGACGGGGAGATACGCCCGGGCAAGTTACCGGAGACAATTCTGGACCGACTACACCTGGAGCGCGCTCTGGTTGAAAAAACCATAGAAGATATAAGTGACTTTAACGAAGAACTCAACTCTTTGGCAGAGATGCTGGAAAAGGCCAGCAAGTAAGACTCTGTAACAAATGGGGCAACGAATTTAAATTTATAGGCCGTGACATCGGCTTCTATAAGGACAGCAAGGTTGCCACCATGAGCTCTTCCGGCATAAAAAAACCTGCAGTGCTTAGCATTGCAGGTTTTTATGTACTCGGGAAGTCAGGCTTAGCAGTCAACTGCATCTTTCAGTTTTTTACCTACTTTGAAGCCTACCGTTTTGCTTGCCGGAATATCCATCGGTTCGCCAGTCTGAGGGTTTTTACCCTTACGGGCACTACGCTCACGTACTGAGAAAGTACCAAAACCGATCAGGGAAACCGAATCACCTTTAGCAACGGCACCTGTGATCTCATCCAACATCGCATTCAGAACTTCATTTGCTTTGTCTTTAGACAGCTCCGCCTTTTCTGCGATCGCTGCTGCCAATTCAGGCTTACGCATGCGTTATCCTCTTTATTATTACTATTTAATCCGTACGAACGAAGATATTTAAGCAGCCCCCCATGCGGGATGCAAAGGTTTTTTGCCCTTCTGTGATAGAATTCACTCTCCTTAAAAGATGGAATAATGAGGCATGTGTTGGATTTGCAGCAACTAACATCCCAACAGGCAGCGTCCCGCCGGGAATGGGAGAAGCTTAACTGGTTACCCCCTCATACACCGGGACAAATACGGCCTGACCATGACTGGCTTGACTGGCTCACTGACGCCTCATCACTGACCCGCCGGTTGAAACAGGCTAGCCAACAGCGCTTTCATGTTCAGCTTTTGCAACAGAGCCTGCTGCGTCCGGCGTTGAATGAGTGCCACCACCTGGGGATGACAACGCAGGAATACGCACTGGTTCGCCAGGTTATCCTCCATGGTCTCAATCAACCCTGGGTATTTGCACGCACTGTTATCCCGCTACCCACTCTGCGTCAGGGCAACCGACACCTGATGTTGCTTGGCAACCGCTCTTTGGGTAGCGTACTGTTCAAGAATGCCCACACCCGACGCACATCTCAGGAGATCACCCGGAGTTATCCTGATTTCTGTGCGCCTTTTATCTGGGGCAGGCGCTCAACCTTTGAGATTCGTCAGGCTCCATTGCTGGTTACTGAACTTTTTCTGGAGCCGTTCAGGGATTATCTGAATCTGACTCGTTGATCGCCCTGTAATTAACTCATATTTGCCAAGCACAAGCTGAGGAACCTTCTGATGTCATCCGTCGCCTTTATTCAGCAGCAGTTTCCCCATTACATCAGGCTGATGCGGGTCGACCGCCCCATCGGTACTTATCTGTTGCTCTGGCCAACACTTTGGGCGCTTTGGATTGCGGCAGAGGGTATCCCGGACACAGATATTCTGATCATCTTTATTTTAGGTGTCATCAGTATGCGGGCTGCGGGCTGTGTCATTAATGACTTTGCCGACAGAAAAATCGATGGTCATGTAGAGCGTACCAAAGAACGCCCACTGGCAACCGGTGATGTAACAGCCAAAGAGGCGGTCGGCCTGTTTATTTTTCTGGGACTGGTGTCTTTCGCCCTGGTTCTTATGACCAACCCATTGACCATTCTGCTCTCTCTTGGCGGTATTCTGCTGGCCTTTATGTACCCCTTTATGAAGCGCTATACCCACCTGCCTCAGGTCGTTTTAGGTGCGGCTTTCTCTTGGGCAATACCCATGGCTTATGCCGCTCAGACCAATAGTGTTCCCGTGGAAGCCTGGCTGCTCTTCGCAGCAAAACTGCTATGGACGGTGGCATACGATACTCAATACGCTATGGTAGACCGTAATGATGATGTCAGAATCGGTGTCAAATCCACTGCTATTCTTTTTGGTGAGCTGGATCGTCATATTATTGCGTTGCTGCAGACTCTTGCGGTAATTGCGCTTCTGATCGTTGCGGCATATAAAGGACTGGGAATATTCTTCTACCTGGGGCTGGCCGGAGGCGTTACACTCTTTCTGTATCAGGCTAAGCTGATCGCCCATCGCAAACGGGAAGACTGCTTCAAAGCTTTTCTGAATAACCACTGGGTTGGTGTTTTAATTCTGCTGGGCATCATCGTCGACTACGCTGTGAAGTAGCTTTAGTTATTTATTTTTCCTGCTTATAAAACACAGAGATTTCACACAAACGTCATCATGTCATCTTACTGTCATATTTACTCGCTGTAATAATACCGTTACTGATGACATAACCGACTTAGACGGGAACACGGAAATGACAGGAAAAACCGTCCTGATTGTAGATGACGAAGCCCCAATCAGGGAAATGATCGCTGTTGCGCTTGAAATGGCGGACTATGACTGCCTTGAAGCTGAAAATGCACAGCAAGCTCATGCGATGGTAATCGATAAACGTCCTGATCTGATTCTTCTGGACTGGATGATGCCAGGCACCAGTGGTGTTGAACTGGCACGCCGTCTGAAGCGTGACCCGGTCACCGCAGAGACACCTGTTATTATGCTGACGGCTAAAGGTGAAGAGGACAATAAGGTGCAGGGTCTGGAGGCTGGGGCAGATGATTACATCACTAAACCCTTCTCCCCCAGAGAGCTGGTTGCTCGCCTGAAAGCCGTATTACGTCGAACCACACCCAAAGGTATTGAAGACCCGGTTGACGTGGATGGCCTGGAACTTGATCCCGCAAGCCATAGGGTTACCTCTAACGGTGAGCCACTTGAAATAGGGCCAACAGAGTTCCGACTGCTCCAGTTCTTTATGACTCATCAGGAACGCGCCTATACCCGCAATCAGCTGCTGGATCAGGTCTGGGGTGGCAACGTCTATGTCGAAGAGCGTACAGTCGATGTCCATATCCGTCGTCTGCGCAAGGCATTGGGCGAGAAACACGAACACCTTATCCAGACGGTGCGGGGGACAGGTTACCGCTTTTCCGTTAAGGTCTGAGCCTGATTAACTGAACATCATTAAAACAACGGCTGAACAACAGGGTCTGATCTGTTGCCACAGGTCAGACCCTTTATAAGATAATTCGACAGCAATTGTGAAAAGATAAGGTAACCGCTTGTGACCCCAATCTGGCAGGCAGAACTCACACGGATCGTATATATTGCTCTTTTTGCCGCTACTGCAGGCTGGATTTCCGGCTCTGTAGCCTGGGCCCTGGTCGTCATGATGGCGATGTATGTCATCTTTGCGCTTCGCTTTGTTCGCCGTCTCGACCATTGGTTGGAGCACAACCCGAACGAGCCTCCCCCTGAAAGCTGGGGTATCTGGGGACACCTCTTCGATAAGATGCACCGCCATCAAAGACGCTACCAGCAGCAACAGCAGCGCCTGACAGAGATTATCAATAAGGTACAGCGCTCCAGTGGCGCTTTACGGGACGCAGTGGTCATGATTGACCAGCACGGATCCCTGGAATGGTGGAACCGTGCCGCCGAAGGCCTGCTGGGTTTCCGCCACCCTTCCGATAAGGGGCAGGCCCTGACAAATCTTCTGCGTGATCCACGCTTTATCAGTTATTACGACAAGCAGGACTATCAGGAACCACTGGTTCTGGCCTCACCCATGGACGACAATACCATCCTGGAGTACCAGGTCACCATATTTGGTAGAAATGAACGCCTAATGCTGGTCCGTAATATCACGCGACTTTACCGACTGGAGCAGATGCGTAAAGATTTTGTCGCTAACGTCTCCCACGAGCTCAGAACACCTCTGACAGTGATTAATGGTTATCTGGAAACCTTTGCCGACTACAGTGATCAACTACCACCTCGCTGGGGACGGGCAACACACCAGATGCAGCAGCAATCCCGCCGAATGCAAAATATTATCAACGACCTTCTGCTGCTATCCCGCCTGGAAACAACCGAGATCGAAGGCCAGCAACAGTATATTGATATCGACCTTATGCTGGATAGTATCAGGCAGGACGCTCAGCTGCTCAGCGGAGGCAAAGATCATAAGATAACCACAGACTTGTGTACTGATGCCAGGGTTATTGGCTCCGAGAACGAGCTGCGTAGTGCTATTTCTAACCTTGTATTCAATGCAGTGAAATACACACCGCCTGGCTCCGAGATCAGAATGACCTGGCAGGCGCTACCGCAGAATAGAGGTGCAGTACTGACTGTAGAAGATAACGGAGAAGGTATCGATACCCGGCATCTACCCCGCCTGACTGAGCGCTTTTATCGTGTCGATAAAGGGCGATCAGCTGAAACAGGGGGGACTGGTCTGGGCCTGGCAATTGTAAAGCATGTCCTGCTACGCCATAACGCCAAACTGGATATCGAAAGTGAGGTGGGAAAAGGTACACGATTCAGCTGTACTTTTCCCGAAACATCCCTGGAGCAGGCAGGAGAAAAATCTCGCGATACGACAATCCACAGCCCGGAACTATCAGACCTGGCGACTCAACCGGGCAATGATTTTCGAAAGTAACTGGGTCGATTTCTGATCAGCATCAGTAAAACGAATACCAACGTAAACGACCTCTGCGTTGGTTCGTTTTTCCTGAGCCTGTAGCATAACGGTACAGCCTTTAACCGTTAGCCGGATCTGCTGCTCTCCCTTGCCAGCAACAAAACCCACCGACAGCTTCTCAAACATCTCAGGCAACCCTTGCTCACGTGCAACCATGACAACAGTATCCTCTGTTGTCAGTTCGCGAATCATCACCGGCAACTTGTGTTCACCAAACATCAGCATCGCTTTCCCCCTGACACGGCGGTGACCAGAAGAGGCGGTACTTTGCATAACAGGCTTACCGGTCAGAACATTAACCGTTGTTCCCCCTCCCATCACACGGGCACGCTGCTTCATAATCTCCGCCAGATCCCTGCGGCTGATAATGTTAGCTTTAACCAGCGCTTTAGTTACTTTACTGATCAACTGGTCATTATTGAAAGGCTTGGTAACATAGCTTGTTACGCCGTGCTGTACCGCTTCAACAACGTACTCTTTATCATCAAGCGAGGTAACCATGATAAAGGGCACATCTTTATTATTGCTCTGTTCATGTTCGCGTAACCAGGTCAAAAGCTCAATACCGGACATTTCCGGCATTTCCCAGTCGCAAAGTATCAGGTCGAAATGGCCAACTTCCAATAACTTCTGAGCCTTACGACCATCCTGTGCCGTTTCAACTTCAAACTGTGGATATTCAGCTTTAACGGCCTTAACCATTAAATCCCGGGTAAATTTAGCATCATCAACAACAAGTATGCGGGCGGTCTTCATAACTCTCTCAAATATCTTTCATACCAGATGGCGCATTTAGTAACGCGGCGCTCAGGTCAGCATCAGGATGTACGGACAGCTGCTGCACCCATAGCCAGGTGGCACCGGCAACAGCAGCGGGCATAAAAATAAGATTAATAAAGGGGACAAACATCAGAAGATAGCAAACCAGCCCAAAGCTGACGGTATGCCACCAGTTTTGCTTAAGGCGACGCTGCATCGTATGAAAGTCTATTTTATGGTTGTCCATCGGGTAGTCCATATACTGAATAGAAAGCATCCAGACTGAAAACATAAACCACAAAAGAGGGCTAATCAGGTTCACAACAGGAATAAAGCTAATAATGAGAAGGAGTAAAACTCGCTTCAGGAAGAACCACTGTTTCTGGAGCTCCCGATGCAGTGAACGCTTCGCCATCTCGCCTATTGTTTCATCTGGGAAGTCTACCTGCCCATTACGCAACTTCAGCTCAATTTTTTCCGCCAGCAACCCGTTAAAGGGAGCTGCGATCAGGGCCGTTGTAGCATTGAAGCCATATAGCACAAAGCCCAGTATCGCAATCAGGGCCAGCGGCCACAGCAGCCAGCCAAGGAAGCTTAGCCATTCCGGCAGAAAAGCGATCAAACTATCCAACCAGCCATCAATAAGGCCCAGAGTCAGCCAAATAAAAACTGAAAGAATAATAATGTTACTCAGTAAAGGCACCAGAACAAAGCGCTTCATACCCGGCATGGTAATCAACCGGAAGCCAGCAGCCAAAGAGGCTGGGCCTGAAAAAAGATGCGTCATAAAATCTCTGCCTCAGCATTAAATATTTAAACCGGACCAGGAATTTTTATTCCCGGAGTATCCTGCAGAGATAATAACTCTACCGATAACCGGCAATAAAGTTCCAACTTGCTCCGTTTTAATAAAAGTTGGAATAAATGGCTTTTTAGCAGATCAAAGTATCAAGCGCCCACGCCACGGACGACCAAAGTCACAGGCATAAAAAAAGGCAGCCGAAGCCGCCCTTTAGTCTGCGCACCAGAACGCTTAATCGTCACTCAGGCGCTGCTCAATGGTTTCCGGTGAGGAGTGGCGAACATCCATACCCTTCACCAGATAAATCACATACTCTGCGATATTATCTGCATGGTCACCGATACGTTCCAGGGCACGCAGTACCCAGATAATGTTCAGTACACGACTGATGGATCGAGGATCTTCCATCATAAAGGTTACCAGCGCTCGCATCGCAGAGCGGTACTCTAAGTCTACAGCTTTATCTTCCTGAGCAACCTTCAGCGCCAGATCCGTATCAAAGCGGGCAAAGGCCGTGAGTGCGTCTTTCACCATATTGCGCACATGATTGCCGATATGCCGGGTTTCAATATAGCCCCGGGGCGGTTCGCCTTCATCAGCCAGCTGAATTGCATGGCGGGCAATTTTAGACGCCTCATCACCGATACGCTCCAGGTCCGACGTTGCACGGGTAACTGCCATCACCAGACGCAAATCGCTGGCTGCAGGCTGACGCCGTGCCAGAATTCGGGTACATTCCTCATCTATGCGGATCTGCATCTCATTAATATTACGATCGTTGGCGCGTACTTCTTCAGCAACAGCGCTATCGCCTTCAGTCAGTGCATAAACCGCATCCTGAACCTGCTTCTCTACCAGGCCGCCCATGGCCAGCAGATGGTTCTTCAGATCTTCCAGCTCGTTATTAAACTGCTGGGATATGTGATGGCTATGGGTTTCTGTTGTGATTTCCATGGTAATACCTTGTATCTGTGCAAACCAAAATAAGTGTTAAAACCAAAAAGACGCTGCAAAACCTGTAGGCCGTTAAACCTGGCGAGTGATCCCAGCTTCTTACTTAACCGTAACGTCCGGCTCTTTAACCATATCGTCCAGTTATATAATCTTCGGTTTTCTTCTCTTTCGGGTTGGTAAACAGCATATCGGTGTTACCAAACTCAATCAGATTCCCCATATACATAAAGGCAGTGTAATCGGAGACACGCGCAGCCTGTTGCATGTTATGGGTCACGATGGCGATGGTGAACCTATCTTTCAGCTCATAGATCAGCTCTTCAATCTTAAGTGTGGAGATAGGATCCAGCGCTGACGCAGGCTCATCCAACAGTAAAACTTCAGGTTTTACTGCAATCGTACGGGCGATCACCAGACGCTGCTGCTGACCACCGGACATACCCAGTGCGCTTTCGTGCAGGCGGTCTTTTACTTCATCCCAAAGGGCCGCAGAACGCAGTGCCCATTCAACAGTTTCATCCAGAACACGCTTTTTGTTGATGCCCTGGATTCGCAAACCATAAGCTACGTTTTCATAGATGGATTTGGGAAAGGGGTTAGGCTTCTGGAACACCATACCGACACGGCGACGCAACTCAGCTACATCAACATTTTTGTCGTAAATATTACGACCTTCCATATTGATTTCACCAGTGATTCGGCAACCATCCACCAGATCATTCATACGATTCAGGCTTCGTAGCAACGTGGACTTACCGCAACCCGATGGGCCAATAAAAGCCGTTACACGCTGCTTAGGGATGGCCATATTGACATCGAACAGTGCTTGCTTATCACCATAGAAAAGATCCATGTTGCGCACATCCAGACAGGTTGTCTCCTGTTCCAAGGACAGGGCACTGCCTTCGCCACGATTCATAGAGCTGATGTCGATGCTATGGCTTTTGGTTTCGTGTGCAGCTGGCTTAGCTTGGCTACCAGTCACATTTTGGGTATCAGTCATAGAAGAACCTGTCGCGTTATTAGCCGGGTCTTGAGTCTGTGCACCAGTCGCTACCGGTACCTCATTTACTTTATTTTCAGCCTGAGCTTCCATAGGAATACTCTCTTCAAATTCGTTATTCAGTCTAACTGCGTTTCGGTGAATTGCTTATCCTGACGTTGACCACCGGTTAACCGGCAGCCCTTAAGTCACGTCTGCTTATCAGGAGATTACATTTCAAGGGATTTATACTTCTCACGCAGATGATTCCGGATGGCAACCGCACTAAAGTTAAGCAGTGCGATCACAATCACCAGCAGCAGTGCCGTGGCATAAACCAGTGGCCGGGCTGCCTCAACATTCGGGCTCTGAAAACCCACATCATAGATATGGAAACCCAGGTGCATAAACTTCTGATCCAGATGGATAAACGGGTAGTTGCCATCCAGAGGTAAACTTGGCGCAAGCTTAACAACACCCACCAACATAAGTGGTGCTACCTCACCTGCTGCACGGGCCACCGCCAGAATAACCCCAGTCATCATCGCAGGGCTTGCCATCGGCAGAACCACACGCCATAACGTTTCCGCTTTGGTGGCACCCAATGCCAGGGAGCCTTCACGTACCGAGCGGGGGATGCGGGCCAAACCCTCTTCCGTCGCCACAATAACAACGGGTACAGTCAGCAACGCCAAGGTCAGGGATGCCCACATCAGGCCCGGTGTACCAAAGGTCGGAGCCGGCAGTGCTTCCGGGAAAAATAGCTGATCGATATTGCCACCCAGGAAGTAGATAAAGAAACCAAGACCAAATACACCATAAACAACGGAAGGTACACCAGCCAGATTGTTCACAGCGATACGAATCATGCGGGTAATAAAACCCTGCTTAGCATATTCACGCAGATAAACAGCTGCTATCACACCAAAAGGCGTCACCAGAATTGACATCAGTAACACCATCATTACGGTGCCAAAGATCGCTGGGAAGATACCACCCTCTGTATTCGCTTCACGGGGCTCGTCTGAAGCAAATTCCCAGAGTTTTGCACCGTAGAAGCCCATCTTATCGAGCAGACCCATGCGGTTTGGCTGATAAACACGCACCACCTTGCTCAGAGAAACGTCAATTTCCTGACCGTTCATCGCACGGGCAACAAAGCTGTCTCGATTCGCAGCTGTATAAAGGTCCGCCAGCTGTTGCTGCAGCACCTCATATTCAGCATTTAATACTGCCCGTTCAGCATTCAGCTCCGCCAGATTCTCAGGGGTATTCTCACCGTCAATTTCCAGGCGACGCTCTTTTAAACGCAACCTCTCAATCGAGTAGTTAATACGACCGATTTCATGCTTTTCGATCTGATAAATTTCATCATGGATCTCAACTGCACGATCGACACGTTTCTTAAATTCAGGCCAGATACTGTTTTCACCGGCGGCCTGAACCGCTACGGTTTTACCTTTTTCCTTCAGGGCCAGCAAATAACCGTAAAAATTACCCCACTCATGACGCTCAACAGCGATCAGGTTTTCCGGGTAGCGAACCTCTTCAATAAAGTCATCCAGTACCCAACGGAAATCTGTACCGTGCACGTCACGGTTGCCAATTTTGATTAGGTGGCGATCAACCAGTTCATGCTCCGTATCCAACTCAATGCCGGCGGCCCTGATTTGTTCAGCAGGAACAGATACGGTTTCAACCTTCTCACCAACCAAGTGGAAGCTGTTGCCATTAAACTCTCTGACATCCGCCTCCATAATGGAAGCCGGCCAAAAGTGCCCCAGCCCCCGCACAGCAATCAGCGCCAGAAGGCCAATCACCATAATCACACTGATCGCCACAGCACCGGCATTCAGCCAGATCCAGGGGGATCCGCTTTTTGTCCAGTTACCCAATGATTCACGCATAACTTTTTCCTTTCACTCCGAGTCGCTTACAGAGCACCGTATTTTTTACGCAATCTCTGACGAATAACTTCTGCCAGGGTGTTCACGACAAAAGTAAACATAAAGAGCACAAATGCAGCGAGGAACAGAATCCGGTAGTGAGTACTACCCACTGCTGACTCAGGAATCTCTACCGCGATATTAGCTGCCAGTGTCCGCATCCCTTCAAAGATATTCACATCCATAATCGGGGTATTACCGGTAGCCATCAGTACAATCATTGTTTCACCTACGGCACGCCCCATACCGATCATCACCGCAGAGAAAATGCCCGGACTGGCCGTTGGCAGAATCACTCGGGTCAGGGTCTGCCATGGTGTTGCACCCAAGGCCAATGAGCCATAGCTCAAGTGCTTAGGTACCGCAAAGATGGCATCTTCTGTAATGGAGAATATCGTAGGAATTACAGCAAACCCCATTGCAAGGCCTACGACCAGAGCATTACGCTGATCAAAAGGAATACCCATTTCATCCGTCAGCCAGGAGCGTACATTACCGTCAAACAGGGCGATTTCTAATGTGGAGCTCATACCCAAAGCAAGCCAGCTCACCAGAAGTACAACTGGAACCATCAGTAGTGCATGCCAGCCATCAGGTACTGCATGCCGGATTCTGTCTGGCATCTGGGCCCAGGCAAAGCCAAAACCAACCATGCCAATCGGTAGCAGGATCAGCAGAGCAAAGACTCCCGGTAGGTTATTTTCCAGGAAGGGTGCCAGGAATAGACCTGCCAAAAAGCCCAGAATAACTGTTGGCAATGCCTCCATCAGTTCAATCACAGGCTTAATTTTGCGACGCAGTGCTGGTGCCATAAAGTAAGCGGTATAAATAGCACCACAAATTGCCAGTGGCGTTGCCACTATCATGGCGTAGAAGGCCGCCTTCAGGGTGCCAAAAGCCAAAGGCATCAGGCTATATTTAGGTTCAAACTCGTTGTTAGAAGCCGAAGACTGCCAAGTATAGGCGGGCTCTTCATAGCTCTCATACCAGACTTTATCCCATAGTGATGTCCATGAGACCTCCGGATGTTTGTTATAAACCTCCAATGCCTGCAGCATACCGTCCTGACGTTCCAGTAAAAGATAGTCAGCACGCGGGCTGATGGCTCCGGCAACAGGTGCCGCACCCAAAACTTTTTCCGTCAGCATGGTGCGTTGAGCGGTGGTGCTATAGATGCTCAGCTGCCCTTTCTCATCAAGCATAAGAAAGCCTTTACGGCGATGTTCAGGCAACATCATCGCGACTGGAGTTCCGTCATGCTCGAAGCTGCGGATATTTTTCAGTCCCCATTCATTCTGGCCATCACGCACCAAAAACCACTGGGATAACTGACCGTTCTTATCCCCTACTAACAGAGAAATACCGCCCAATTGTAGCTTCACATCACCAATACCACTGTTCTGCTCAGTGACTTTCAGACGAGCATTCAGTTTTGGTGTATCCATATTCCGGGTATCAACAACATCAACCGTACCTTTGTTGCTAACCATATAAATCCAGTTCTGATCAGGGCCAATCAGAATGCTATGGATATCATTCTCAACCACTGGCAATTGCAGAGGGTTGCGTTCGATGGTGATATCACCCAGCAGAGATTCTTCCTTCAGGTACTGAACCAAATACGCTTTTTTATCGATGGATACTGCAGAAATCAGTAAGCTTGAATCTGTCTCACTAACCGCAATTTTTTTCAGGCCATTACCGGCTTCACTAATCACCAGCGGCTCTTCGCCATACGGGTAGTCAATGCGCGGAGTAATTAAACGCTCATCATTCGGGTAGGTGATTCGGTAACGATCTTTAATCAGAAGCACACGGCCATCAGAAAGCCCCAGTGCCAGAAGCTTTTTAGACGGGCCTGATGACTGCACAGATAGCAGATCGACACCTTGTGGAATATTAAGCTGTACACGGTCGATAACCTGACCGCTAGCAACGCTAAAGAAGATGACCTCACCAACACTGGTCAGGCGCATGGCAACCTCTGCCTGCTCTTCTGTTGCCAGATAGAGCGTTCTCGCCTCATCCGGTCGTATGGACGTTGCAGGCATCTGGTATTCAGCAACAGGTTCAACACTTGCCGACTTCATCAGAGGGATAATTTCGTATAGCAGGTAGATAAAGATCAGCAGGATCGCAATGATCACACTGACACCACCAATACCAATACCAATTTCGGCAATTTTATCTTTTAACGACCTGATTTTCCGGTGCATACGCAGTGCCGGAGTATCAAAATCTATGACGGGGGCGTTTGGGCTAGTTTCTTTCATAGCGGAAAAAATACTGCACTTATATGACAGTTGTATGACACCGGATAGGCGATCCAGAAAAAAAAAGGCAGGCTAACGCCCGCCCTTTTTCTGGTATATAAAGATGAACATCCTTGTCTCGTCTATCCGACCCAGATTACTGAATACCCAGAGCTTTCAGGGTTTTCTCAGCAACAGCAGCCGGAAGAGGCACATAACCATCCTTCACAACAACTTCCTGACCCTGCTTGGACATAACCATCTTGATAAACTCACGCTCAAGCGGCTGCAGCGGCTGGTTAGGCTTCTTGTTCACATAAACGTACAGGAAGCGGGACAGCGGAAACTTACCACTGATTGCATTATCGTTATCAGCTTCGTAGTACGGCTGACCTTCTTTCTTAGCCAGAGGTACTGCTCTCACACTGGATGTTTTATAACCCATACCGGAGTAACCGATTGCGTTAATAGAGGTACTCACAGACTGTACAACAGATGCTGAACCTGGCTGTTCATTAACACTGTTTTTGAAGTCACCCTTACACAGCGCCTTACCTTTAAAGTAACCATAGGTACCGGATACTGAGTTACGGCCGTACAACTGGATATCACGATTTGCCCAAGAGCCAGTCAGACCAAGATCTCCCCACTTCTTAGCATCAGATGGAGCACCACACTTGCGGGTAGAAGAGAAAATTGCGTCAACCTGCTCAATGCTCAGACCTTTGATCGGGTTATCTTTGTGCACGAATACAGCCAGAGCATCGATCGCTACGGGAACCGGAACCGGCTTATAACCAAAGCGGTTCTCAAATGCCTCCAGCTCTTTATCCTTCATTTTACGGCTCATAGGCCCAAGGTTCGCTGTACCTTCAGTCAGAGCTGGTGGCGCAGTTGAAGAGCCTGCTGCCTGGATCTGAATATTTACATTAGGATAAGTACGCTTATACTCTTCTGCCCACAAAGTCATCAGGTTAGCCAGAGTATCAGAACCAACGGAAGACAGATTCCCGGAGACACCACTTGCTTTTTCATAGCTTGGCAGATTCGGATCAACTTTAGCGGCGGCATTGGCCGTAATAGCTGTAACAGTACCTGCAGCAACCAGGGAAACCGCTGCAATCATCTTCTTCATTTTCATGTTATCTCCTGAACATTACGTCCGTTTTCTGTTTACCTAAATAAGGTGTGTATAACTATTTATATTGCTATGTGCTGTACTATAGGCAGGCTTTGTGACAGTTATATGAATGTCATATTCGACAAAGAAACTCTTTTGTAACCGACAGAAGCTTCTCAATAACATCCAGGGATCGATGACAATATTGAGTCTGTAACTCATAAAAGCTCTTATCTGGCTCAGCGGTCATTGGGAATAGTGATAGTTAAAGAATTTAGTGATAGTCTGCGCCTGACAGATGAAAAATCCGTGATAGAGTCCGACACCCAGTCGGCGTACCTGAAATTTGGTTCGATCAGACCTGGCAACATACTCAGACAAATAAGAAAAGCTAATGAGCAACGTCGATAATATTGAAGATATTCCTTCACCAGTAGGTGAGCTGACACTAAAGATCGCTGCGACACCTCAGGATACTAATATCTACGGTGATATCGCCGGGGGCTGGTTAGTGTCTCAGATGGATCTGGCGGCAGAGATCAGCGCAGGCAAGCTGGCGAAAGGGCGCACCGCAACTGTAGCCATCAGCGAGATGGACTTTCTCTGCCCGGTTCGTATCGGATCAACAGTTGGCATCTATACCCATGTTAAAGAGGTGGGCCACAGCTCGATTAGCGTTCGTGTCGAGGCCTGGATTCAGCCGCCGTTTGAAAGCGACGAGCAGGAAATGTTTAAGGTGTCTGATGCTAAGTTTGTGATGGTCGCCATTGACGGCAATGGCCGGATTCGCGCTGTACCGGAATCCTGAGCAGGTTTTCAGTATTAGAAAATGGAACAATTCTATTGCGCAAAAGAAGAGGCTGATAAAAACCAGCCTCTTTTTTGTTTTTAGCAGCTCTTACTTAGACTCGTAAGGAGAGACTAGACACGTAAAGAGAAACGTTATCCCTTACCTGTCATTAAACGACCGTTCAGATAAGCGTATTCAGAGATCTTCTGATAATCATCAGACAGATTACGGAAGTTTATAAAGGAGTCGTAGATGCGACGGCTCAGATCATCTTTTTGCGCTTCTTCAAATACCACTTCATCAGAAATGGTCCGCAGCTCCTGATAAACATCAGAAGGCAGCTCTCGCAGCTCAACACCGTGATCATTGACCAGCTCTTTTAGTGCCACTGCATTGCGATAAGTTACCTCATCCATCATATCCTGGTTGGCAGCACGAGTTGCGACCATAACAACCTCCTGAAGATCATTAGGAAGTGCTTCAAACGCCGTTTTATTGATCATGCCTTCCAGTACAGAACCCGGCTCATGCCAGCCAGGGTAGTAGTAATATTTGGCTGCTTTATAAAGGCCGAAAGCTTTATCGTTGTATGGGCCAACCCATTCTGTCGCATCGATTGCACCAGTTTGCAGCGAGGTAAACAGCTCAGATCCCGGCAAACTAACCGCCGTACCGCCTGCTCGGTTAAGCACCTCACCGCCTAAACCTGGAATGCGCATTTTAAGGCCTTTCAGATCATCCAGTGAGTTAACTTCTTTATTGAACCAGCCCGCCATCTGCACACCAGTATTACCTACCGCAGTAGGAATCAGGTTAAATGGCTCATAAACCTCTTTCCACAGCTCAAGACCACCACCGTAGTAGATCCAGCTAGCGATCTCTTGTGCGTTCAAGCCAAAAGGAACGGCAGCAAAAAACTGTGCAGCCGGTGCCTTACCCTTCCAGTAATACGAAGCACTATGTCCCATTTGTGCCGTACCTTCTGATACCGCATCAAACACGCCAAACGCAGGTACCAGTTCTCCAGCCCCATAAACCTTAATTTCCAGACGACCGCCGCTCATTTTGGTGATCTTTTCTGCAAGACTGTTCGCTGCGGTACCTAAGCCTGGAAAGTTCTTAGGCCAGGTAGTCACCATTTTCCACTTAATTTTTTCTTGCTTTGCGCTTGCCTGCTGTTTTTCACTGCCCGATTCAGAACCGGTACAACCTGCCAGTACAGCACCTGCTGCGCCCACACCCAGTGCGGTAACAAACTCACGACGCTTCATGCTTTTTAGCTCCTGATTTTTATTTTCTTGTTTTCATTTTTTAAGTGTATCACGACTAAAATTATCAGATTTTCAGTCAGGTTACACTATTCCGGAGTGATCAAACCCTGAATGCCTGTAAAGATCAGCAGACGATCCTGGGTCAATAGCAGTAGCTACATCTGCTGTAGCTTTTATAAGGCTTCCAGCTTAGCAAAGCCTGCCATTAGCCATTTTTCACCATCATCATCAAAATTCACCTGAATTCGGGCCTTTGCGCCCTGTCCTTCATAGTTCAGTACAATGCCTTCACCAAAAACAGCATGTTTAACCCTTTGTCCCACCATCAGCGCTGGCCCACCGTCACCACTGTCCAGGGCTTCAGTTGGCTTCCATTGAGACCCCGGGCGACTGCTGGTGACCGGCTTGGAGATCTGGCCGCGCAGGCGTACCTCTTCCAGCAGATGCTCAGGGATTTCACGAACGAAGCGGGAAGGCGTGTTATAGGTTTCCCGGCCGTGTAAGCGGCGCATCTCGGCATAGGTGATGTAAAGTTTCTTCATGGCACGGGTGATTCCCACATAACAGAGGCGACGCTCTTCCTGGAGCCGTGAAGGGTCTTCCATCGACATTTTATGTGGGAACAACCCTTCTTCGACACCAGCCATAAATACCAGCGGGAACTCCAGACCTTTTGCCGAATGCAGTGTCATCAGCTGTACGGCATCTTCATATTCATCTGCCTGCTGTTCACCCGCATCAAGGGCAGCCTCAGACAGGAAGCTCTGTAGCATGATCAGAGTATCCGCCCCCTCATCTTCATCTGTTTCGACGGGGTCTTCCGAAGGTGTAAAGCCCCGGGCTGCGGTAACCAGCTCTTCGAGGTTTTCTACCCGGGCCTGACCTTTTTCGCCTTTTTCCTGACGGTGAAACTCCACCAGGCCAGTGATCTCATTCACATGATCAACCAGTTCATGAAGACTGAGTTCATGGGCAGAGTCTTCCAGCTGGTCCAGCAGTGCCATAAAGCCACTTAGTGCAGATAGTGCCCGGGCGGGTAAAATTTTATTGGCAATACAATGCCCTGCAGCGTCCCACAAAGAGCAACCTTCATTACGGGCCAGTTCACGCAGTGTATCAATCGTTTTCGCACCAATACCACGGGTCGGCGTATTGATCACACGCTCAAGGGCTGCATCATCGTTTCTGCTCTGGATCAGGCGCAGGTAGGCGAGAGAGTTTTTGATTTCCAGTCGCTCATAAAAGCGCTGCCCCCCATAAATCCGGTAGGGGGTTCCTGCACGGATCAGGGCTTCTTCCAGCACCCGCGACTGGGCATTGGAGCGATACAGAATGGCGGTTTCAGAACGGGTCCCGCCTTCCTGTACCCATTTTTCTATGGTACTGACAATAAAGCGCGCTTCATCCTGCTCGTTAAAACCGGCATACAGGGCAATGGGTTCACCCTCATTACCCTCCGTCCAGAGCTCTTTACCCATGCGATCAAAATTATTGGCAATCAGGCTATTAGCCGCTTCCAGAATAGTCCCGGTAGAGCGGTAATTCTGCTCCAGCCGAACCGTCTTACTACCATCAAAGTCGGTGGCAAACTGGTGGATATTTTCAACTTTTGCGCCACGCCAGCCATAGATGGACTGATCATCATCACCCACCACAGTCAGCAGATTGTTATGACCGGATGTCAGCAGGCGTAACCATGCATACTGAATAGTATTGGTGTCCTGAAATTCATCCACCAAAATATGACGGAAGCGTTCCTGGTAATGCTTCAGCAATAAAGGATTATCCCGCAGAAGCTCATGGGCGCGCAGTAACAGCTCACCAAAATCCACCAGGCCAGTACGCTGACAGTGCTCTTCATAGAGGCTATAAAGATGATTCATGGTGGCGGTGAAGCGGTCGCCGGTATCCATAAAGTAGCCTGCGCGGCGACCTTCATCTTTTTGGCCATTGATATATCCCTGAACCTGTCGTGGTGGCCAGCGCTCATCATCAATACCATGATCTTTCATCAGGCGCTTTATCAGGCGTAGCTGATCATCGGAGTCCAGAATCTGGAAATTTTCCGGTAACCTGGCATCCCGCCAGTGGGTTCTTAGCAAACGGTGTGCGATACCGTGAAATGTTCCAACCCAGAAGTTACGCATGGGTAAACCCAGTAAAGCCTCCAACCGGGTCCGCATCTCTGCAGCGGCCTTGTTGGTGAAGGTTACCGACATGATACTGTGGGGGGAGATACCTTCGACCTGCACCAGCCAGCCGATCCTATGCACCAGAACCCGGGTTTTACCACTGCCGGCGCCAGCCAAAACCAGCATATGCTGCGCCGGTGCAGTAACCGCTTCACGTTGAGCATCATTCAGGGCGTCGATAAGGTGTGTAACTTCCATAATCTTCCAGTTATTTTGGCGAGTGATCAGGGCAAAGCTGGCATATTGCCTAGGCTGTAAGGTGATTTTTACCGTCGAGACTCTATCACAATATGTTACTGAAAACCTTTATCAGCCTATTCTGAAGCAAAGGTGCATCTGTTATCTTTAATCATCAGAGGCTTAAGGGAATTGAGCCCACAAAACAAAAATAAGACGACACCAGAGTAATAACTAACCATGACCTATCCTGAAGAGTCTTCTTTTCTGCAGGAACAGGCTGATGCGACCTCCTTCGATCAGGCCTTGCTCTGCGAACAACTGACATTGTTATACAGGGATTCCACAGCATATTACCGGCTGGGTATGGGCTGCGCCCTGGTGTGTTGCACTTTGCTGTGGGATAGCACAGCAAATATACTATTGGGGTTCTGGTTGCTGACCTATGCCTTACTGACGTGGGGCGGGATTAACCTTAACAACCGATTCCAGAAATACCTGAACCATAAACCCTCAGATACAGCCGCAAGCTCGGCCAACAAGCTCAGCCGATGGCGACACCTCTTTACTTTAGGCGGCACGCTGGTTGGCAGCTGCTGGGGCCTGCTACTGGTCTGCCTGACACCAGAATCCAGTATTTTGCTGCAGTCCGTGGTTATTCTGGCCATGACAGGGCTCGCTCTCTATGCCAGTGCTATCTTTTCGGCACTGCTTATCAGCTACCTTGGGTTTGTTCTGCCAGCCTTTATCCCTTTTCTATTGCGGGAGTTTAATAGTCCGGAACCTTTGCTTTCTCCCTCGGTAATTCTGGTTTTCCTCAGCTTTCTGATCTATAGCGCCTGGCGAAACCATCTGCTGCTAAAAAACTCTCTGAGCCAGAATGTTAATAATCGCCGACTGCTGAAAGAGGTTAGCCGCGAGCAGAAAATTACTCAGCAGCTTAACCAGCAGCTCGAAGCAGAGGCAAAAATCAGAGCAGAAGCTGAACAGAAGCTGCAACAGGCACAGTCCAGCCTTGAACGTCAGATTCAGGAACGTACACAAGCTCTGTCAGAGGCCAATCAACATCTGAAAACAGCAATATCTGAGCAGCGCCAGGCCAGTATTGACCTCGAACGTAACCGCCAGCGTTACTCCAAAGCAATTGAAGCCAGTGACCTAGGTCTTTGGGAGTGGAATCTGGAAACAGATGAGATTTATCATTCACATTTTGAGCAGCTGTTTGGTTACTCAGAACAGGAGATTCCCCACTTTATGGGACACCTGCAACCTTTGGTGCATAAAGAAGATTATCCGGCACTGAGAACTGCATTGGTGGATACTCTAAAGGGTTATCTTGATCAGTTTAAAGTTCAGTTCCGCATCCGCCACAAAGGCGGTCAATGGCGATGGCTGGAGGATACCGGAAGGGTAATCGACCGTAACCCTCAGTCAGGAAAAGCCCGTAAAATGATCGGAACCCGCCGGGACATTACCGATCAGATTTCCCGTGATGAACGACTACGCCTTGCCTGGCATGCTTTTGAAAGCTCCAATGAAGCAATTTTTATTCTTAATGAAGACTTTGTTATTACCAGCCTCAATGAAGCCTTCTACCAGATCACGGGCTATTCCTGTCAGGAGCTGCAAGGTACACCTTTCGATCAGAGCCCGCTTTGGCAGCTTGATCAGGAGTTGAATAGAAAGATTCTCAAACAGCTGACTCAACTGGGGGCCTGGGAGGGTGAGCTAATTGAACAGCGCAAAAATGGTGACAAGTTCCCTGAATGGCTTAAGATTTATCGTGTACCCTCCAAACAGAGCGAGGCCTCCCACTACGTTGGTATATTCTCAGACCTGACTCAGCGAAAAAAAGCGGAAGAGAAACTCAGCTATCTGGCGAATTACGATGACCTGACCGGCGTTGCGAACCGTAATCAATTCAAAGACCGACTGCATATTGCTATTTCACAGGCCCGGCTGAATAACGGGAAAGTGGCTTTGATACTTCTCGATATTGACCGGTTCAAGGCGATTAATAATACGCTGGGACACGATGTCGGTGATCAGCTCTTAAAAGAACTGGCAAATCGCCTGAACAACCAGATTCAGAAAGTAGATACTATTGCCCGCCTCGGGGCAGATGAATTTGCCCTGATTGTAGACCACTATGAACAGGAGTCTGACGTTACTGAGTTAGCCGAACAGATCTATCAACTGGTTCATACGCCACTTAAAATCGAAAACCATGAGCTGATTACCTCCTGCAGTATAGGAATTAGCCTGTTTCCGAAGCACACCCGAGGCCTTAATATTTTAGTTAACCAGGCAGATCTGGCCCGCAATAAAGTAAAACAGTTAGGCGGCTCAGGATTCGAGTTCTACTCAGAAGAGCTGCAAACCGGTTCTCTTGAACGCTTAAAAATGGAAAGCGACCTTCGCAAAGCGCTGCAGCGTGATGAATTATGTGTCTACTATCAACCTAAAGTATCACTCAAAAAAGATCAGATATTTGAGGCTGAAGCCCTTGTGCGATGGAACCACCCTGAATCAGGCCTTATTTCGCCGGGCTCGTTTATTCCTATCGCCGAAGAAACAGGGTTAGTGGCGGCCTTGGGTGAACAAGTACTGATTAAATCTTGCCGACAAGTGAAAGAATGGCTGGATAAGGGGGTCGAAATTAAGGTCTCCGTTAATCTGTCAGCTCAGCAGCTGAGACATAATGACCTGGTGAGCTTTATCGATCAGACTATTCGGGAAGCGGGTATCCCTCACAAGCTGATTGAACTGGAGCTGACTGAAAGCTCCCTTATTGACGACCCTGAGCACACTGTCGAAGTCCTGGATCAGATTAGGGCACTGGGTATCACGCTGGCGATTGATGATTTTGGAACCGGCTATTCATCACTCAGCTATCTGCAGCGCTTTCCACTGGACATACTCAAGATCGACCGAAGCTTTCTGAAACAAATAAACAGCCCTGACCCTCAACAAGCCACACTCACAAAAGCCATTATCGCCCTGGGCCATAATCTTGAAATGAGAATTGTTGCTGAGGGTGTCGAAACCCGAGCTCAACTGGAGTTCCTCATTCGGCATGGTTGCGACTTTGCTCAGGGCTTCTACATAAGCCCACCAGTGCCGGCACAAACCTTTTTTGAACTGGTCGGGCAGTACAACAGCAAGATATAAGTAATAAAGGATATAAAGAGTAAGCGAGGAAGCACAGAGTAGCGAAGATATCCCATCATAGAACGGAGCACCACGCTCCGTTTTGTTATATTTTAGTTCAAAATCCTCAGCTATCTGTCAGCCGGAGAGAGTGCAGGCTGCGCTTCACAGCCTTAAGATGCTCAGCCAGTTTAGGGCCGCGCATCTTTGCCACACCCACCGCCAGTACATCGATCATCACCAAATGAGCGATGCGTGAAGTCATTGGTGTATAAATCTCAGTATCTTCCGGCACATCGATGTAAAGGGGAATGGTAGCCAGCTCTGCCAGAGGTGAGCCACTGGGACAAAGCGCAATGACATTAGCTCCCGCCTCACGAACCAACTGTATACTTTGCAGCAGTGCTTTTGTCCGGCCAGTCTGAGAAATAGCCACAACCACATCAGTATCCGACAGAGTTACCGCAGACATATTCTGCATATGAGGATCAGAATAAGCCGCTGTGGACATCTGTAAACGAAAAAACTTATGCTGAGCATCTGTCGCAACAGCACCAGATGCCCCAAAGCCAAAGAATTCTACCCGATCAGAGCTGCTTAATGCGGTGATCGCTTCCTGAACCTTCTCAGTATTAATACGGTTTTTAACAGCGAGCAAAGCACTGGCTGTCGTATCAAAAATACTGTTAGTAAAGTCGCTGACTGAATCATCCTGATTCATTGAGAACTGTGCAAAGCGCGTCTCTTTTGCCAGAACCTGAGCTAAACGTAGTTTAAAGTCCTGAAAACCATCACAGCCTAATGCACGACAAAAGCGAACGACCGTGGGCTCACTGACATTGGCTTCTGTTGCCAAATCAACAATACGCATATGAATCACATCCGTTGCATGGTTCAGCACATAATCGGCAACCTTCTGCTCCGAACGGCGAAACTGTGTTTTTGAGTGATGGATTTTTTCCAGGATATTTTCTTTCACCGGTTTACCACTGGTTAATTAAGCTCTTAGACGTCCGTTTATTTTACCTGTAACTTTGCCATAACGTCATTTTTTATTCCGGCGTTAAAATACCAGACTTGTCACAGGAATTTCATACACGCTATATTAGGATGGTAATCCTAAATCGATACAGGTTGTCATTTACTTATCAATCAAGCCTCAGGAACAGCCTGAGGGAGGATACTGATATGAGACACAACCCCACCGTTGATCACGGTAAAGTAGATCAGGTTAAAGATGAAATTTTCGATATCTTCATGTCCATAGAAGTGGAAGAACATGAAGAACGTAAGAAAAGTGAAGCACTGAAACAGCTTGAAGCCCGGCGCGGTATCGAAAAACATTTCGAGAAAAAGCGACTGGTAGAAGAGCTGGATGACTACAACGTGGAGGATGGCGTCAACCACTGACATCTATGAAAGTGCGCTCTTTTTTGCCTTAGCAGGGCTGTTTATTCCTGAGGTGCCAGTAACCGGCCTGCCGCAACAGGCCGCGGGCTACTGGCTGCGTCTCTTATTCCACCGTTACCGATTTTGCCAAATTTCTGGGCTGATCCACATCGGTGCCTTTCAATACAGCAACATGGTAACTCAATAGCTGTAAGGGGATGGTGTAAACGATCGGCTCCAGAATTTCCGGTACATCTGGCATCTGCTCTACCTTCAGCCCCTCTTCAGGCTGAATATGGTCGGCTCCGGCAAAAACAAACAATTCCCCACCCCGGGCCTTCACTTCCTGAAGGTTCGCTTTCAGTTTATCCAGTAACGCGTTATTAGGCGCGACGGCAATAACCGGCATCTCTTTATCCACTAAAGCCAGTGGCCCGTGCTTAAGTTCTCCTGCGGGATAGGCTTCCGCATGAATATAAGAGATCTCTTTTAGCTTCAATGCCCCTTCCATTGCGATAGGGTACAGAGGCCCACGGCCTAAAAAGAGGGTATGGTTTTTCTCGGCAAAGTCCTGTGATAGCACTTCAATATCTTTATCGAGCTTAACGGCGGCAAGTAATAGCACAGGTAATTGATGCAGCGCCTGTACCAGCTCTGTTTCCTTCGCTTCCGTCAGTCCATGGCGGCGAGCCAATGCAACTGAGAGCATCAAAAGCGCTACCAACTGGGTTGTAAATGCCTTAGTGGATGCTACTCCAATCTCAGGGCCCGCATTTGTCATCAGGCAAAGGTCTGACTCCCTTACTAATGAGCTCCCAGGCACATTACAGATCGCAAGGCTCGCCAGCACCTTGTCTTTTACGGCACGTAGTGCTGCTAAGGTATCTGCTGTTTCACCGGACTGTGAGATCGTAATAAAAAGTGTTTTGGCCGGAATCACATGTTTGCGGTATCGGTATTCGCTGGCCACCTCTATAGAGCAGGGGATACCCGCCAGATCTTCCAACCAATATTTAGCGACCAGGCCTGCATGGAAACTGGTGCCGCAAGCGATAATCTGCACATGTTGTGCTTTGTCGAACACAGAGGCCGCATCACTGCCAAAGGCCTGTTCCAGTAAGTGCTTATCAGAAATACGCCCCTGAAGCGTCGCTTTAACCACCTCGGGCTGCTCGTAGATCTCTTTCATCATAAAGTGGCGGAATTCACCCTTATCCACAGTTGAAAGACTGTGTTCGAAAGTTTTTATTGGGCGATCGACAACCTTTAGATCAGCATCCCAGACCACCACCGACTCAGAAGTGATCTGAACAAAATCACCTTCTTCCAGATAGATAAAACGATCCGTAACCTGAAGCAGCGCCATCTGATCTGAGGCGATAAAGTTCTCGCCAATGCCTACGCCAACCACCAAGGGGCTACCTTTACGAGAAGCTAGAATCTGATTCGGATAATCTTTGTGCAGAACACCAAGAGCAAAGGCACCTTCAAGATGAGAAACCGTTTCCAGAAAAGCATCCTGAAGACTTTTCCCCTGACTGACTGCACGGGCAACCAGATGAGCAATAACCTCAGTATCGGTATCCGAAGTAAAGACAAAACCATCTTTCTGCAACTGCCGTTTTAGCGGCTCAAAATTCTCAATAATGCCATTATGAACAATCGCAAGATCATCCCCTGACATATGTGGGTGGGCATTATTCTCCGTAGGTTTTCCATGAGTAGCCCAACGGGTATGGGCGATACCACTGTGTCCTCTAAAAGGCGTTTCCTCTTCGGCCTGTGTCAGGTTTTCTACTTTTCCCGCACGACGCAGACGCTGAATTTTTTCACCTTCAAATACGGCCAAACCTGCTGAGTCGTATCCGCGGTATTCAAGGCGGCGTAAGCCTTCTAATAAGATTCCAGAAACAGGTCTTTGTGCTACCGCACCAACAATGCCACACATTGGGGACAACTCTCCTAAAACAATGATTTAACCTGATGAAAGATCCAGCGCTGAGTTCAGGTTTACTTATTTTTCCAACCGGCCTTAGCGATCTGTTTGCCCCGCCCAACCGCCAGAGCATCGGCTTCCACATCTTTTGTAATGGTCGACCCGGCTCCAACTACAGCATTTGCACCGATAGACACAGGCGCAACCAAAGAACTGTTTGAGCCAATAAAGGCCCCATCACCAATCTCAGTTTTAAACTTATTCACACCATCATAGTTACAGGTGATGGTCCCTGCGCCAATGTTAACTTTAGCACCAATATTCGCATCACCAATGTACGTCAGATGGTTCACTTTGGCACCGACCCCGATCACACTTTTTTTAGTTTCAACAAAGTTACCGACTTTAGCGCCCGCTTTCAGTTCACTGGCCGGCCGGATACGAGCAAAAGGTCCAATAGAGCAAGATTCGGCAATACTGGCACCATCAATGACACTGTTTGCATCGACCTGAGTGTTAGCACCAAGAGTTGAGTTTTTGATCACACAGTTAGGGCCAATCTGTACCCCATCACCTAGGACTACATCACCTTCAAACAGAGTATTAATATCAATAAAGCAATCACGCCCGACCGTAAGCGAACCCCGAATATCAATACGGGCTGGGTCTGCTAAGCTAGCCCCTTCAATCATTAACTGCTCGGCGAGCTGGCGCTGATACCAGCGTTCCAGTTCTGCTTGTTGTTGGCGATTATTAACGCCTTGTACTTCCTGTTCAAAATCAGGTTGAGCCGTTTTAACCGCTACGCCAGATTTAGATGCCATGGCGATAACATCGGTTAAATAATACTCACCTTGAGCATTTTCACTGGATAGTTTTGGCAACCATTCTGCCAGCTGTGGCTGCGTTAACGCCATAATGCCGGTATTGATCTCTTGAATTTTTAGTTGCTCATCATTGGCATCTTTCTGCTCAACAATTGCGGTGACTAAACCAGCCCCATCCCGAACAATACGACCATAACCGTTGGGGTTCACAAGATTAACCGTCAACAAGGCCATCTGCTGGTCATTAACCTGAGCCAACAAGTTTTCAAAAATAACCGAAGGTGTTAAAGGCACGTCACCGTATAACACTAAAACCTGACTGCCTTGGGTTAGGTAAGGCAGTGCCTGAGCAACAGCATGACCTGTGCCTAACTGCTCCTGCTGCACAATAAAGTTAACATCTTGACCCGCAAGCGCTTCTTTAACGCGATCGCCACCATGACCAATAACAATATGGACTCGTCTGTTATCCAGCATTTTGGCTTGATCCAACACATGTTGAACCATAGGTTTACCTGCAATGCCGTGCAGTACCTTAGGCATATCAGAGCACATACGCGTACCCTGGCCTGCAGCCAGAATTACAATATCAGTCACCATACTGTAGGTCCTTAACGGGGTTAGAAAAATTCAGAAAAGAAGGGGAGGGTAGAGTAGGACAAATTACGGATAAAAAAAAGGCGGCCTAGGCCGCCTTTTTGTTCGGTACTGTTAAGCACCCAGCTTCCGACGTAACTGCTGGACTGTACGCAAACGCGCAGCAGCCTGAGCCAGTTCAGCCGCAGCCTTGGAGTATTCGAACTCAGATGACTGATTACTCAGTGAGCGTGCAGCTGTTGCTTTCGCTTCAGCGGCCTCAGCTTCATCAATCTCTTTAGCCCGAACAGCAGAGTCAGCCAGTACGGTTACCCGGTTCGGTTGAACCTCGATAAAACCGCCAGACACGTAGAAAATTTCTTCTCCACCGCTCTGCGTGTTTACCCGGACAGGGCCCGGTTGTAGTTCCGACAGTAATGGTGCGTGGCCTGGTGTAATACCCAGGTCACCCAGCACACCGGCGGCAACAACCAGATCCACACGGCCGGAGAAAATCGACTCCTCGGCACTTACGATATCGCAGTGGACGGTCATAGCCATGGTCTCGCCTCTCTTACTTCCGGGAAAAAGCGAACTTATTTATTCGCTTTCTCTACTGCTTCATCGATGCTGCCAACCATGTAGAACGCCTGCTCAGGCAGTTCGTCATACTGGCCATCCAGAATGCCTTTGAAGCCACTAATAGTGTCTTTCAGAGACACATACTTACCAGGTGCACCGGTAAATACCTCAGCAACGAAGAACGGCTGAGAAAGGAAGCGCTGAATCTTACGGGCACGGGATACGGTCTGCTTATCTTCATCAGACAGCTCATCCATACCCAGGATCGCAATAATATCTTTCAGCTCTTTGTAACGCTGCAGAGTACCCTGTACGCCACGAGCAACATCATAGTGCTCCTGACCAATAACCAGAGGGTCCAGCTGACGAGAAGTAGAATCCAGTGGATCAACCGCTGGGTAAATACCCAGAGAGGCAATATCACGGGACAGTACAACTGTTGCGTCCAAGTGAGAGAAGGTTGTTGCCGGAGATGGATCCGTCAAGTCATCCGCAGGTACATATACCGCCTGAATAGAGGTAATAGAACCTGATTTAGTTGACGTAATACGCTCCTGCAGTACACCCATCTCTTCCGCTAGCGTAGGCTGATAACCTACTGCAGAAGGCATACGACCCAGCAGTGCTGATACTTCAGTACCCGCCAGAGTATAACGGTAGATGTTATCTACAAAGAACAGAACGTCACGGCCTTCGTCACGGAATTTCTCTGCCATAGTCAGACCTGTCAGAGCTACACGCAGGCGGTTACCCGGTGGCTCATTCATCTGACCATATACCAGAGATACTTTATCCAGTACGTTTGAGTCGGTCATTTCGTGGTAGAAATCGTTACCCTCACGAGTACGCTCACCAACACCTGCAAACACGGAGAAGCCGGAGTGCTCGATCGCGATATTACGGATCAGCTCCATCATGTTTACGGTTTTACCAACACCGGCACCACCAAACAGACCAACTTTACCACCTTTAGCAAACGGGCAAACAAGGTCGATTACCTTGATACCGGTTTCCAGCAGTTCAGTACTGTTTGATTGTTCTGCGTAAGTTGGTGCAGAACGGTGAATTGGCATACGTTCTTCTTCGCCGATCTCGCCTTTCTCATCGATAGGGCGACCCAGAACGTCCATGATACGACCCAGTGTTTTTGTACCAACCGGTACAGAAATTGGGTTATTTGTATTGACTGCTTCCAGTCCGCGCTTCAGACCCTCGGTAGAGCCCATCGCAATTGTACGTACAACACCGTCACCCAGCTGTTGCTGAACTTCTAGAGTAATCTCGGTGTTAGTAACCGTCAGCGCGTCGTAAACTTTTGGCACGGAATCACGTGGGAATTCCACGTCGATTACGGCGCCGATAATCTGAACGATACGTCCGCTACTCATTTTGGTTCCTCTTAAACCTGTAATTGAAACCTGCTTGTGTATGGCTACGGATTAAACCGCCGCAGCTCCACCAACAATCTCGGAAATTTCCTGCGTAATCGCAGCCTGACGTGCCTTGTTGTAAACCAGCTGAAGGCTGTTAATCAGGTCACCTGCGTTATCGGTCGCATTTTTCATGGCCAACATACGCGCAGATTGTTCACAAGCATTATTCTCGACCACTGCCTGATACGTTTGAGATTCGACATAACGTACCAGTACCTTATCCAGAAGCTCTTTGGCATCTGGTTCGTACAGGTAATCCCAGTGATCAGAGGTGGTTTCCTCTTCAGCCTGCAAAGGCAGCAGCTGCTGTACGAGGGGCTTCTGGGTCATGGTGTTTACAAAGTTGTTATAAACCAGGTAAACACGATCCAGTTCGCCGGCATCGTACGCATCAAGTACTACCTTGACACTACCAATCAGATCGCTCGCAACCGGGGCATCACCGAGCCCGGTTTTAGTTGCCAGAACTTCACCACCATAAGAACGGAAGAAAGTAACAGCCTTAGAGCCGATTGCGCAGAACTTCTGCTCCACACCTTTCTCATTCCACTCTTTCATGCTCTTTAACAGTGCTTTGAACAAGTTAACGTTCAGACCACCGCAAAGACCACGATCGGAAGCAACAACGATGTAACCAACACGCTTTACATCACGCTCTTCCATATACTGGTGGCGATATTCCGGAGTTGCATTCGCAATATGGCCTACAACTTTACGAATCTGTTTGGCATAAGGCTGGCTGGCGGCCATGCGATCCTGTGCACGGCGCATCTTACTCGCGGCAACCATCTCCATCGCGCTGGTAATCTTGCGCGTGTTACCGATGCTCGCGATCTGGTTTTTAATCTCTTTTCCGACTGCCATAGCATCTCGCCTTATTCAAAAAACAAACTTAACTCAGTAACGGCCCACAGCGGAGCTGTGGGCACAACGCTTACCAGGTTTGAGTTGCTTTGAATTGCTCAACACCAGCTTTAAAGCCAGCTTTGATTTCGTCGTTGAAAGCGCCAGATTGGTTAACTTCAGCCATAAAGTCAGCTTTTTCTGCGTTAAAATAAGCCAGAATAGCTGTTTCGAAGTCACCAATTTTGTTAACTGGCACATCGTCCAGATAACCTTCGTTAGCGGCGTACAGAACAACACCCATTTCAGCAATGGACATTGGAGAGTACTGCTTCTGCTTCATCAGCTCTGTTACGCGCTGACCATGCTCAAGCTGCTTACGGGTTGCTTCATCAAGATCAGAAGCAAACTGGGAGAAAGCTGCCAGCTCGCGGTACTGAGCCAGAGCCAGACGAATACCGCCGCCCAGTTTCGAAATCAGTTTAGTCTGAGCTGCACCACCAACACGGGATACGGAGATACCAGCGTTCATTGCAGGACGAATACCCGCGTTAAACATATTGGTCTCAACAAAGATCTGACCATCAGTAATGGAGATCACGTTAGTTGGTACGAATGCAGATACGTCACCACCCTGGGTTTCAATGATAGGCAGCGCGGTAAGAGAACCGGTTTGACCTTTCACTTCGCCCTTCGTGAACTGCTCAACGTATTCAGCATTCACACGGGATGCACGCTCCAGCAAACGGGAGTGCAGATAGAAAACATCACCTGGGTATGCTTCACGACCTGGCGGACGACGCAGCAGCAGGGAAATCTGACGATATGCCCAAGCCTGCTTAGTCAGATCGTCATAAACGATCAGTGCATCTTCACCGCGGTCACGGAAGTATTCACCCATAGTACAACCGGCATACGGAGCCAGGAACTGCATTGCTGCAGGATCAGAAGCACCGGCGTTAACAACGATGGTATTTTCCATCGCGCCATGCTCTTCCAGCTTACGTACAACGTTTGCAATCGTAGACTGCTTCTGACCGATCGCCACGTAAACACAGGTGATACCTGAGTCTTTCTGGTTGATGATCGCGTCAATTGCGATAGCAGTTTTACCAATTTGACGGTCGCCAATAATCAGCTCACGCTGACCACGACCCACCGGTACCATCGCATCAATCGCCTTATAACCTGTCTGAACAGGCTGATCTACCGATTGACGGGCGATAACACCCGGTGCAACTTTTTCTACGGCATCTGTCAGTTTGGCATTAATTGGACCTTTGCCATCAACAGGATTACCCAGTGCGTCAACAACACGGCCTTTCAGTTCCGGACCTACCGGTACTTCAAGGATGCGGCCAGTACACTTGGCTGTCATGCCTTCTTGTAGTGTCAGGTAATCACCCAGCACTACTGCACCTACGGAATCACGTTCCAGGTTCATCGCCATGCCGTAAACGCTGCCAGGGAACTCAATCATTTCCCCGTACATAACGTCAGCCAGACCATGAACGGTTACGATACCGTCAGATACGCTTACAATGGTGCCCTCAGTACGGGCTTCAGAAGAAACATCGGTATTCTCGATGCGCTTCTTGATAATTTCGCTGATCTCAGATGGATTCAGTTGCTGCATGCCATGTCCCTCAAACTCAGGAATTCATTGCCTCGGCCAATTTCGCAAGCTTTCCACGTACTGAACCGTCAATAACAGTATCGCCAGCATGGATAAGTACGCCGCCGATCAGGCTTTGATCAACCTGAGTCTGGATTTTAATTTCACGATTCAGACGCTTTTGCAGAGCTTGTGCCAATTTGGTCTGCTGTTCACTTGTCAGCTCATAGGCAGAAGTAATTTCTACCTCAACCGTTTGTTCCTGTTCTGCTTTCAGCGTCTCAAACTGCTCTGCAATTTGAGGGAACAGAGGCAAACGGCCTACTTCGCTCAGTGTCTGTACAAAATTCTTACCGTTTTCATCCAGGTCAGAGCAGATATCAATAATGATCCCTACTTTCTGTTCCTGACTGATTGCCGGATTGCCCAGAACATTCTGAACTGCTGAGTCCGATACAGCTTCTGCTGCCAGACCCAACATTTTAGACCATTCGGCCAATTTGCCCTGGCTCAAAGCATACTCAAACGCAGCTTTTGCATACGGCCGGGCAACAGTGCTTAATTCAGCCATCGGTCACCTCGCTTAAAGCTCAGCTGCGAGTTTCTCTACAAGCTCAGCGTGGGCTTTTTCATCAATAGAAGCGTTAAGAACCTGCTCTGCGCCTTTCAGTGCCAATGCTGACACCTGGGCACGAAGCTCTTCTTTCGCACGGTTTACTTCTTGCTCAACTTCAGCTTGAGCAGCAGCAAGTAAACGGGCGCCTTCAGAACGTGCGTTCTCTTTTGCTTCATCAACGATTTGATTAGCTCGCTTGTTTGCTTGCTCTATAATCAGGGCTGCTTGTTCTTTGCCTTCACGCAGCTGTTTACCGGCTTGTTCTTGAGCCAGTTCCAGGTCACGTGCAGCACGACTTGCAGCATCCAAACCATCTGCAATCTTCTTCTGACGAGCCTGCATCGCTTCCATTACTGGAGGCCATACATACTTCATACAAAACCAGACGAAGATCGCAAACGAGATGGCTTGGCCTACGAGTGTTAAGTTCAGATTCACGCCATCACCCCTTGCTTTTCAATGTTGATCTATTAAGGGTTAAAAAAACCAGCTTAAAGATTAACCAGCAAGTTGAGCTACGAACGGATTCGCAAAAGTGAAGAACAGCGCGATACCAACACCGATCATAGTCACAGCATCAAGCAGACCCGCAACAATAAACATTTTTACCTGCAGCATAGGTACCATTTCTGGTTGACGAGCAGCGCCTTCCAGGAATTTACCACCCAGCAGACCAAAACCAATCGCGGTGCCCAGTGCACCCAAACCGATCAGCAGAGCAACAGCAACGGCGGTTAAACCCAGTACTTGTTCCATTTTTTTCTCCCAGTTTTTCTCAAGTTAAAGTTAAGAAAGTTAAAGTTTAAAAAGTTAAAGCAAAAAACAGTGTATCAGTGGTCTTCACAGGCCAGGCTCAGGTACACAATAGTCAGCATCATAAAGATAAATGCCTGCAGAGTGATTACCAGAATATGGAAGATAGCCCATGGCACAGACAGTGCCCACTGAATCCAGAACGGCATAATTGCGATCAGGATAAAGATTAGTTCACCTGCGTACAGGTTACCGAACAAACGAAGTGCCAGAGAGATCGGTTTAGCAATTAAGCCAACACCTTCCAGCAGCAGGTTGAACGGCATCATCCATTTACCAAAAGGTTGCAGTGTCAGCTCACCAACAAAACCACCAACACCTTTAACCTTGATACTGTAATAGATGATCAGGAAGAAGACTGCGATAGACATACCCAGTGTTGCATTCACGTCTGTGGTAGGTACCACTTTCATGTAATCAACACCCATTGCCATAAACAGGGCAGGCAGGAAGTCAACCGGAACCAAATCCATCAGGTTCATCAGGAAAACCCAACAGAAGATCGTCAACGCCAGCGGTGCAATTAAGCTACTGCGGCCGTGGAAAGTGTCTTTCACACTCTGGTCAACAAACTCAACCATAATTTCCACAAAATTCTGCAGACCACCAGGTACACCTGTAGTGGCCATTTTAGCGGCTTTGCGGAACAAGAATGTAAAGATAAGACCTAAAAATATAGACCAACCTAAAGTATCAACATGTACCGCCCAGAAGCCCATCTCTGCTGCTTCCTTCGCACCGTGAGCAAAGCCCAGCGTGCCATCAGGGTGCAGACCGAAAGTCAGATTCTGAAGGTGGTGTTGAATATACTCGGAAGGTGTCGGATTTGCGCCTGCCATTGTCTTCCTCGAAATTTTTGTAGTAGCCGTTAGTTATTCTTTGCTCACTTTAGTTCCAAGCGTGTTAGCGCTTAACAACCAAGGGTGCGAGCCAGTGAACAACCTGAACTACCGCGTAAGTTAAAAAAAAGGAAATTGGGTTTAAGGGTCGCACTAATATAAAAACCAGTGCAAATAATACGGCCGTTAAACCAAACTTCACTGCTTCTGCCCTGTAAAAAGACTTCACAATCTGCCTTGCTGCCTGAGCCCCCTGGTGCATAAACACCTGCCAGGCAAAATACAGATTAGGCACAGAGCAAACCATTCCACCAAAAAATGACGAATATGCGAGGACTATATCGCCGGTTAATAAACAACCGCCAGATACAAGCAGAGTAACTAAAATCTGCAGTCCGACAACCCGGATAACTTTGGGTCGCTTCAGCTGTGCGCTTTTGGCGCCCATGTTTTCTCCCAGACATTCTTCCACTACAAAGCTCAACTATTGTTTTACACAAAGCTGATACAGAGTAACGTCATTTTGTGACCGCAGGATTATAGGTTGATTAGGCAACCCATTCAACTGAATTACCTGCCCAATACCTGATCTAAGACCAATAGATAAGCTTTATCTGTCTTTATGGTAGAGTTTTTAAGAGAGTTTTATTGGATATGAGAAAGGATGCCATCAAGCTCTTCCAGGCTGGAATAATTAATCACCAGCTTACCTTTGCCCTTTTTATTGTGGCTGATATTCACGGCCGCACCCAGAGTTTCAGTCAGCTTACGCTGTAAAAATTCAACATCAGCCTGTGGAGTGTGTTCGGTTTTTTCTTCAGCCGGTGCCTGTAGTTTGCGTACAAAAGCTTCTGTCTGACGCACAGACATGCCTTTAGCAACAACAGTTCTCGCAGCGGAACTCTGCTCACTGGCTTCAAGTCCGAGAATGGCACGAGCGTGACCCATTTCAAGGTCGCCATGTTCGAGCATTTTTTTCACATCATCGGGAAGAGTGATCATTCGAAGCAGATTAGCCACTGCTGAGCGGGATTTTCCAACAGCATCTGCCACCTGCTGCTGCGTCAGTTCAAACTCTTGCTGCAGGCGCTGTAAAGCAAAGGCTTCTTCAATCGGATTCAGATTCTCTCGCTGGATGTTTTCGATCAGCGCCATCGCAATGGCCGCATCATCGCTGACATCACGAATAATAACCGGTACCTGATCCAGTTCAGCTAATTGAGCGGCCCGCCATCGGCGCTCACCAGCAATAATTTCAAAACGCTCTTTTTCTATCGGGCGAACCACAATTGGCTGCATGATTCCCTGAGCACGAATCGAACTTGCCAGCTCTTCCAGTGACTCCGGGTCCATATCACGACGAGGCTGATAGCGACCACGACAAAGAAACTCCACAGGCAGATGACACATTTCACCATTTTGGGTTTCTTTTTGGGCAGGCTCATTGAGCGGGTTAACTTTTACTTCCGGCTCTACAGAGACTTCACGGGGTTGCGTCAGGCTGGATGATCCAGAACCCAGCAATGCATCAAGTCCACGACCTAAACCTCGTTTTTTCGCCGACATTGGTTCTCCTGTTAGTAAAAGCGAGCAGTTAAAATATTATAAGTTTAAGAATCAGGCAGCCTGGCTGGTTTTTCGGACCAGTTCGCCAGCTAAGGCCAGATAAGCGAGACTGCCCTTAGATTTTTCATCGTAATTCAGAACCGGCATGCCATAGCTTGGTGCTTCAGCCAGACGAACATTTCGTGGAATAACCGTTTTATAGACCCTATCATCAAAGTGTTGCATCAACTGCTGCGATACATCTCTGGTAAGGCTGTTTCTCGGGTCATACATGGTTCGCAACAATCCCTCTACCCGAAGATCCGGATTCACCGTTTTCTGAATATGCTGAATAGTTTCCATCAAAGAAGACAGGCCTTCCAACGCATAATACTCACACTGAACCGGAATAATCACACCATCAGATGCAGTCAGTGCATTAACCGTCAGCATATTCAATGAAGGAGGGCAGTCGATCAGCACATAATCATAATCAGAGCCAATATCTGCCAGAACACGCTTCAAGCGGAAGTTACCAGCATCAAGCTGAAGTAACTGAACTTCTGCCGTGGTGAGATCAGAGTTGGCAGGTAACAGATCATAACCCGCAGGATCTGTTTTTATCTTTACTTGGTCGATGGAGGCTTCACCCAGTAGCAGATCACAAACAGAAAACTCACATTCGTTTTTATCGATTCCGCTACCCATAGTGGCATTACCCTGAGGGTCCAGATCGATCAGCAACACTTTACGACGGGTCGCAACCAGAGAAGCCGCCAGATTGACGCAACTGGTTGTTTTGCCTACACCACCTTTCTGATTGGTTACTGCGAATACATTTGTCATCCGTTTCTTCCTGCTATCAGTTTCTTTCAGCCTTCGCTGGCTTCAGAGAACTTCTCTAAAATGCCATCAAAAACCACTGCGCTTAATTAGCGCTAAATGACGCTCGCCATCAGAGCCGGGGACATCCAGTCGATGAACTTTTTTACACACAACGCCTTCAGGCAGGTGTTCCAGCTCATCTTCAGGGTACACACCTTTCATGGCCAGCCACTCAGCATTCTGTACTCCCAGGTGAAGCGTCCACTGCATCATATCCTGCAAAGAACTGAATGCGCGACTCATTACCTGATCAAACAGCTGCTCAGGCTGATATTGTTCAACCCGTTTATTAACCACAGTAACATTATCCAGCTTCAAAGCTGTGACGGCCTGAAACTGAAAGCGACTTTTCTTGCCGTTGCTATCCATCAGAGTGATTTTTAGATCCGGACGGACAATAGCCACAGGGATACCCGGCAGACCACCACCGGAACCTACGTCGATACAGCTAGGTCCCTTGATATAAGGCAAAATGCTGAGACTGTCCAGCAAATGACGATCGACCATCTGAGCCGGATCACGCACTGCCGTTAGATTAAAGGCTTTGTTCCATTTTTCCAGTAAGCGAAGGTAATCCATCAGTAACCCCTGTTGCGAGTCACTGATCTCAAGTCCCATTGCTTCAATGCCGCGGCTTAACTGATATTCCAGTGCGTTGTCGTTCAATGCGTTTACCTGCTTCTGTATCAGGGCAGGTGCACTGCCCGTTAAAATTCTTTAAGACCAAAAACCTGAATGTCAGTAAATGAATCAGGCAAGTGTTTTGCTGCCAGGTCGGTTATCAAGTTGATTATTCGCAGCCATTGCACGTTTTTTCAGATGGATCAGCAACAAAGAGACAGCAGCGGGGGTAACACCTGGAATTCGGCTGGCAGCCGCCAAAGTTTCCGGCCGGTTTTCACTCAACTTCTGGCGGATCTCTTTCGACATACCTTCAATAATGTCGTAATCCATATCCATCGGTAACTCTGTGTTTTCATGCCGGCGAAGCTTTTCGATATCATCCTGCTGACGGCTGATATAACCGGCATACTTCACCTGAATCTGTACCTGTTCAGCCACTTGTGGATTATCCACAGGCTCACCTTTCAGACTGGCAAGATCATCGTACTCCAGTTCAGGACGTTTCAGCAGATCCAGCAAGTTGTATTCACGAGTCATCGGTTGTCCGGTTTTCGCTTCAACCGCAGCAGCCTGTTCTGTCCTCGGCTGAATCCAGGTACCACTCAGGCGACTGGTTTCCTGCTCAATCTGTTCTTTTTTCGCACTGAAGGCTGCCCAGCGTAAGTCATCCACCAGACCCAACTCACGGCCTTTTTCTGTTAACCGAAGGTCGGCATTATCTTCCCGCAGGATCAGGCGATATTCCGCACGACTGGTGAACATACGATAGGGTTCACTGGTGCCATGAGTGATCAGGTCATCCACCATCACGCCAATGTAAGCTTCATCACGGCGCGGATACCAAGCGTCTTTACCCTGGGCTCGCAGACCGGCATTCAATCCAGCTAACAGCCCCTGAGCCCCTGCTTCTTCGTAACCTGTGGTTCCGTTGATCTGACCGGCAAAATAGAGGTTGGGGACAAATTTAGTCTCCAGCGTGTGCTTCAGATCCTGTGGATTAAAAAAGTCGTACTCAATGGCATAGCCCGGGCGCATGATATGGGCATTTTCCATACCCCGAATCGAACGTACCAGCTGCAGCTGGATATCAAATGGCAAACTGGTGGAGATGCCATTTGGGTACAGTTCATGGGTCGTCAGACCTTCTGGCTCGATAAACACCTGGTGAGAGTCTTTATCAGAAAAACGGTGGATTTTATCTTCGATTGAAGGGCAGTATCGAGGGCCGACACCTTCAATAACACCGGTATACATCGGCGAGCGGTCCAGACCCGAACGAATAATATCGTGGGTGCGCTCATTGGTGTGCGTAATGTAACAGCTGATCTGTTCCGGATGATCGTCCAGCTTACCCATAAACGACATAACCGGAGTCGGTGTATCACCGGGCTGAGCTTCCATTTTTGAGAAATCGACAGATTTGGCATCGATACGCGGCGGTGTACCGGTTTTCAGACGACCAACGCGAAATGGCATCTCACGCAAACGGTTCGCCAGGGTGATCGATGGCGGGTCACCGGCACGGCCACCGGACTGGGTTTCCAGACCAATATGAATAATGCCACCAAGAAACGTCCCTGCGGTCAGTACAACGGTTGCGGAGTGAAAACGAATCCCTGAGCTGGTAATAACACCTGCCGCCTTATCGCCATCCATAATCAGATCATCAGCCGCTTGTTGAAAAATCGTCAGATTTTCCTGATTTTCCAGAATAGTCCGGATGGCCGCTTTGTACAAAATCCGATCAGCCTGGGCACGGGTTGCCCGTACGGCAGGGCCTTTACGGCTGTTCAGTACGCGAAATTGAATACCACCTTTGTCAGTTGCAAGCGCCATTGCACCACCCAAGGCATCAATCTCTTTTACCAGATGACTTTTACCAATTCCCCCGATGGCAGGGTTACAGGACATTTGGCCTAAGGTTTCAATATTATGAGTCAGCAGAAGCGTTTGGCAGCCCATTCTTGCTGATGCCAAAGCGGCTTCCGTTCCCGCATGACCTCCACCGATCACTATTACATCAAAGCGGGTTGGATAATCCACAATATCACCTCTGGCTGTCTGGTTGTGCATAAAAGACTGGTTTCGCGAAGGCAGACAAGTATATACCTGCCTGCGCAAATGAGAAGGGTTGTAAATGCTGACAATGTGAAGTTTTTTTGTCTTTTTCCCACAATTAACATCATTAAAGTCATTTATTTAATTAGTTAGTTATAGTGATAATTATTATGTGGATAATTTCTGTGGATAAGTGGCGCTAGGTCCCGTTATAGAGGGATTTTGGCTTGTGCTTAAGTCTTCGGGTTTCCTAGGGACTAGCTAGGGGTATCCTGAGAGAATGTTGTAGGTAAATAGATGACTTATCAACAGTGCTTTTTATGGCCAGTTTATCCATAGGGCTTAATCACAATGATACATCTGTTATACCGTCCGTTTTTAAGGTAAAAAAAGTGAAAAACTTTTTTTCAGGCATAAAAAAACCCGCCTTTTAAGGGGCGGGTTTCTCAAACCAAACAGGTTTTAAGCGATGTCAGACATCTGTCTTTTCACGCCAAAGGCCTGATTAGCTTTCATCACTACGTGGCTTACGAGGTGCATCATTACGACGAGGTCGGCCACCACGATTCTCACCCCGAGGACGGCGCGGACGATCACCACGAGGCTCATCTTTAGGTGCAGGCCCTTTATCAACACTGATATTCATTGCAACCTGACGCACACGGGTCTTCTGCAGGTGATTCAGTACATCTGAAGGCATGCCATCAGGAAGTTCAACGGTGCTGAACTGATCGTACAGACGAATATTGCCGATATACTTACTTTCGATACCCGCTTCATTCGCAATAGCACCAACAACATCACCAGGCTGAAGACCATCGCTACGACCCACTTCAATGCGGTAGCGAACGAAATCAACATCTGTAGGCCGTTCACGACGTGGACGACGCTCGCCGCGCTCACCACCACGCTCATTACGATCGTTGCGATCGCGACGCTCATTACGCTCACGGACCGGACGTTCAGGCTCAGGCGGCAGAATCAGCGGGCGTTTTTCCTGAACTTTCCAGGCCAGCGTTGCTGCAATATCTTCCAGAGAGATTTCATTCTCTTCTGTCAGCTCTTGTATCAGCTTACGGAAAAAATCCATATCTGCGCCAACGGCTGCGGACATCTCAACCACACTGTCTTTAAACTGCTTAACGCGCTGATCAGCAACCATCTCACGGGTCGGCAGATCCATACGTTCAATGCGCTGACGCGTTGCACGCTCAATAGCACGCAGCATACCGCGCTCACGTGGTGTTACGAACAGAATGGCATCACCAATACGACCTGCACGGCCAGTACGACCAATACGGTGTACATACGCTTCAGTATCGTATGGAATGTCATAGTTGATCACGTGAGTAATACGCTCAACATCCAAACCACGGGCTGCAACATCTGTGGCAATGACAATATCCAGCTTACGGTTTTTCAGCTGATTAACTGTACGTTCACGCAATGCCTGGTTCATATCACCATTCAATGCCGATGCACTGTAACCACGGGCTTCCAGTTTTTCAGCCAGCTCAACGGTAGCATTTTTGGTGCGAACGAAAATAATCGCCGCGTCAAAATTTTCCGTTTCCATAATGCGGGTCAGCGCATCCATTTTGTTAACACCACTAACCTGCCAATAGCGCTGGTTGATGGTATCAACAGTAGAGGTTTTCGCCGCAATACTGATTTCCTGAGCACCGTCAAGGTGACGACGGGCGACTTTGCGAATCTCATTCGGCATAGTGGCGGAGAACAAAGCAACCTGACGCGGCTGAGGAACCTGTTCCAGGATCCAGTCCACATCATCGATGAAACCCATTTTCAACATTTCATCGGCTTCATCCAATACCACAGCTTTCATGGTAGAGGTGTCTAAGGTTCCACGGCGCAGGTGATCCATAACACGGCCAGGAGTACCAACAATAACCTGAGGGCCACGACGCAGCTGCTTCAGCTGCAGGGTCATGCTGTGGCCACCATAGATCGGCAGTACATGGAATCCGCGCATATCACGGGCATAGCGTTGGAATGCTTCCGCAACCTGGATCGCCAGTTCACGGGTAGGTGTCAGAACTAAAACCTGCGGGCTGTTCTGACGGATATCAATTCTGGATAGCAGTGGCAAAGCAAAAGATGCCGTTTTACCGGTACCGGTTTGTGCCTGACCCAACAGGCTTTCGCCTTTTAACAGAACCGGAATACTCGCGGCTTGAATCGGGGAAGGCGTTTCGTAACCAATCTCTTTTACGGATGCTACAAGTGCTTCGGGAAGGCCCAGCTCATCAAAGCTGGATACAACAGTTTCTTCTGATGACATTCAAGGGTTACCTGAGTCGTTAAGGTATAAATGACGGAACCCTTGGCATCTCATCCAAGCATACTGACGCGGTAAAATATCGCTCAATATCAATTACGGGTTCCACTTCGCTTAAAAGGAGTCTGTGCCACTTATCAAAGAGCGGCATACTGCTCACTAATACAGATAGCCTGCATTGGCTATCTCATTGGCAGGGTACGCGCTGTGCGCAATCGGGGCTGATTCGAGGATCAGATTCGGAGAAAACAGCAGTCTTTCACCCTGAGGGGCACGCATTGTGCCTGCATTTGAGGCTAAAATCCAATTTAGTTTCTATTTATTGGCACTTATTTGTCCTTTAACCGGTAAAATTGAATATTCCCGTTCAAATGGTTCATTTTAAGCTGTGCCCGGCTAGGTTTATCTTGTCCTACCGCTTATTTCAGAGGTTGATGTGCTGCGCTCTCTTTTTCATCATGCTGATCAATTGCTTACGCAATATCGTCCTTTCTGGCAGATGCGCCCTTTCTATATCCGGCAACTCAGTGAGTGTAGTCAGTTGCCGGAGAATCTGCTGTCTAAGCTAACAAAATTGAATCAGAAAGAATTTGAGCAATTAAGTCAAAACTCAGAGGCAAGCAAGCAATGGCTGCAACCCTGGCTACCTTGCCTGGACGACATCGGACTGCTTGAAAAGCGTATTCAGGGCATATCACAACAGAGCAACTCTTTCGCTTGCATAACGGATGTGGATAACTCAGTACTATCCGACTATCAGGAACCTGTGTGTATAAAATATCTGAGCAGCGGAATTCCCGGCCGAAAATGGCAGCAGATTGAGCTGGTTACGGAATATCTGTCAGCAGCAAACTCTCCATCTAAGCAGAAGCTTCTGGAATGGTGTGCCGGCAAAGGTCATCTGGGCCGGCTGCTATCCATCCGTAAAGGCTATGAGGTAACCAGTCTTGAGTGGCAACACAGCCTTTGTATTCAGGGTGAAGCGCTGATCCATCAGCAAAAAAAACGCTATCCACAACTGCAACAACGCATGCAGCAAGGTGATGCTCTGTCTAATGATGTGTCCCGACTTTTAAATCAGCATAATACTGCCGTCGCTCTTCATGCCTGCGGTGATCTGCATACTCACCTGATCAGCCAGTGCTGTAACTCTGCACAAGCTATTAAACAGCTTGCGGTTGCGCCCTGTTGTTATCACCTGACCTCAGATGATATTTATCAGCCGCTGTCGAAGGCGGGTCAGGGTAGCCCGTTAAGACTCGATCGACAGGACCTGAAAATCCCGCTGCAGGAAACCGTGACCGGTGGTCAGCGTGTCAGCCGCTTGCGGGATATCGAACTGCACTGGCGATTAAGCTTTGATCTTTTACGTCACTCTCTGACAGGGGAGACCCGTTATAAACCTCTGCCGGCTTTCCCGAAGAAACTGCTCTCCGGTGGATTCAAAGAGTTTGTTCACTGGGCTCTGATCAATCGTGAGCTGTTAAGCGATGATCATGACTCCGACAATTTGCCCTTCAACGAACGAGAAATGTCTCAGGCGTTGACGGAAGGAGCTGAAAAATTGCTAATGGTTCGCAAGCTGGAATGGCTGCAAAGTTATTTTCGCAGACTTCTCGAAATTTGGCTGGTGGCAGACCGGGCACTGGTACTTGAAGAGACGGGGTTTCACGTGGAACTTTATCAATTTTGCGAAAAAACAATCAGCCCAAGAAATCTGCTGATTTTGGCTAAGCGATAATCAGGACGGATTTTTATTATCTGAAGCCAGTCTCAGCTTTTTCTGTTCAGCCCGAACATTGATCAGATTACCGCTGAACATAACAGCAGCACCTGCAAGTACCCAGATATCCACCGACTCCTGATAAAGCAGATAGCCAACACACATAATCAGAGGCAGACGCAGAAAATCCATCGGAACCACCACGGTTGCATCAGCCAGTTTAAATGCTCGGGTCATGCAGTAATGGGCACTCATCGCCGTCACACCCACGAGAACGATCCAGGGCAACATCTCCCAACTTGGCCACTGCCAGTCCAAAACACTAGGTATCATGCCAAAGGGCAGCTGCATCACAGTCATATAGAAGAGAATCGTCAATGGGGCATCCGTCGCCGATAAAGACTTGGTCTGAATGTAGGAGAAAGCGTAACCCACAGCTCCGGCCAGAACCGCCAGTGCAGCAGGGTTCATCCCTTGCGTCGAGGGTCTTAGAATCATCACCAGCCCCGTCAGCCCTAAAGCCAGAGCTGTCAGGCGAGCTGGCGTCAACTTCTCGCCCAACAGAAAAAAAGCAAACAGAGCGGTCCAGACCGGAGTGGTGAACTCGATGGCAATCACCTCAGCCAGGGAGATATAAGCTAGCCCATAGAACCATCCATATTGCCCTGCATAGTGTGCGATATTTCTCAGACCATGACGTACCGGATGCTGAGTTTTTAACAGGTGCGCGCCCTGATGTGCAATTAGGGCTCCAATCAGAAAAACCCCGATCACACTGCGGAAGAAGAGAATATGATAGGTTTCAAGCTCAGCTGAAAGCTCACGACCGGATACCGCCATCGCCATAAAGGAAAGTAGTGCTCCGGACATCCAGAAAGCAGCTCTAACCGGTGTACTGAATCTCATCTGAATATCTCTAAATTCTGGTGACTATAAATCTTTCCAATAGTGGTTTATTTCCCGATGCAGAAAGAACCAAAGATCTTGCCCAACAGGTCATCGGCACTCATCTGTCCAGTGATCTCACCCAAAGCCTGCTGCGCCATACGTAGGTCTTCAGCCAGTAATTCACCTGCTCCCATATTCAGCAGTTGATAGTGACCGTTATTGATAAATTCACTGGCCTGTTCCAATGCATCCAGATGACGTCGTCGGGCACTGAAGCCACCTTCGGTACTACCGGTATAGCCTACAGTCTCCTTCAGATGCTGCGTCAAATTATCCACACCCTCGCCGGAACGGGCGCAAAGTCTGATCACCGGCCGCTCTGTGGATAAATCAATACCCGCCACTTCTCCACTTTGGTCGATCTTATTGCGTACCACAGTGACAGGCACCGAAGGAGGTAATTGATCGATAAACTCCGGCCATAACGTATGCGGATCGTTCACCTGAGTTTCCGTGCTATCAATCATCAGGAGAACACGGTCAGCCTGTTTGATCTCATTCCAGGCCCGTTCCACACCAATCTGCTCAACCTGATCCGGCGTCTCCCGAAGACCAGCCGTATCCACAATATGCAACGGCATACCATCGATATGAATTTGTTCCCGCAACACATCCCGGGTCGTACCCGCGATGTTGGTAACGATAGCACTGTCTTTGCCAGACAAACAATTCAGCAGGCTCGACTTACCCGCATTCGGACGCCCGGCGATGACTACGGTCATACCTTCCTGCATCAAAGCACCTTGGCTGGCACTGCTTTGTACCTGCCGCAACTCCGCTTGAATCGCCTCCAGATCCGCTATCACTTTACCATCTGCCAGAAAATCGATCTCTTCCTCCGGAAAGTCGATAGCAGCCTCTACATACATACGTAGGTGGGTTAGCTTATCCACAAGCAGATGGACTTTATCGGAGAAAGCGCCCTGCAAAGAGCGCACCGCATTACGGGCTGCTTGCTCCGAAACACTATCGATCAGGTCGGCAATCGCTTCCGCCTGAGCCAGGTCCATCTTGTCATTCAGGAACGCCCGCTCAGAGAACTCACCGGGCCGGGCCATGCGTACGCCACAGGCTAAAACCCGTTTCAGCATCATATCCATAATGATGGGGCCACCGTGGCCTTGAAGCTCTAGCACATCTTCGCCGGTAAAAGAGTTGGGGCCAGGAAAATACAGGGCGATGCCTTCATCCATGACACCACCATCTTCACTATAAAAAGGGCCGTAATGGGCATAGCGGGGTTTTGGTATAACACCAAGCAGCTGTTCAGCCAATAAGGCAGCTTTTGGTCCAGAGACGCGAATAATCCCCACGCCACCACGACCCGGGGGGGTTGCCTGTGCAGCGATCGTATCAATGGTGTATGCAGCGCTTTGTGTCATGGCCAAAATCCCCGTAATAATCTTAGAGTTGAACAACAATGGTCAGGCTTACATCAAAATACCGAATGATATCCAATCCGCTTACTTTATGCTTAAGCTAAAGCCGCCTGAATAACTTAAAACAGGTTGTGGGTAAAACGAAAAAAGCCCCCGAAGGGGCTTTTCAAGCAAAAATTAGCCGATGCTAAGCTTTTGCTTTTTTATCATCACTGCCTGCTTCAATACGCTTAGTAATCACATATTGCTGAGCAATAGACAGTACGTTATTCACAACCCAGTACAGTACCAAGCCTGCCGGGAACCACAGGAAGAATACTGTAAAGACAACAGGTAGTGCCTTCATCAACTTCGCCTGCATTGGGTCAGGAGGTGTCGGGTTCAGCAGTTGCTGAATAAACATGGATGCGCCCATAATAATCGGCAATACGAAGTACGGATCTTTTACTGACAAGTCTTCAATCCAAAGCATAAACGGCGCATGACGCAGTTCTACACTTTCCATTAGCATCCAGTACAGTGCGATAAATACCGGCATCTGAATCAGAATCGGCAGGCAACCACCAATGGGATTGATCTTCTCTTTCTTGTACAGCTCCATCATCGCCTGAGACATCTTCTGACGATCTTCGCCGTACTTTTCTTTCATCCGTTGCAGTTCCGGGCCGACGCGACGCATATTCGCCATGGAACGGTATGCCGATGCAGACAGATGGAAGAATGCCGCTTTAATCATTACTGTCAGAATAATAATTGACCAGCCCCAGTTACCCAGGAAACCATGCAGCAGATTGAGCATCCAGAACAAAGGTTGTGCAATAAACCAGAGCCAACCGAAATCGACTGTCAGCTCCAGGTTTGGCGCTGCTGATTCCAGCTGTTCCTGAACTTTAGGGCCAACATATAAGTTACTGCCCAAAGTAGCCTGCTCACCAGGTTGCAGAACCGTTTCAGGGCTGGAGAAGCCTACGATATTATCGCCCCGGGATGTACTACGGGTGCTGTACTCCTGCTTGATATTCTGATCAGGAATCCAGGCACTGACAAAATAATGTTGGATCATCGCAACCCAACCGCCTACAGACTCACGCTTAACGTCGGCTTCCTGAATATCTTCAAAGGTGATTTTTTCGTATTTCTCGTTAGCTGTAGAAATAGCAGCTCCCAGATAAGAGACCATGCCCATGCCTTCAGCCTGAGTCGGATCTGGTGAGTTATCACGCTTTAATTGAGCAAAGTAATAACCGGACCAGGTTTCACTACTGGTATTATTAACAAGGTACTCAACACGAATATTGTAACTATCCCGATCCAGAGTAAAACGCTTGGTGATTTGCACGCCGGTACTCTGAACAAAATTCAGATCAACCTGAAGGCTGTTTTCACCTTCCGTCAGCTCATATCTGGTTTTTTCTGCGCTGAACAGAGGGCGACCACCACGGGAAGCATCCGGGCCGTTGACACCAGCCAGACCACTTTGCGCAACATAAGTACGGATTTTACTACGTTCCAGCAAAACGAAAGGAGTATCCGAAGTACTCACCTGAGCCAAATGCTCCGGTAGCGCTGCATATACGATATCACCACCCTTTGGATCAATGCGAAGATCCAGTACATTGGTGCGTACCTCAATCAGAGAAGTACTGGCTTCTGTCGTATTAGGCAGGTCGCCACGGGTCGAATTCTGGGGGATATCCTCCTGGGCCAGATCATTCACTGATGATGATGCAGATGGAAGTGTATTCTGTACCACAGGCGCTTGAGCTTGTGGGCCATAATCTTTATTCCACTGAACCACCATCAGATAAGATACCAGGGCCAGGGATATGATCAAAAATAAACGTTTCACGTCCATGGGTATGCTCTTACCGGATTCGTGTTGAAAAAAATGAAATGCTATTTTGAGTGTGACGCTGCTCTCTGGCAAGCGATACCGGGGATAAATCTTTGAAATAGCATCAGGATTGTTATTTTTCCGGACGAGGTTTCCGCTTACCACGTGGTTTGTGGCCGGACTTTTCACCGGATAGCTTCTTGCGATGCAACGTCTCTAGCCGTTTCCAAGCCAAATTAAGCTGGTGAGCATATTCTTCTGAAGAGAGATCATTGAGACCTTTCTGTGTGAGCAAGACAAGATCCATCGCAGGCATCTGATGCTTATTCAGCCGAAACGATTCACGGGTAAGACGTCTGATCCGATTTCGATCAACTGCTCGACGAAGATTTTTTTTAGCCAGAATCTGGCCGATGCGAGGGTGGGGCAGAGTATTAGGGCGGGCAAGAATCATAAAACAACGACCAAACACTTTGATCTGGACGTCATCAAATACGGAGCGGTAATCCCCGGCTGTCAGAAGTCTGACATCCCGGGGAAACCCGTAACTGGTCATCGTGCTAATAAATCAGCAAACCAGAAATCAGGCACTCAGACGTACGCGGCCTTTGGCACGACGACGAGTGATGATTTTACGACCATTTTTAGTCGCCATACGAGCACGGAATCCGTGGTTACGCTTGCGTTTCAGAACGCTTGGTTGAAAAGTTCTTTTCATGACTGTATTCCCACACTTTCACTTTCAAAATGGCGCAGAAAGTGCGCCTAGTCTTTGATCAGGGCGGAGATTCTAGAGAATAACGCCTGAGACTTCAAATATTTCCTGAAGAAAAAGTGGTTGTGCATAACTTTATTCGCCAGGAACTCACCTTAGATGCCTGAATTTTAAGCATTAAACATCCGCTTTGCATCCTTAAAATCTTCTGCACGGTGGTTAAGAGTTCTCTGCCAGTATTTTTAACTCAGGGGGTTTCCAATGGTTTTTGGTGAAAACTTCCCGAGGGGTCTAAACAGACCAGTTATCCAAGCTGTAAACAGAATCAATATAGATTTATTAAATAAAGAAAGATAATAGTAGTGATATATATAGAAGGAAGACTTTTCTGTGGATAAGGCTCTGCGGACCACACTATAGCTGATTTGGACTCTTGTATAACCCGGAAGATAAAAAGCATTATAACTGTCAGCATGCTTGGAGTGAGCTGTGGATAAAATCATACCTTATGCACATGCAAAATTATGCCCTGTATACTCCCCAGTGCTTAAGCCATCCAGCCAACGCTGTTATCCACAGCAGCAAAAACAATGAAATTCCCCGATATAATGCTCTGTATGTGGATAACCTAAGCCTTAACCGATAAAATGCTCCTTTGTTTTTCTTGGGGATCGACCGTGTCTTTAGCGCTCTGGCAGAAATGCTTAGGTTACTTACAGGATGAACTGCCTTCACAGCAGTTTAATACCTGGATTCGCCCTCTTCAGGCTGATACTGAAGGGCAAAGTCTGAAACTGTTAGCACCTAACCGTTTTGTTCTCCAGTGGGTCTCTGATAAATATTTGGCACGGATTTCTGAGCTGTTAAATGAGCTGAGTAATGATCAGCCGCCGCAGCTTATTCTGGAGATTGGCAGCAAACGAACGGTTTCTGCCCCTGAGGCAACGACACGACCCGTAACGCCTCCTGGTGTGATTGTCCGGACGTCCCCGCCGCGGCCTCATTTTGTACAGGAGCCCGAGACCTCAGCAGACACATCAGCCAAATTGACTTCTGTTTCGTCAACTTCCGGTACCTCCGGTAGTAGAAGTGGAAGCCCATCTACACATAGCTCAGGTAACTCTTCAGTTAAACCTGAGCGTACGGTGCAGGTTGATGGCGCCTTGAAACATCAGAGTGCTCTGAACCCCAATCACACTTTTGAAACCTTTGTCGAAGGTAAATCCAATCAGCTGGCCCGTGCAGCATCCCGCCAGGTTGCTGAAAACCCTGGTGGTGCTTATAACCCGTTGTTTCTGTATGGCGGGGTAGGCTTAGGTAAAACGCACCTTATGCACGCTGTGGGAAACTTTCTGGTACAGCAAAACCCCAATGCTAAGGTGATGTATCTTCACTCTGAACGTTTTGTAGCGGATATGGTGAAAGCGCTTCAGCTGAATGCGATCAATGACTTTAAACGTCTCTATCGCAGTGTGGATGCCCTGCTGATCGATGATATTCAGTTTTTTGCCGGTAAAGAACGCTCGCAGGAAGAGTTTTTCCATACATTCAATGCGCTGCTGGAAGGTGGGCAGCAGATGATTCTGACCAGTGATCGTTTTCCAAAAGAGATCAGTGGGATGGAGGAGCGTTTAAAGTCCCGCTTTGGTTGGGGCTTAACGGTGGCAATTGATCCGCCGGAGCTGGAAACCCGGGTGGCGATTCTTAAAAAGAAAGCAGATCAGGCGAGAGTTTTATTATCTGATGACGCTGCTTTTTTTATCGCTCAGAAAATTCGCTCTAATGTGCGGGATCTTGAAGGGGCTCTGAAAAAAGTAATTGCGGATTCTCACTTCAGAGGTCAGCCCATCACCACTGACTTTATCCGGGAGTCTCTGCGCGATCTGTTTGCGGTTCAGGATAAGCAGGTTGGTATCGATAATATTCAGCGTACTGTGGCGGAATACTACAGCATTAAAGTGCCGGATCTTTTATCGAAACGACGAAGCCGCTCGGTTGCCCGGCCACGTCAGGTGGCCATGGCGTTGGCGAAAGAACTGACTAATCACAGTTATCCTGAGATTGGCGACGCTTTTGGCGGGCGTGACCACACCACCGTTTTACATGCCTGCCGCAAAGTAAAAGAGTTACAGGAAGAGCATGCTGAGATCCGTGAAGACTACAAGAGTCTTTTAAGAGCGCTGACCAGCTAAGCTGGGTTTTCCCGGTGTTGAAAGAAAAACAAATTAAGTGTGTCTGAAGTGTTGAGCACTTCAACATCAGTTAAATTTTTATGGAATAGTCTGTTATGAAATTTACCGTCTCCCGTGAAGCTCTGTTGCGACCGCTTCAGCTGTTGAATGGTGTTGTTGAGCGTCGTCAAACGCTCCCTGTGCTGTCTAATGTACTGGTTGTTGCCGATCCTCAGGGGTTGTCTCTGACAGGTACGGATCTGGAAGTTGAAATTCTCAGCCACTTGTCTATCGATGGCGCGGTAGAAGTGCCGGGTGCGACCACGGTTCCTGCAAAGAAGCTTTTTGATATTTGTAAGTCCCTTCCAGATCAGTCTCAGATAGAATTTTCTCTTCAGGATCAAAAGGTTATCATCCGTTCAGGCCGCAGCCGTTTTTCTCTATCCACGCTTCCGGCAGCGGAATTCCCGAAAGTGGAAGAGAGCCAGCAGGACCTGTCCTTCGAACTGACTCAGAAAGAGTTTAAGCGTTTGCTGGATCGTTCTTCCTTTGCTATGGCACAGAATGATGTGCGTTACTACCTGAATGGTCTCTTACTGGAACTGAGCCCTGGTATGCTTCGTAGTGTTGCTACCGATGGCCACCGTTTGGCCACCTGTTCTTTGCCGATTGATCATGGTGCAACCAGTGTGGTTCGTTCGATTGTTCCTCACAAAGGTATCGTCGGTCTGGGTCGTTTGTTTGATGATTCAGACACACCAGTACAAGTGGTATTGGGGAGCAATCATATCCGGGTTAAAACCGGTGACTATATTTTTACCTCTAAACTGGTGGATGGTAAATTCCCGGATTATGAGCGTGTGATTCCCCGAAATGGTAACAAGGTGGTTGTTGCTGATCGTCAGGAGCTACGCGAAGTTCTTCATCGTGCATCTATTCTTTCTAATGAGAAATACCGTGGTGTTCGGCTTTGTCTGACCGATGGCAACCTGGAAGTCACAGCAAATAACCCAACTGAGCAAGAAGAGGCTGAAGAAAACATCAGCGTCAACTATCAGGGTGACTCTCTGGAAATTGGCTTCAATGTGACTTACGTTTTAGATGTTCTGGATGTACTCAATAATGAGCAGATCAAGATTACGGCTTCAGATGCTAACAGTAGTGCTTTGATTGAAGAGTTCGGCACAGATGATGACTCACTTTATGTTGTGATGCCCATGCGCCTGTAAAACTTCAGTATGTCTGAATCATGCTGTCATGCAGAATCCATTAGAGAAAACAGCCTGTTTAAAGCCTTGCCGATTAAGTGGTAAGGCTTTATTTATTTTCATCGCTGGATTGATCAGAGACCGAAGGACATGAGTATACGGCGGCTGGATATTGCAGATTTCAGAAATCTGAAAGCGCTACGATTACAACCTGCTTCTGGTGTTAATCTGATTATTGGCGAAAATGGTGCAGGTAAAACCTCAATACTTGAAGCGATCTCTATTCTTTCCACCGGACGCTCTTTCCGTGCAAGTCGTACGTCTGCCATCATTAATTTCGAACAGGATGCTTATACCCTGTTTGCCGAAGTCTTTAATGCTCTTGCTGCTCATCAACAGATTGTTCCTATTGGTATTTCACGCAACCGGCAGGGTGAGCAGCAGATCCGAATTGCTGGTCAGCAGGCAAGGACTGCATCTCAGTTAGCCGAATTACTCCCGGTGCAAACGATCAACTCTGAGTCTTTCCAGTTACTTGAAGGCTCGCCTAAAGTTCGTCGCCAGTTTATTGACTGGGGAGTGTTTCACGTGGAACATGTTTTTTTCCCGGTATGGCAGGCGGGGCAAAAAGCGCTGAAACAGCGCAATAAGCTGCTGAAATATGGTAAAATGCAGGGCTCTGCGCAGCATGATACATGGGATGAGGCGTTGGCTGGGTATGCGGAACAAATCGATCTTTACCGCGCTCGCTACGTTGAGATGTTGATACCTGAGTTTAAGTCGACTCTGTCGGAGTTAGCATTCTCGGATGAGGTGTCTCTCAGTTATTACCGGGGGTGGGATAGATCAGCTTCCTGTCTTGATGTACTGCGCCAAAACAGAGAAAAAGACTTGGCACTTGGCTTCACTCAGTCAGGGCCGCACAGAGCAGATCTTAAAATCAGGGTTAACAAACTACCAGCGGTGGACGTGTTATCCCGTGGACAACAAAAATTAGTGGTGTGCGCTTTGCTTTTAGCTCAGGGGCGACTGATGCAGAAAATAACCGGAAAACAGAGTATCTATCTGGTTGATGACCTGCCTGCTGAGCTGGACAGTGAACACCGAAATTATTTATGCCAGGTGCTGGAAGAGATGCAGTGCCAGGTTTTTATTACCAGTGTGGAGGCGGATGCACTGATCCAATCTTGGTCAGCGTCAACGCCAATGACTGTGTTTCACGTGAAACATGGTGAGTTAGATCACACACCCGGGTCCGCTGCCATCAGGTAAGCTGAACCGGCTGTAAACACAGGAACAGGATATGAGCGAACAATCATACGATTCATCCAGCATTAAGGTTTTAAAAGGTCTCGATGCGGTTCGTAAGCGTCCAGGGATGTATATCGGCGACACCGATGATGGAACAGGCCTGCACCATATGGTGTTTGAGTTGGTGGATAACTCAATTGATGAGGCGCTGGCGGGTCATTGTTCTGATATTAAGGTCATTATCCACCCGGACGAGTCGATTACAGTATCAGACGATGGCCGCGGTATTCCTGTGGATATGCACGAAGAAGAAGGTGTATCAGCCGCTGAAGTGATTATGACGGTGCTGCACGCTGGTGGTAAGTTTGATGATAATAGCTACAAAGTATCCGGTGGCCTGCATGGTGTTGGTGTTTCTGTTGTAAACGCCCTTTCCGAGAAATTGACCCTGACGGTATGGCGCAGTGGTAAGGTTCATGAGCAGGTTTATGTTCACGGGGTACCTGAAACACCATTACGAGTGATCGGTGAAACGGAAAAAACCGGCACAGAAACCCGCTTTCATCCTTCACCAGAAACTTTTACTAACGTTGAGTTTCACTATGACATTCTGGCAAAGCGTCTGCGGGAACTCTCTTTTCTGAACTCTGGTGTCAGCATCACGCTGACCGATGAACGCTCGGGACGTACTGATAACTTCAAATATGAAGGTGGCCTGAGTGCCTTTGTTAAGTACCTGAATCAGAACAAAACAGCACTGAATGATGTATTCCATTTTTCGGCAGAGCGGGAAGATGGAACCGGGGTTGAAGTGGCCCTCCAGTGGAACGATTCCTACCAGGAAAATATCTACTGTTTCACTAACAATATTCCTCAGCGTGATGGCGGTACTCACCTTGCCGGTTTTCGTGCGGCTTTAACCCGTACACTGAACAACTATATTGAACAGGACCCCAAGGTTAAAAAAGATAAAGCGAACACCTCCGGTGAAGATGCCCGTGAAGGGTTGACTGCCATTGTCTCTGTGAAAGTGCCTGATCCTAAGTTCTCATCGCAAACTAAAGATAAATTGGTTTCTTCGGAAGTGAAATCTGCAGTTGAGCAAGAGATGGGACGTTTATTTGCCGATTACCTGCTGGAAAAACCGAACGAAGCTAAAGCAATCGTTAATAAGATGATTGATGCCGCCCGGGCCCGTGAAGCTGCCCGTAAAGCCCGTGAGATGACCCGCCGTAAAGGGGCACTGGATATTGCCGGTTTACCGGGAAAACTGGCCGACTGCCAGGAGAAAGACCCGGCGCTGTCAGAGCTTTACTTAGTGGAGGGTGACTCTGCAGGCGGTTCCGCTAAGCAGGGTCGTAACCGTAAAACCCAGGCGATTTTGCCGCTGAAAGGTAAGATTCTGAACGTCGAGAAAGCACGTTTTGATAAAATGCTGTCGTCGGCAGAGGTTGGTACTCTGATTACCGCTATGGGCTGTGGTATTGGTCGGGAAGAGTTCAACCCGGATAAACTGCGTTATCACTCCATTATCATTATGACGGATGCTGATGTGGATGGTTCTCATATCCGCACGTTGCTGCTGACCTTCTTCTTCCGTCAGATGCCGGAACTGATCGAGCGTGGTCATATATTTATTGCTCAACCGCCACTGTATAAAATTAAGCGCGGTAAGCATGAGCAGTACCTGAAGGATGAACTGGCTCTGGAAGAGTACCTGACGAATACCGCCCTTGATGGTGGCGCTCTGTACGTTAACCCAGAGGCTCCGGGTATTACGGGCGAAGCACTCGGTGGACTGGTTGCCAGTTATCAGGATGTTTCACGTCGTATTACCCGTTTATATCGGGCGTATCCTCAGCCGGTTTTAGACCAGATGCTGGATTTACCCTTGCTTGATGATGCGGCTCTGGCTGATCAGACTGCAGTTCAGGCCTGGGTTGATCAGTTAAAAGCAGTCCTGGAAGAGAATGCTGGTCGACATCCTGCGATGCGCTTTGAATGGCGTGTATCACATGATAGTGAGCGTAGTGTATATCTGCCGGAAGTGACTATTCTGGCCCATGGAGTGCCAACCGAGTATCGGTTTGGGTTGGACTTCTTTAAATCGCAGGATTACAAAGCGATCAGTGAGCTGGCAGCCCGGCTGGATGGCCTACTGGAAGAGGGCGCTTATGTTAAGCGTGGCGAGCGTAAACGCGAAGTAAGCCGCTTCTCTGATGCTCTGACCTGGCTATTGGGCGAAGCCCGCCGTGGCTTCAGTATTCAGCGCTACAAAGGTCTGGGTGAGATGAACCCCAGTCAGCTCTGGGAAACCACCATGGACCCGGAAACCCGTCGTATGCTGCGGGTTAGTATTGAAGATGCTGTTGCTGCAGATCAGATTTTCACCACTCTGATGGGGGATGAAGTAGAGCCTCGCCGTGACTTTATCGAAACTAACGCCCTGACCGTTGCAAATTTGGACGTTTAACCAAGTATTTCGTTTAAACATCGGAAAACAAAAAAGCAGCCTGTGGGCTGCTTTCTGGTTGCTGACAAAGTCCTCGTCATTGTGCGGGGACTTTTTATAATAGCCCTATCAGAAGTTTCACTTCTTGCTGGCAAACGTAGCTCCCATTCTTACGAATCGAGGTTCTGGAGGAAGCTGTTGTTAGTTTTCAGTTTCAAGCAACCAGTCAATAAAGTCTGCCAGTTCATCAAACACTAACGCATTTTCCAGCCCTTCGTTAGTGGCGAGTGTTTTCTCCCCTTTACCGGTTTTAACCAGTACCGCTTTGCATCCCCGAGCTTCACCCGCCTGAAGGTCGCGTAAGCTATCCCCAACCATAAAACAGCCTGATAGGTCACTGATGCTTAGCTCTTCCATAATTTGATCGATAAGGCCGGGCAGAGGCTTACGACACTCACATCCTTCATCAGGTTTGTGGGGGCAGTATTTTATGGTGGCAAAGGAACCACCTTCAGCCTCGACGAGTTGCGTCATCTTATCATGCATCGCATCAAGGTCATTCTGGTTGAAATGACCACGACCCAAACCCGATTGGTTGGTTGCTACTGCAATCAGATAACCGGCCCTGGAAAGCCGTGCGATTGCCTTGATGCTGTTTTCTATGGGAATCCACTCGTCTGCATTTTTTACAAAAGCATCTGAGTCCAGATTGATAACGCCGTCGCGGTCGAGGATAACCAGTTTAGTCATGGCTGTATTTGGAATTCTGTTATGGGGTGGATGGTGGTGTATAAAATATATAAAAAAAGAGCCGTAAAAATACGGCTCTTTTCCAGCTTTAACAACCACGATATGTAAAGGATTACAGGGATTGTGTTTTTGTCAGCTGTTTTTGTCGCTTATTGCTGCAGTAGAGCGATATCGGCAACTTCTAAGAATAGGCTGCTCAGGGACGCCAGAAGAGCAAGTCGGTTATTTTTAACTTGCTCATCATCAGCCATCACCATCACATTGTCGAAGAAGTTATCAACTGCACTACGCAGACTGGCTAAGCTGTTTAACGCGGCCTGATAATCTGCAGCTGCAAACAGAGGTGCCAGTTCAGTTTGCTTTGCAGCAACCTGTTCAGCCAGCACTTTTTCTGCATCTTCTGCCAGTAATGCAGTATCAACCTGAGCATTGCCCTGATAGTTCTGTTTAGCCAGAATGTTGTTCACACGCTTGTTGGCAGCAGTCAGAGCTTCGGCCTCGTCCAGCTTGCTGAAGGCTGTTACGGCCTGTACTCGACGATCAAAGTCATACGCGTTACTTACCGGGCGTGAACGCACTGCGAGGAAGGTTTCAACAGCGATGCCTTCAGCCTGATACCAGGCACGGAAACGGTCCAGCATATAGTTCAGCACATCTTCAGCCAGACCTTCTGTTTTAGGCAGGTCACCATGCTGGGCGATGCTGAGAGCGATCAGATCTTTCAGGTCAATATCCAGTTTGTTGTGCACCAGAATACTCAGGATTCCGATCGTGGTACGGCGCAGAGCAAATGGATCTTTATCACCGGTTGGGCGCTGGCCGATACCGAAGATGCCTACCAGTGTGTCGATACGATCCGCGATGGCCAGAGCCATTCCCGTCTGAGTTGCTGGCAGTTCATCACCGGAGAAACGTGGCATGTATTGCTCGTTCAGAGATTGAGCAACTTCGGCATCTTCACCATCGTTAGCGGCATAATGTGCACCCATGATACCTTGCAGGTCAGTGAATTCCAGGACCATTTCGGTTACCAGATCACACTTACTCAGGTCGGCAGCACGCTGCGCTTTTGCTTTGTCGCCGCCAATCTGTTCTGCAATAAACTGAGCGATCTGGCTGACACGTTGAGATTTGTCGTAGATACTGCCCAGTTGTTTCTGGAAGGTCACAGTTTTCAGCGCATCGATTCGATCCACCAGCGGGCGTTTCTTGTCGGTTTCAAAGAAGAAAGCAGCATCGGACAGACGTGGGCGGATCACTTTCTCGTTACCCGCAATCACCTGCGCCGGATCTTTACTGACGATATTGGATATCGTGATAAAGTTAGGTTTCAATTGGCCATCTTTATCCACAATGTGGAAATACTTCTGGTGCTCTTTCATGGAAGAGATCAGACAGGCAGCCGGAACCTCCAGGAAACGCTCTTCAAAAGAACCGGTCAGGGCTACAGGCCACTCGACCAGGCCATTGACTTCATCCAGCAGGTCTTCGTCGATTTCCGCAATAGCACCCAGTTTGGATGCTTCTTCGTTGACCTGCTTACGGATCGTCTCACGACGCTCTTCCATATCAACCAGAACGAAAGCGTTCCGCAGTGTTTCCACGTAATCATCGGTAGAGGCCAGCTCAATCGCTTCATTGTGGTGGAAGCGATGCCCCATGGTGGAACGGCCTGCTTTCAAGCCCAGTACTTCCATATCTACAACGTCAGTACCGAACAGGCTTACCAGCCAGTGTACCGGACGCGAGAACTCGATGCGGCTGGAACCCCAGCGCATGCGCTTAGGTACCGGCAGTTGAGATACTGATTTATTAATCAGCTCAGGCAACAAGTCGGAGGTTTGAGTACCCTTCTGAAGGGTGTTAAAGACCAACCAGGTCCCCTTAGGCGTTTCCATCTTTTCCAGTTCATCAAAAGCAACACCACAGGAGCGGGCAAAACCTTCAGCGGCTTTTGTCGGTTTACCATCGGCATCCAGTGCAGCTTGCAGGGCTGGGCCCCGACGCTGAACTTCACGATCTGGCTGTGCGACTGCCAACTCTTTAACCTGAACAGCCAGTCTGCGAGGGCTTGCCAGGGCTTTTACTTCTGTGAATGGGATATCTGCTTTTTCCAGGCCCACTTTAATGCTTTCAGCGAAAGCGTCAGATAAGCGCTTCAGTGCGGTTGGTGGTAGCTCTTCCGTACCCAGCTCAACCAGGAAATCACGTACTTCAGCCATGTTATGCCTCTTCCTCTTTATACTGAGCCAGAACTTCTTCACGCAGGGCATCAGGCGCCAGCGGGAAACCGAGATCTTTACGCACCTTGAAGTAGGCGTTGGCAACGTCACGGGCCATCGTACGTACACGCAGAATATAGCGTTGACGCTCAGTCACTGAAATTGCGTGACGTGCATCCAGCAGGTTAAAGGTGTGGGATGCTTTTAAAACCTGCTCATAAGCCGGCAAAGGTAGTGGTGTGTCCTGCCCTAAGAGCTTTTGGCATTCTGATTCGCAATGATCGAAGTTCTTAAACAGCATAGGAACATCGGCGTGCTCAAAGTTATAGGTGGACTGTTCCACTTCATTCTGATGGAAAACATCACCATAAGTGACTTTTTTACCCATTGGGTCGATTGTCCAAACCAAGTCATAGACACTGTCTACGCCCTGGATGTACATGGCGATCCGCTCAAGACCATAGGTGATTTCGCCTGTTACGGGGTAGCACTCAATACCGCCAGCCTGCTGGAAGTATGTAAACTGAGTAACTTCCATACCGTTTAGCCAGACTTCCCAGCCAAGACCCCAGGCACCCAATGTTGGCGACTCCCAGTTATCTTCCACAAAGCGTACGTCATGGATAGTGGTATCAATACCCATCATCCGCAGTGAGTCAAGATAGAGCTCCTGAATATTACTTGGGGAGGGCTTCATCACGACCTGAAACTGATAGTAATGCTGCAGTCGGTTAGGGTTCTCGCCGTACCGGCCATCTGTTGGGCGGCGGGAAGGCTGAACATAAGCTGCATTCCAGGTTTCAGGGCCGATAGAGCGCAGGAAAGTAGCTGGGTGGAAAGTACCGGCACCCACTTCCATATCCAGTGGCTGCAGAACAACGCAGCCCTGATTGGCCCAGTATTGTTGCAGGGCCAGAATCAGGCCCTGAAAAGTTTTTACGTCTGGCGTATTTTGGTTCATCTCAGTTAGCCACCATCAATGAGCTAATGAATTTTTATAAGCGGTCAAGTATACATTTCGACCGCATATCTATGTAGTGGACATTGGGCAACAAGCATAAAAAAAGCGGCTGATTTAGCCGCTTTCTCGGTGATCTACCGGTTTTACACCATCCGATGATATCAGAATGGCTTAATCACACTTAACAGCACAGTATCTTCGTCCGCATAGGGTAGCACAAGGGTGTCTTCAGGCTGTAGATTACCATTGATCACTTCTGTAACTTTGGCTGCGTAGAGCCAGCCCATCAGTACCTGTGAGAAGTAGTGCTTCTGGTCATTCATGCGGGAGAGGCCAGTTAGTGGTGATAGGCCATAAAAAACGGCTTTGGCATAAGGGTTGTCAGTCATTTGGGCTGCAGTCAGAAAAGGAACGGCTCCGACATATGCATGACCGCTGACGGTGTGCTCGTATTCAAATTCAAATATGTTCCATTCAGAGCCAACACCATGCCGTGGACGGGCTCCACCGAGAATAGCCTGTGAAGCCCAAACAGCGGGTAAGCCTACCAAGAGCGCCTGAGCTGTGCGATCGCCCCACTCCGGCACAGGGCCGCAGTCACGTTCGCAAGCGAGGCGGTTGATCGCTGCCAGGCCAAAATAGATAGCGGTTGGGGCTGTATCACCAAATGTTTTTGTGATCTCAGAGAAATCATTGGATGATTGCGAAAGGATGTTGTTGTTATAGCTGTCCTGGATCTCCTGATCGAGATCAGTATTGGCAAAAATACCGCCAACCAATAGGGTTTTTCCTAACCAGGGGAGGTTATCCGCGCTATATACATTCTGATAGCCTTGGCCTAAATCTGAAGCAAATTCAGAGAAAGCATTATCAGCGTGCACTCTTGAGGTATAGGAAAGTACAAAGACAGCAGTAAGGGCAATGGAAAGGGTTATTTTTGACATATATCCGTATATTCTAATAATTAATCGTTTGGGGAGGGGGTGATCAATATAACTGATGAATCCTTAAGAAACGATTAATTACCGGTAAAAAGTACCGATTTAATGCAGCTGAAGCATTAACTTTTGTAACCTTTCTGTAAGGCTTGCCACAGCTCTTCAGGGATTTTATTTGTCAGAGTGAGCTTGCAGACAGAGCGATAGAGCCTCGCCAGATTCTGCTCCTGCCAGCCTCCCTGTTTTGGCATCTTCTGGCAGCGATCAAAGTCGATCAGCCACACCTTTCCCTCCGGATTGACCAGAATATTGTTGGCATTGAGGTCAACATGATTAAGACCCCAGCGATGAAAGCGGGCGATTGTTCTGCCAACCTCTTGCCACAGCAGTACCTGGGCAGAGTCTGACAGATAGCTGGCAAAGGGGCGGGCATCAGGGATTCTCAGGGTAAGCAGGTCACCCTGGTATAACAGGCCATGTTGAACCACCCGGGCAGCTAAAGGTTGCGGAACAGGCAAGCCGGCTTGGTGCAGCTGATACGTGATGTAAAACTCTCGCCACGGACGACTTTTTTCCAGACCCGAAAACCAGTATTTGTCCTGACTGATTTTGGCTATTAGCCCGCCACGTCGATAGTGGCGAAGCAGATAGTCTGTTCCATTCGGGTGCTGAATAAAGAAAGCCTGTCCCCGGCCCCCTCTGGGTTCAGTCAGTCGCTGCTGCTCCCGCCAGTAATCAGGCTGAAAGAAACGCTCATCAATTTGTGACAGGTGTTCAGCATCATATAGAATGTGCTGCTTCTTGGAGGAATATATTTCAATGGTCATGACTCGTTTCCGGAAAACACCGCCCAAAACTATCTGCCTGATCAGGCTGTCTGCATTAGGCGATGTGTCAAATGTCGTCCCCGTCGTGAAGCGCCTGCAACAGGTTTGGCCTGACACACGAATTGTCTGGGTGACTGGCAAAGCGGAGCACAGTTTACTTAAGGGTCTGGCAGGGGTCGAGTTTATTGTTTACGACAAATCCGCCGGGCTTAAAGGGATGCGTGAAATCTGGAAGCAGCTTTCTGATACCCGGTTTGATCTGCTTTTACATATGCAGGCGGCGCTCAGGGCTTCGGTACTGTCCTTGGGTATAAAAGCTGACATCAAGTTGGGTTTCGACAAGGCCCGGGCAAAAGACTGGCAGTGGCTCTTTACCAACCAAAGAATCTTACCTCGGGATAAAAGCCATGTTGTCGAAGGTTTTTATGACTTTCTGAATACGCTGGGTATTGCACCAGAACGACCTGAAGATATGGAGTGGCAGCTACCGGTTTCCCCTGAGGCTATTGAAGAAGCCCGGCAGAAGTGCCCCTGCGATCGTTACGTTGTCATCTCCCCATGCTCCAGCGAGCGAGCCAGAAACTTCCGTAACTGGACACTGGATGGTTATGTCGAAGTTGTGGAGTATCTCTATCGGCAGTATGGGCTAAAAGCTGTGATTACTGGCGGAAACCGGGATATTGAGCATTACTACGCCAAAGAAATTATGGAGCGGGCGGGAACACCTGTGCTGAACCTTGTCGCTCAAACATCACTGCAGGGGTTGGTTGCACTGATCCGGCGTGCTTCTCTTGTGATAGCCCCTGATTCAGGGCCGGTACACTTTGCCAATGCTGTAAATACACCGGTTATCGGTTTGTTTGCCACTTCAAATGTTCAGCGAACAGGGCCGTATAAATGGCAGCAGTGGGTTGTTAATAAATACCCCGAGGCCGCGAAGACCTATAGGCATAAATCTGTTGATCAGCTCTCCTGGGGAGAACGGGTGCGCCATCCGCACGCAATGGAGCTGATACAAACAGATGATGTTTTCCTCAAAATTGATCAGTTGCTGGCGGATCATTCCTCGCAATCCTGATATCTAAGCCTATTTGCGTTACTAAATTTATGGGTATACGCCTGACTCTCAGTTTTATGAGAGCTGAAATGACATCAAAAAAAGATTGAGTTATTTATGAAGATTAACCGCAGTCTGTATAGCGCTATTCTGACACTGCTGTCACCGGTTTTGCTTTGGAAGGCAAAAAAAGAGAGTACTGAACTGAATCTCTTCTCCGAGCGCCTTGGCTATACACCGAGCCTACCGGATAAACCTGTGATCTGGCTGCATGCCGCTTCAGTTGGTGAAGTTATTGCAGCAACACCACTGATTGATCGTTTGCTGAAAGAGTATGAACAGCATCAGCTGGTTGTTAGCACGATGACGGCTACGGGTGCCCGCCAGGCAAGAAAGGTACTGAAAGGAAAAGGCACGCAACTGATGATTCCGCTGGATCTACCCCGGTTTGCCAACCGTTTCCTGGATAGTTTAAAGCCTGATATTGCGATCATTATGGAGACAGAGATATGGCCAAACCTGATCCAGGGATGTCATATACGCAGCATCCCTGTGGTATTCGCAAATGGTCGTCTATCGGATAAGTCACTGGTTAGCTACCGGAAATTTAAGGCAACGACCCAGGAGATACTGGCGAATATTTATGCGGTTGCTGCTAAATCAGATGAAGATGCAAAACGTTTCATGGAGCTTGGGGCACCTATTGATAAAGTCAGTGTTACCGGCAGTATAAAGTTTGATATCGATCCTGATCCGGAGTTGCTGGAGAAAGGACAGGCACTTAAAACGAGACTGTTTGGTGAGCGCCCGGTCTGGGTTGCTGGCAGTACACATGCGGGCGAAGATGAGCGTTTACTGGAGGCGCATCAGCTTTTACTGAAAGAGCACTCTGATGCCGTTCTGATATTGGTTCCCCGGCATCCTCAACGTTTTGATTCTGTTGCGGATCTGATTGATTCTCAGGGCCTGTCATTTAAACGGCGTTCAGCAGATGACAGTTTTACTGAAAGTGACAGTGTCTTTTTAGCAGATACTATGGGTGAGTTGATGCTGATGTATGCCGCTTCAGATATTGCGTTTGTTGCCGGAAGCCTGATGCCCATTGGTGGGCATAATCTATTGGAGCCCGCCTCGCTGGGTAAACCTGTGCTTTCAGGAGGGCATCTATTTAATTTTTCCGATGTCGCTGAGACCTTTGACCAGCATGGTGCTCTGACTCGATGCTCTGACCCCATGGATATTTTTACGCAGTTAAGGCCGATGATTGAGCTACCGGATTTGCGCCGGGAGTTGGGTAAAAAAGCGTTTGAAGTCGTGGAAAGTAACCGGGGGGCTCTGGATAAGCAATTTACTATTATTCAGAAGGCAATGACTGAAGATAAGAGCTCACGATGAAGAAGATAAAACGTCATATCAAGCATTTTTTAGAGCAGAGACTGACAAAATCCTTACTAAGCTTTCTTAGCCGTCGGTCATTATCCCGGCTGCAGTCATGGGGTAGTTGGCTGGGGAGGCTGATGTACCGGAGAAATACCAAACTGGCCCAGATTACCCGCAAAAATCTGTCATTGGTTTATCCCGGGCTTGGGGAAGAGCAACTGGAGGACAGGGTTAATAAGAGTCTTCAGGAAACCATGAAAATGGGTATGGAGTTCGGCCGCTGCTGGATTGCTCCGCTGGAAGATATTATGTCCGACGTTAAAAATGTCTACGGTCTTGATGAGCTGAAAGCGCTTCATAACTCAGGGCAAAGCGTTATCGTTCTTGGGCCTCATTTAGGTAACTGGGAACTGTTCGGGCACTTTATTAATCACCACTTCACCTTTTCTGCGATGTATGCGCCCCAGAAAAACGAAGAGCTGGATCGTATTATTTATCATGGCCGGTCCCGGGCAGGAATGGAGATGGTTCCGGCAAACCTTAAAGGTGTTGCCAGCCTGCTAAAGTCACTGAGGCAAGGGGGCATTGTAGGAAGCCTCCCGGATCAGGAGCCGGATGATCGTTCGGGCGGTGTTTTTGCGCCTTTTATGGGTATAGAGAGTTTTTCACCGAAACTGGTCACCCGTCTGATCAGTAAAACCGGTGCGAAAGTGATGGCCGGTTTTGCGGAACGTCTGCCTGACGGGCAGGGCTTTAATATTCATTTTATTGCGGCTGATGATGGTATTTACAGCCCGGATGAGGTTCAGGCCGTAACGGCTATGAATCGTACGGTAGAGCGGTTGGTTGCCATCGCCCCGGAGCAATATCAGTGGGAATATAAACGCTTTAAAACCCGTCCAGAGGGTGAAGCAAGGTTTTATTAGGTGGCCTGCAAAAACTACGTAGGTAAAGAGCGATATTTCTCAGAGATATCGCTCTTTTTTATTGAGGCAGGGTTGAGAGTCCGGGCGTGTTATCGACGCCAGAACATTGGTGTGAAGAGCACCAGCAGGGTAAAAATTTCCAGACGTCCAAGCAGCATAGCGACGATCAGAATCCACTTGGCTATATCGGGAATATTGCCATAGTGGGCAGCCACATCGCCGAGGCCAGGCCCCAGGTTGTTCAAAGCTGAGCCAACGGCAGACCAGGCCGTTACCTGATCCAGCCCTGTGGCCAAAAGCCCAATCAGCATTACCACAAAGAGCATCATATAGACGGAGAAAAACCCCCATACAGCTTCAATGACCCGGTCAGGAACACTTCTGCCACCAACCTTTACAGGAATAACCGCGCTGGGGTGAATCAGGCGTTTAACTTCCCTTAAGCCCTGCTTAAGAATCAGCAAGACCCGGATAACCTTCATGCCCCCCCCGGTTGAGCCAGCGCAGCCACCAACAAAGGCGGCTAAAAACAGAGTAAAAGGCAGTACACTGGGCCACTGTGAAAAGTCAGCGACACCAAACCCTGTTGTTGTCGCAACCGATACCACCTCAAATAAACCGTTTCTGAATGAGTCTGCGAAGCTATAGGTACTGGTGAGCCAAAGAACTCCTATAGTGCTGACAGAGGTAAGGGTCATCAGAAACAAAAAGAACTTAAATTCAGGATCGTAAAAATAGTTTCTAACCGAACGCTCCCGCCAGGCAAGAAAGTGCAGGGAGAAATTAACCGTCGAGATCAGCATAAAAACGATGCCAATTGACTCAATCGCAGCACTGTCAAAGTAGCGGATACTGGCATCATGAGTAGAGAAACCGCCAATAGCTACTGTAGAAAAGCTATGGCTGACGGCATCGAATAAACTCATACCCGCGATCCAGTAGGCACCGGCGCAGAGAAGCGTCAGAGTCAGGTAGATATACCACAGCGCCTTAGCCGTCTCAGTAATTCGGGGTGTCAGCTTATTGTCTTTAACTGGCCCCGGAATTTCAGCACGATAGAGCTGCATACCCCCAATTCCCAACATCGGCAGAATCGCTACTGCGAGGACAATAATCCCCATACCTCCCAACCATTGTAAAAGCTGGCGATAGAAAAGGATGGATTTGGGCAGTTCATCGAGTCCGGTGATCACTGTTGCACCTGTTGTACTGAGCCCGGAAACCGATTCAAAAACCGCATCAGTAAAGCTCAGATCCGGTGTTTCTGTTAAGAACAGTGGAATGGAGCCGAAAAGGCTCAGTACTGTCCAGAAAAGAACCACCACCAAAAAGCCATCTCTTGTCCTCAGTTCCTTACGCTCCCGCCTGACAGGCAGCCAGGTAAAAAAACCAGTAAAGAAAGTGATCGACATACCTGTGATGAACGCCAGATGTGCGCCATCTTTGTAGAATGCTGAGATCAGAATAGAAGGCATCATGGTGATACTGAACAGCATCAGCAGCAGCCCCAGAATGCGCATGGTAATAACAATATTCATAGTGATCGTTTATTCATCGTTAGCAGATTATTGTCAGCAAATCTGAGGCATCAGAAGAAGGTGAGGCCTACCTGGAACAGGCGTTCAACTTCGCGAATTTTACGTTTATCTACCAGGAACATGATCACATGATCATCCTGCTGCACGACGACGTCATCGTGGGCAATGATAACTTCACCACTGCGTACAATTGCGCCGATAGTGGTGCCATCCGGCAGGTCGATCTCTTCAATCGCTTTACCCACGACTTTTGAACTTCGTTCATCACCATGGGCGATCGCCTCAATTGCTTCGGCAGCTCCGCGACGTAGAGAGTGTACGTTAACAATATCACCGCGACGTACATGGGTGAGCAGGCTGCCAATCGTCGCCATCTGAGGTGATATGGCGATATCGATTTCGCCCCCCTGCACCAGGTCGACGTAAGCAGCGTTATTGATCAGGGTGAGTACCTTGCTGGCACCCAGGCGTTTAGCCAGCATAGACGACATGATGTTGACTTCATCATCGTTGGTCAGAGCGCAGAAGATATCGACCTCATCGATATTTTCTTCCACCAGCAGGTCTTTACTGGTGGCACTGCCGTGAAGAACAATTGTCCGATCGAGTTTTTCCGAGAGCTCCTGGCAGCGGGGCAGACCATATTCGATGATTTTTACCTGATACTCGTGCTCCAGGGCTTCTGCCAGGCGCTCACCAATATTGCCGCCACCGGCGATCATAATACGTTTGTACTGGTGGTCGACTTTGCGCAGCTCACTCATCACTGCATTAATATTGTGGCGTGCTGCGATAAAGAAGACCTCATCATCTGCTTCAATTACAGTATCACCCTGCGGGATGATAGCGCGGTTACGACGGTAAATTGCAGCAACCCGTGTATCGACATTGGGCATATGCTGGCGCAGGTAACCCAGTTCCTGACCCACCAAAGGACCACCGTAATAGGCGCGAACAGCAACTAACTGAGCGACACCGCCGGCAAAGTCGAGTACCTGCAAGGCACCGGGATATTGAATCAGACGTTTAACATGGTTGGTAACGACCTGTTCCGGACTGATCAGTACATCAATTGGGATCGCTTCGGCCCCAAACAGGCCTTTTCTGCCTGAGTAGGCATTGGAGCGAACACGGGCGATTTTGGTAGGTGTGCGGAATAGGGTAAAGGCGATCTGACAGGCGATCATATTGACTTCATCGCTGTTGGTTACAGCAATCAGCATATCGCAATCTTCACCGCCAGCCTGACGCAAAACGGTCGGATATGACCCTTTTCCCTGTATCGTGCGGATATCAAAACGGTTTTGTAGTTCTCTTAACCGCGCTCCATCGGTATCAACCACGGTAATGTCATTTTCTTCAATGGCCAGGTTCTCAGCCAGGGTACCGCCAACTTGGCCAGCACCCAGAATAATAATCTTCATTATCAGATCTCAGTTAATTCCGCTTTGGGTTTCCGCCCGCTTTGGGCTTTTGACAGGTGACCTGTCATGTTTCCGCAGTTCTTACTGTTATTCCGCAGGTTTTTGCAGAACAGCGTAAAAGAATCCATCGTGTCCCTGGGGCTGAGGTAACAGTTGTTGACCAAAACCAGTATCACGACCAAAAGGTACCATCCGGGGCCCGATCAGGTGGGCGTTAGAGGCGGATAAAAACTGCCGGATATTCTCTGAATTCTCCATGGATAAAACCGAGCAGGTAGCATAAACCAGGATGCCTCCCGGTTTAAGTGTTTTCCAGAGCAGCTGCAGCATCGATTGCTGTAGCTCAGCTAAAGCTGGAATATCGGCTTTGCGACGTAGCCATTTAATGTCCGGGTGGCGACGAATAACGCCCGTTGCAGAGCAGGGGGCATCCAGTAGAATGCGATCAAACAATTCGCCATCCCACCAGTTGTCCAGGTCGGTAACATCGGAGCAATGCAGCTCGGCACTCAGCCCGAGGCGCTCGAAGTTTTCTTCTACCCGCTGCAAGCGATGAGCTTCACTATCCACTGCTACGACAGAAGCGGTCGGTTCCCGCTCCAGAATATGTGCCGTTTTGCCACCGGGGGCACAGCAGGCATCCAGCACCCGTTGATTCGGCTTCAGTTGCAGCAGTTGAGCGGACAGCTGTGCTGCCTCATCCTGCACACTGATCTCGCCAGCAGCAAAGCCTGGCAATAAGGTTACATCCAGCGCTTTCGCTAACTGAATACCGTCGGGGGAGTAGCTACAGGCATTGCCATCAACCTGGGCCGCTGTTAACTGATTCAGGTATTCATCACGGTTCGCCTTACTGTGATTGACCCTCAGAGTCATGGGGGGATGCAGGTTATTGGCCTCAGCGATCTGTTGCCACTGTTCTGGCCAGTCTTCTTTCAGATGATTCAGTAACCAGTTCGGGTGGGCCAGACGGGCGGCATCAGAGCGTTCAAGAGCTGTCAGAAGTTGTTCTCCTTCCCGTTGGAAGCGACGAAGGCAACCGTTAAGCACCCCTTTGGCCCACGGCTTTTTGATATCCACAGCGCCTTGCACGGTCTCATTAATTGCTGCATGTGCAGGTATCCGCATATAGTGCAGCTGGTAAAGGCCAACCAATAGCAACAGGTCAATATCCCTGTCTTTGGTTTTAAAAGGCTTCTCAAGGAGTTGGTTACGAACCCCTTCAAGCTGAGTCAGCCAACGAAGCGTACCGAAGCAGAGCTCCTGCAACAGTCCCCGATCCTGGTCAGGCATGTTGTCCAGCTGCTTAGGCAGGCTGCTGGAAAGAGAGTCCTGCTGTGAAACTACAGGTAAAAGCGCCTGCATTGCTGCGACACGAACATTGGGACGAGCCATAATATACCGCCGTAATCTGCTAAAAAGCCCCTGCAAAATGCAGAGGCCGGATTATTCAACCAACTCAGTAAAACCTATTCAGATTATTGACCTAAACAGGTTTCACCAGCCATAAACAGGCTTTTACCTGAGTTTAAGATATCCACAACCGAAAGTGCTTTCTTACCCGGCAGCTGGAGGTTATTGATACACAGAATTCCTTCGCCACAGGCGATACGTAGGCCCATTTTATCGGCACTGATGACGGTGCCCGGAGCCAGATCACTGTTCCCGGTTTCAGGTGTAGCCTGCCAGATACGAAGGGTCTGGCCATCCAGTGTCGTCCAGGACACAGGCCATGGGTTAAAGGCACGAATGCAGCGATCAATAAAAACAGCATCTTTCGACCAGTCGATTTCCGCTTCGGCTTTGCTCAGCTTCTCTGCATAATTCGCCAGCTTATCATCCTGTATTTCCGGTGTGAGAGTACCTTCAGCCAGGGCATCAACTGCTTCTTTCAGTACTTCACCACCCTGAGCCGCCAGTTTGTCATGCAGAGTCTGAGATGTTTCATCCGCTGCGATATCAAGATGGGTTTTTAGCAGCATAGGGCCGGTGTCCAGGCCTGCCTCCATCTGCATAATGGTCACGCCGGTTTCTTTATCACCCTGCCAGATAGCGCGTTGAATCGGAGCAGCACCGCGCCAGCGCGGCAGCAGGGAACCGTGCACATTAATACAACCCAAACGAGGGGTATCCAGTACTACCTGAGGCAGAATCAGACCATAAGCCACCACAACCATCAGGTCGGCATTGTGACTGGCCAGAACCTGTTGGGCTTCTTCATCCCGCAAAGAAACCGGCTGATGAACCGGAATGCCATGCTCCAGCGCCAGTGCTTTAACCGGAGTCGGTGCCAGTTTGCGGCCTCGACCCGCCGGGCGATCTGGTTGGCTATAAACCGCCACAACCTCATGACGGGTTTCCAGCAGTGCCGCCAGGGAATGCACTGCAAACTCAGGGGTTCCGGCAAAAATAATACGCAGGGAATCGGATGACATCGGTGAGGCTCCAGAAAACGATCAGTTCATCAGTAAGTAAGCAGTGATCAGAAACAGAACAGGCCAGCGGTGGCTGGCCTGACAGAACGAAAACCGGTATTAGCGATTTTGCTCTTTATGCCGCTTATCCATCAGTTTGCGCACACGATTACGTTTCATCGTGGACAGATAATCAACAAATACTTTCCCCTGCAGGTGATCGCACTCGTGCTGAATGCAGTGTGCCAGCAGACCATCAGCTTCCAGCTCATACGCATCGCCGTTGCGATCCAGGGCGTTCAGGCGAACACGCAAAGAGCGTTCAACATCGGCGTAGTATTCAGGAACAGAAAGGCAACCTTCCTGCATCATCTCTGTTTCATCATCCAGCGGGGTGTATTCCGGGTTGATCAATACATATGGCTGGTCACGATTTTCGGAAACATCAATCACAATAATCTGTTGATGAATGTTGACCTGAGTGGCTGCCAGGCCAATTCCGTTGGCATCCAGCATGGTTTCAAACATATTGTCGACGATCTCACGGATACTGTCGTCAACCTCAGCCACAGGTTTAGCGACCGTGCGCAGCCGGGTATCCGGGTATTCTAGAATTTCAAGAACTGCCATGGCATTTGCCTTTATTAATACTGTCTGGGACAGACCCGCATAGTTTCAGCACTGCTTTAACAGTACTTAAGTGTCGTTCTGTCCGAATAATCTTTGTCTCGGAAAACGTACAATCAGCCGCTTCCAGAAAATTTGACTGGTATTGTAGGGGGGAGGTTCCCCAGGGGCAATCTCTTGAGTGGAATAAGCTCAACTTCCAGGTCTCTTTCTATTAGGCTGTGGTGAAGGTTTTCTGCTGCTGTCTGAGTGGGCTACACTGCTATTAACACCGTCGTGGTGATTGTTAATAGTGGTCGCTGTGGTCTTCTGGTCGCGATATCTCACTTCGGTGGCTACAAAAGATTTCGATTAAGGAGAGACAGGATGTCCCCCCAATTTACCTCTGATGACCGGAGTAAAACCTCAATCCAGCCCGATACTCAGGCTGTCGAGCTTCAGACCCGCTTGCGTTTTCTTGCATTATCTTCTTTGAAAGGTCTTGGCCCGGCGGGTGTAAGAGACCTGTTAGCTTTTGCAGAGCAGGAGGGCGTGGCCTGTGGTGACGACGACTTTTGGCTACTCGTTCTGACTCTGCTGCAAAAACAACAACGTATTTCAACAGATGAACTGCATACGTTTGAGCAGCGTATCACCGATCCTATATACAGTCCTTCAGGCATCAGCTGGCCAGAACGTGACCGGGTTGTTGAGTGGCTGCAAACATCGGAAGACAGGCAGCTTCTGGCATTGGGACAGGATGATTACCCATTACTGCTATCGGAAATAGCAGACCCTCCATTGCTGCTCTATCTGCAAGGTGATGCTGACCTGTTGCACCGGCCCCAGCTGGCGATAGTCGGAGCACGCCGGCCAACCGCGATGGGGCTGTCTGATGCCCGGGCTTTTGCTGGCGCGCTTACCGAGCTGGGGTGGGTGATAACCAGCGGCCTTGCGGAAGGTATCGATGCAGCAGCGCATCAGGGCGCGTTGCAGGCAAATGCCTCCACAGTTGCTGTACTGGGAACGGGTATTGATCGCTGTTACCCATCACGTCATAAAGGGTTACAGCAACAGATAGCGGCTTGTGGCTTGCTGGTTAGTGAATATCCATTGGGAACGCCACCAAGAGGGCCTAATTTTCCCCGGCGTAACCGTATTGTCAGTGGCTTAAGTCTCGGCCTTCTGGTTGTGGAGGCTGCATTAAAAAGTGGCTCTTTAATCAGTGCCCGCCTTGCCAGTGAACAGGGCCGTGAGGTGTTTGCCATTCCAGGATCGATCCATCAGGCACAAAGTAAAGGCTGTCATCAGCTGATTAAAAATGGAGCGAAGCTGACGGAAACTGTGATGGATATGCATGAGGAACTTGAGCACTGGTTGAGTCAGCCTCCCATAGTGGGTCAGACTGTTGCAAATGATCGTCAACCAGAGCTATTTGGAGCTTCATCACCTGTATCCCGGAAAGCTGCTTTGGTTTCCGTAGACCAGAAGCAAGCCGTTAAAAAACGTGAGTCCGGTGAGTTTAGTTCAGATGATGCTTTTCGTCTTTGGCAAGCCGTTGAAGCCGGGGCAGGAAGTATTGATGAGTTAGTCATGAGGTGTCAGCTTGATCCGGTTCAGATTAGTCAGCATTGCCTGATGCTGGAGATGCAGGGGTTGTTGGTTCAGAAAGCGGGTCGCTGGCAGGCGTTATGAGTGCTTTTTCTTGCATCTCTGATAAGCCTTAGTTAATTTCCGTCCTGAACTTGAAGCAGGTAATAAACGTGGATAAGCAACACATTCAGCAAGCGGCAGAAACGATCAGACAGGGCGGTGTTATTGCCTATCCCACCGAAGCGGTTTGGGGGCTGGGTTGTGATCCACATAATACTAAGGCGATGGAGACGCTACTGACGCTGAAATCCCGTGACCCGGCTAAGGGGGTTATCCTGATCGCCGCCAGCTTTGAGCAGGTGTTACCCTATATGGAACCTTCCTTTATGGAAGGACTTTCCCATGAGAAAAAGTTACAACTCACTCACACCTGGCCCGGCCCAAATACTTGGTTAGTGCCTCCTTCGGATAAAGTACCGGCTTTGATTAAAGGTCAGCATCCGCTGGTGGCTATGCGGGTAACGGCTCACCCTCTGGTGCAGGCATTGTGTGAAGCCTTTGGTGGCCCCATTGTTTCTACGTCAGCCAATCCGGCAGGAGAAGATCCTGCGCTGAGTGAAAAAGATATCCACACCTACTTTGATAATCGCTTGGACTATGTGTTGTCCGGTGAACTGGGCGGTCTGGGGCAGCCAAGCACCATTCGTAATCTGTTGACCGGTGAAACCCTGCGGGCCTGACACTGTCCCTCTGTAAGCCGTTGATGCTTGTCTCTGCAGGCTAATCCCCCTAGTATTTGCGGCAACTTTTTTGATTGGGTTTCCTGTCCGGAGACTCCATACCTTTTTTCTCAGTCCGGCTCTGTGATCTACCGCTTTTTTAGTGCCTGGCTGAAATGTTAACCACCGGAGAACACCATGAGTGCTGTCGATTTTGAAGCCGTTAAATCCTATCTGCTCGACCTGCAGGATCGTATCTGTGTGGGGCTTGCTGAAGAAGATGGCAAGGTTGGCTTTCAGGAAGATAACTGGCAGCGTGAGCAGGGTGGCGGCGGTCGTACCCGATTGATCACCGAGGGTGCGGTGTTTGAGAAAGGCGGCGTGAATTTCTCCCATGTATTTGGTGGAAAACTACCCCCAAGTGCATCTGCAGTTCGTCCTGAACTGGCAGGCCGGAGCTTCCATGCGGCAGGCGTTTCTTTGGTGATGCATCCCGAAAACCCCTATGTACCAACCTCCCATATGAATGTGCGTATCTTCGTTGCCGAGAAAGAAGGCGAGGAGCCGGTTTGGTGGTTTGGCGGTGGTTACGATCTGACACCGTATTACGGCTTTGAAGAAGATTGTGTTGCCTGGCATCAGGTAGCGAAGCAAGCCTGTGAGCCATTCGGGGACAAGGTTTATCCTAAGTATAAAAAGTGGTGTGACGAGTACTTCTACCTGAAGCACCGCGAAGAAGCCCGCGGCGTCGGTGGTCTCTTTATGGACGATCTGAACGAAGCCACTTTCGGCAGCTTTGAAGAGTGCTTTAAGTTTATTCAGGCGGTGGGTGACAGCTATCTGGAGGCTTACCGCCCTATTGTAGCCAAGCGCAAAGACACACCATTCGGTGAGCGTGAGCGAAAGTTCCAGTGCTACCGTCGCGGTCGCTATGTGGAGTTCAATCTGGTCTTTGATCGTGGCACCTTGTTTGGCCTGCAATCCGGTGGTCGTACCGAGTCGATCCTGATGTCACTGCCGCCAGTCGTACATTGGGACTACGGCTATGAACCGGAAGCGGGCAGTGCGGAAGCTGAGCTTTATGAGCGCTTTCTGCCGCACCGTGACTGGATCTGATTTTCCAGAAAGAAAGCCGGGCAGTTACCCGCTGTCCGGTTCTAACCCTATTCAAATTGTTATCCGAAACGTCTGCCAAAAGACGTTGCTGAATGATTTTGCAGGAGCCAGAAGATGAGCCAACAGGCTGCCAACGATGCTATGCCTACTAACGATACCCAACATAAACTTCAGGTTGCCTACATCATGGACCCGCTGTGTGGCTGGTGTTACGCCGCAGCACCGATAGTGGACGCGATGCGAGAGGCGTTTGGTGATCAACTGCAGTGGCAGATCTATCTGGGGGGGCTGATTCGTGAGTCCCGGGTTCTGGGGCCACGTTTTTGTGATCATATTCTGGCGGCCAGTCAGCGTATTGAACAGATTACCGGGCAGCCCATCGGTGCTGACTTTAAGCAGATGATTCAGCAGCCGGACTGTAAGCTGGATTCCCGTCCGGCCAGTATCGCCATTCACGAGCTGATTCTGCAAGGTGAGCCGGAAAAGACACTGGACTACATCAAGCGTCTGCAGAACCATCATTTCCGTGAAGGTTTCAGTCTGAATGAAACCGATCTTCTGATCAGCGCTACCGATGGCCTGTTAGATGATCAGACCACTCTGAAAGAGAAGCTGAGTAAACCGGCAACCTGGTCCGACCTGATGGACCCGCTGTTTACTCAGGGTCATAACATGATGACCTCGTCGGAAGGGCAGGGTTACCCAACCTTTGCCATTAAGTATCGTGGTCGTTACCAGAAGATTCAGCATGAAGATTTTTATGGGAACCCGGAAGGACTGATTCAGGCATTGAAGCCTGTGGTGATGGAAGTGACGTCCGGCCAGATGGCAACACCTCAGGCGACGGAGGTTTAAGATGACAGACCGTTATGCTGTATTTGGCAACCCTATCGCCCACAGTAAATCACCCCAGATCCATCAGGCGTTTGCCCGCCAGACCCAGCAGCTGTTGAGTTACGAAGCCCTGCTGGCACCGGTGGATGCTTTTGCTCAATCTCTGCGTGCTTTTCTGGCGGATCAGGGGCGGGGCTGCAATATCACTGTACCTTTCAAGCAGGATGCTTTTGAAACCGCAGAGCAACTGACCGCCCGTGCTCAGCGCGCCGGTGCCGTGAACACGCTTTGGCTGGCGGAAGATGGTCAGCTTTGGGGCGATACCACAGATGGTGTTGGCCTGGTGCGTGACCTGACCGATAATCAGCAGGTTGGTATCAGTGGTCAGCGGGTACTGATTCTGGGGGCCGGTGGCGCCGTGCGTGGTGTGATCGAACCGATTCTGGAACAGAAACCGGCTTCCGTGGTGATTGCTAACCGTACCGTTTCCAAGGCTGAACTTTTGGTGGATATCTTTAAAGACCTGCTGCCGGAAGATTGTACCCTTTCAGCCTGCGGTTTTACCGACCTTGAAGGCCAGCAGTTTGATCGGG
>JBLWVL010000007.1:0-126441 GCA_048268485.1 Oceanospirillum sp.
GCCTTAGCGAAGGCTTGAATGTCGATTTCATATTTATCGGACATGATGTGTCACTCCCTGTAGAGGGTTAACTATAGAGGTGACACAGAATTTTGAACACTACCAATGCATGACCTGAATCAGGTGTTTGCTACTTTCAGGTGTATTTCTGATTAACGCTGCTACACTCTGAGGTGGTCAACTACAAGGGAGTGTAATTTATTGTCAATGTATTCAGATAGATCCAGCAATAAACTCACTCTTTTCTTTGACGTATCCCGAGTGCCGATACCTACCCTTTAACCTTTCCGGGTAAGGGTTCTGACCATTGCTGCAGTACAATATTAGTTATTATCAACGTTCCTATAGGTTGGTAAGGCTGCTATGTAACTTCTTTAATTTTACTTGATTGTTTTCTTTTGTTAGTGAACTATTCGCTTATTCGGAATATGTTTATAATAAAAAAATATCAATAATAAAATCTAAATATCTGACAACAGGTGGCTCGTAGTGGAATCTTTATTTCGGCAATTCAGAATTCAATACCGTATCTGGTTTATGCAAATTCTCCCCTTTTTAGCGATGGCGGTACTCTTGCTGTTTATGATGCTGCAGGAAAGAGACAGCTTCAGAGAGCAGAAAAAAGGTGAGCTGTACAATATGCTCCATACGGTGATAGAGGTACTGGAGGGCCTGGACAACGAGGTCCAGAACGGCGTTTTAACCCTTGAACAGGCCCAAAGCCAGGCGCTGAATATCATCAAAAATATGCGCTATGGTGCAAATGATAAAGATTATTTCTGGGTTATGGATATGAAGGGTGTCTATCTGATGCACCCTGCTGTGTCTTCTTTGACCGGTAAGAATGGATCGTTACTGAAAGACAAGCAGGGCAAACGTATCTTTGATGATCTTCCCGGCGATCTGGAGCGTGACGGTCTTACCTATGCTGAGTTCTTCTGGCCAAAAGCAGGGGGTGATGTTCCGTTAGAGAAAATGGGGATGATTCTTGCCTATAAGAACTGGAATTGGTCGGTAGGCTCGGGCTTTTATATTGATGATATAGAAACTATTTTCTGGAAAAAAGTCGCTACCAACCTGAGTATCACCGGGGTTATTGTGCTGATTATGTTCTTGATTGCCTGGATGTTGATAAAAAGCATTACCCGGCCGTTGGGCGAGACTTTATCAGCGTTGAAAGATATCAATGAAGGTGATGGTGATCTGACCAAGCGTCTGGCAGTTGCAGGGAATGATGAGATTACCCTACTGACCCGCTACTTCAACGGATTTGTTGAAAAAGTGCATGGTGTTATTGGTCAGGTTAACGTTGCGTCGTCTTCGGTGTCAGGCTCGGCAGAGGGCTTGTCAGGTATAACCACTGGAGTACACAGGAATACTGAACAGCAGGCTAAGGAGATTGACCAGGTGGCGACAGCGGTTCATGAGATGTCGACGACAGTGCATGAAGTTGCACAGAGTGCCGGACAGGCTGCCGAAGGTGCTAATCGTGCCGATCATGAGGCCCGTTGTGGTAAAGAGCAGGTTGAAAAGACGATTACGGCTATCAACCAGCTTAGCGAGCAGGTATCTGGCTCTGCTCAGGTGATCCAGCGCCTACATGCAGATAGTGAGAATATTGGCTCCGTGCTGGAGGTGATTCGTGGTGTTGCAGAGCAGACCAATTTGTTGGCCCTTAATGCGGCCATTGAGGCTGCCCGGGCGGGTGAGCAAGGTAGGGGGTTTGCAGTGGTCGCCGACGAGGTTCGTACACTCGCTCAGCGTACTCAGGAGAGTACTGATGAAATCGAAGGGATGATCGAGAAGCTGCAAAGCGCTGCGCAGGATGCAGTGCTCTCTATGGATGCCAGTATGAAGTCCACAGAAGAGACCATCGCAATTGCAGAACAGGCCGGTGTATCACTCGACTCTATTCTGCAGGCCGTTGAGTTCATAAAAGATATGAACGATATGATCGCCAGTGCAGCCGAAGAGCAGTCTCTGGTTGCCGAAGAGATCAACAAAAATGTGGTTAATATTGTTGACCTGTCTCAAACCTCCACTGACTCTGTTCAGCAGATAAACCAGTCCAGTGATGAGCTGGCCAGTCAGGCTGATAAACTCCACGGAATGGTAGGTCAGTTCCGTATCTGACCCATCTTCATAAGGTTTTGTTGATGCCGGAGCAGAAGCTCTGCCCTTAAGGCAGAGCTTTCTAGCAGCTTTTAAAGCGAAGAACTTCTGTCATACCGTCGGAGCCAGACAGCTGCTTTTCAATTTTTTGGGCAGTCGGTGTTTGCGATAGGCCGCCCAGAGCGGTACAGCAAAGCTCATGGGGAATAGCTTTACCTACCTTGGCCATGGCGATAATAACTTCATCAATCGGCACCACCTGATCAAAGCCCGCCAAAGCCATATTGGCACAGGATAGTGCGTTACTGGCCGCCATCACATTCTTGCCTAAACAGGGAGCTTCAACCCGGTTGGCAATAGGATCGCATGTCATTCCGAATGAATTCTGTAATGCCATTGATGCAGCGGTTAAGCACTGCTCTGTATCGCCGTTGTGCAGTGCTGCTAATGCAGCCGCTGCCATACTGGAGCCCGATCCGCATTCGGCCATACAACCTGCTTCTTCTGCTGCGAACGTTGCATCTTTTGATATGAGCACACCGATCAGGCCTGCTACAAACAGGGCTTTGCAAACCTGTTCATCGCTACTGTTCAAAACCTTAGCCGCACCCAGTACAGCGCCTGCCATTGCGCCGCATGAACCTGCCGTCGGCGCTGCGACAATGGTGTGCATCGCGCTCTTCGCTTCCATGATCGCACTGACGTGCATTACGGTCTCATTCAGAATACTGCTGGGCAAAAGTTCATTGGACAGATGTTTTGCTCTGAAGCCAGGTGACTGAGAAGGTAGGATGCGATCTGCAAACTGAGTTCCCTGAAGCCCGGTATTGACGGCGCTGCTCATTACCTGGCGGATCTCGCTCATTTTAGCCATTAACTGCTGATGGCTGAGGCCGCTGCGGGCTGACTCATACTCCAGTGCAATGAGGGATAAGGGCTTAGCATTGTGGGTCTGAATATAGTCGAGTAACTGTCGGGCATCCGTAAAGGGTAGGGCCATATCCGGGTTACTGAGAACCGGCATAACAGGGTTCAGAAGACGGTAGTCCTGAGTTTGGCACTGGTTACAGATCCTCTGAATCAGGGTATCGCTGAACTCCTGTGCGGACTCAATAAGGATGATGGGTTTAACGCCCAGGCTCAATTCAGCCTGCAGATGCTTGTATTCTGCTTTTAGTTGGCTGTTAAGGCTGTCTGCCAGTGTTTCCAGCGCCTGCGGGTCTGTGAACTGCGGATATACCACGAGCACATAGCTATCTCCCATAAAATGCACCGGGGCCTGGTCAATGGCGATCACTTCGATCATGCCACCACCCGTGGATAGTGCAGTGAACTCATGGCTGATGCTGTTGTTACTCAGGCTTAGCTTATACGTATTGGGGTGCGTTGCCCCTATGCTGCGATACTGGATTTCTGTGGTGATGCCCGCTTGTTGCAGGTGAGATTCAAAGTTAACCAGCTGTTCTTCATCAGCATCCCAGCCAAGAAAGCCACCGAATAAACCCATATCAGAACCCTGGGATTTGTGAGTGGTGACCAAAGAGCCATTGGGGTCATATTCGATCAGGGCCTGTTTTATGTCGCCTTGCATCAGATCCCTTGCCAGACGACCAATACGGAGTGCTCCGGCACAGTGAGAGCTTGAAGGGCCGCGCATGACGGGGCCAAGAACATCATTGAAAATACTGGGTGCACTCATGGCTGGAGCTCTCACGGTTATGAACTGGTTTTTTTGTATATTGGATACAATATATCAATAATCAGGCTTTGAATAGAGGAGAGGGGAAACTGGTTCTGAAATCAGGCTGGGAGATATGGAAAAAAGAAAAGATGGTATAAAAAAATCCCCGACACTAATTAAGTTGTGTTCGGGGATCTCGGAAGCAGTAACGGTAGGTTATGCCTTTAGCTTCCAGTGAACTGGCTCACCGGCAAAAAATGGCACAATCGGTTTGCCACTGGGTAGTTCAATTTCTCCGGGGATTGTCCAGTCTTCACGTACCAGTGTAATGGTGCCTTCGTTTCGCGGCAGTCCATAGAAGTCCGGGCCGTGGTGGCTGGCGAAGCCTTCCAGCTTGTCCAGTGCCCCCAAATCCTCAAAAACGTGGGCGTATAATTCAATAGCGCTCCAGGCGCTGTAGCAACCGGCACAACCACAAGCATTTTCTTTCGCTTCTTTAGCGTGTGGTGCGGAGTCTGTACCCAGGAAGAATTTAGGTGAGCCGGTTTTTACCACGGCGCGTAGAGCCTCCTGATGGGTGTTACGCTTCAGAACCGGCAGGCAGAAGTTATGCGGACGTACACCGCCCACCAGCATATCGTTGCGGTTCAGCAGCAGATGCTGGGGGGTGATGGTGGCGGCGATATTGTCACCTGCTTCTTGTACAAACTGAGCGGCATCCCCCGTGGTAATGTGTTCAAATACCACTTTAAGATTCGGGAAGTTGTTAACGATATGTACCATTTTCTGATCGATAAACTCCTTTTCGCGATCAAAGATATCAATATGATGGTCTGTCACCTCGCCGTGAACCAGCAGTAACATGCCCTGTTGTTGCATGACATCAAAGATTGGATACATGGCCTCAAGCTGCTTAACCGCTGCGGAGGAGTTTGTGGTTGCCCCCGCCGGATAAAGCTTGGCGGCAACAATACCGGCTGCTTTCGCATCCATAATATCCTGAGCTGATGTGCTATTGGTGAGAAATAGCGTCATCAAGGGCTCAAATTCATTACCGGCAGGCCGGGCATCCAGAATACGCTGACGATAGGCCATTGCCATTTCGGCGGTTGTCACCGGTGGCACCAGATTAGGCATCACAATCGCGCGCTTAAAACAGCGGGCGGTGGCTGGGACAGTTTCCGGTAGCATATCGCCATCACGCAGGTGCAGGTGCCAGTCGTCCGGGGTTTGAATCGTCAGAGTCGTCATAGGTGTCTGTCAGCTCGATCTTTAGGGGATGAATAAGGTTTGCCTTATGATAAAACATATGCCTTGTGATTGATATTTTCCGGCGGCTGAACTTCCATAGAAATCATGGTTCCGGAATTTAACATACATAGGTTCAGGGCTTTTGGTCGAAGTTATTCTATTAAGCGAAGAGAGTAGGCTTTATGCGTCTGATCGGAAATATTATCTGGTTTGTTATGGGGGGCTTTATTATGGGGCTGGCCTGGTGGGCCTATGGTGTCTTAGCATTTATCACACTAGTGGGGATTCCTTGGGGACGTTCCTGTTTTGTGCTGGGGCAGTTCTCTTTCTGGCCGTTTGGCAAGCAGACGGTCAGTCGTCGGCAGCTGACCGGTCATGGGGATATCGGGACCGGAGCTTTTGGGCTGGTGGGTAATATTATCTGGATTCTGTTTGCCGGTATCTGGCTGGCACTTGGGCATCTGATGTCTGCTGTGGCCTGTGCCATCACTATTATCGGAATCCCTTTTGCAATTCAGCACTTAAAACTGGCAGTGGTATCTTTTGCACCGGTTGGTCAGACCGTTGTGAGCAATCAGGTAGCCGAAGCAGCTTTTCGGCGCTGATAGAGGGTGAACCGGCCTGTCAGGGGTGATCAGTGGAATATCTGGTCACCTTGCTGGTCAATCATCTGTTTGGCTTTTCGGATCATCTCTTTGGCGCATTCATCGGCTGATGGCAGGATATCGGCGCGGATAAACAGATGTACTTGTTCACCTTTAGTGATGGTGCCATTGATGCGGAAACCCTGTTCCTCCTTGACTGAGGCGGGTGTGATCAGATAATCGCCATAGGTTTCAGGTTCCTGAGTCTCCGGGGCTTTAGGTGCTTTTTCGCCGGTGGCAAATAGTGATTTAAATGAAGAGATCAGGCTCATAACAGACCTTTTAAAGTAGTGTATTGATATAGCGTAGCTAGGCTGAACAAAGGATAATTCTACAGGCCCTAGTGTACCTCAGATTCTGCCTATGGGTGAACTAACAGCCTGAATGCATGGAAGTTTGTCTTAACAAACGTTGAGCCAGCTGACAAAATGCCATTATTCCATTTTTAAAGAACGAGATTCACCCGATGAAAATAGCGTCTGTTGTCTGCCGGTTACTATGTCTGATAGGGACTGTTTCCCTGCTATCTGCTTGTCAAAGCACATACTATTCTGCCATGGAGCAGGTGGGTGTCCATAAACGCGATATTTTGGTTGATCGGGTGGATAATGCGAAAGAGTCTCAGCAGGAGGCCCAGGAGCAGTTTAAATCTGCTCTGGATCAGTATCGTGCCGTTGTTAGTTTTAATGGTGGCGAGATTGAGACACTGTACGAGCGCCTTAATGCTGAATATGAAGACAGTGAAGCGGCAGCTGAAGATGTCCGTGAGCGAATCGAGAAAGTTGAGCATGTCGCTGAGGCATTGTTTGATGAGTGGAAGGAAGAGCTGAATCTTTATACCAGCACTCGTCTGCGCCGCCAGAGTGAACGTCAGTTAAATGAAACACAAAGCCGTTACAAAAGCCTGATTCGCGCAATGAAACGCGCCGAAGCGCGTATGCAGCCTGTTCTGGCTGCACTTCAGGATAATGTGTTGTTTCTGAAGCATAATCTCAACGCCCGTGCTATTGGGGCATTAAAAGATGAACTGGCAGGTATTCGTCAGGATGTTGATGTGATGATCCGGGAGATGAGTGTTGCGATTCAGGAGTCAGACCGGTTTATTGCGGATATGAAGCAGGAGTGATCAGATCATGTCTGTTACTCGCCTTGGGAGAGCTTCTGTGTACTGCAGCCTGCCGGTAACTGTTAAAGTAAGGTAAATAGGTCTAAGAAAAGAAAATGGGCTGCTTTTACGGCAGCCCGTTTTTTATATTCTAGCTTTCATGACAGGCAAGGCTTCTTCCTTACTTCCGGAATTTTGCCCACGGATCAGCCGGCTTGCTGTTACCCGACTTATGGTTTCGGTCATCATGGCCTTGGCCTTGGCCTTGGCCTTGGCGTTGCGGTGCCTGACCGCGCCTGGCGTTGCCATTTGGTTTTGGTTTGCGGGGATCGGGTTTACGATAACTACCAGTCTGCGCGGGTTTGCCATCTTCCGGCGCTTTACGCTTAAAGCTTGGGTGTTCTGCTTCATCGGCTCCTGCAACAACTTTGCCGCTTTTTGGGACAAAGTTCAGCTTGGTTACCGGAACTTCTTTGCGGGGCTCAAAGCCTGCTTCGATACGGCGCTCTAAAAGGTGATTCAGACGGCTTTCAATGGCGATCAGATGTTTAAAGTCATCTTTGGATACCAGAGAGATCGCTTCACCGGAGGCTCCGGCACGACCCGTACGGCCAATTCGGTGGACATAGTCCTGGGACTCTTGCGGTAGGTCGTAGTTAACCACGCGGCTTAACTGGTCGATATCGATGCCTCGGGCGGTGACATCTGTGGTGACCAGATATTTGAGTTCACCTGACTTAAAAGCATCCAGTACCCGTGTCCGCTCTTTCTGGCTGCGGCCACTGTGAATGGTGTCGGAGGGAATGCCACGCTTTTCTAACTGGCTGGCTAATTTGGCTGCACCATGCTTGGTGCGGATAAAGATCAGTGCCTGGTCCCAATCGTTTTCCGTAATCAGATGACTTAACAGTGCAGATTTGGTGTCTTTATCAACGGTAATAATCCACTGTTCAATTTTGGGTTCAGCATCGGCGGTGTCCGCAATTTTAATCTCTACCGGGTGGTGCAGCGCCGTTCGGGCCAGCTGGCGAACCGCTTCCGGCAAGGTGGCGGAGAATAACAGATTCTGACGCTGTTCCGGCAGGCGTTCAATAACTTTGTTGATATCAGCGATAAAGCCCATATCCAGCATTCGATCCGCTTCATCAAGCACAAAGTAATCCAGCTCATCCAGCTGCAGTGCACGCTGATACAACATATCAATCAGGCGGCCCGGCGTGGCCACCAGGATATCAACTCCTTCGATCAGGGCTTGTTTCTGATCTGCAATCTTACTGCCGCCGAACATCGCCATTGAGCGGATATCAAGATGTTTGGCATAGCGTTGAACGCTGGCTTCAACCTGTACTGCAAGCTCCCTGGTTGGTACCAGAATCAGCGCCTGAATTCGTTTGGCGCGTACGGTTTTGTCCGGGTCGATCTGTTGCAGAATGGGCAGAACAAAAGCAGCAGTTTTACCGGTACCGGTTTGGGCTGCGGCGATGAGATCCCGGCCTGCCAGGATTTCGGGTATTGCTTGCTGTTGAATCGGTGTCGCTGTGGTGTAGCCCTGTTCAGTAATGGCTTTTAAAAGAGAGGCGTTAAGCCTGAGTGTAGCAAATGGCATGGTGTTTTCCGGCGTGGTGGCACTTAAAATAAAAGGCACGGGACACAGGCCGGAGTGAGCTCGCCGTCACCAGTGTTTCGTACATAAAAGAGGTGCGCAACTATAGCAGACAGGCGAGTGTTTTAGGAGCGATGAAGAAAGCAGAATTAAAAGAAATTAATTGGATTTTGAGTGTAAACGGTCAATCCTTGCCTACTAAACGGGTACGATTGCCATAATAAAAGTATTTGTTATGGTAAAAAGTGATAAAACGTTTTTTTCATCGGACATCTGGGCTACCCTGCGGCGCTTGAGTGGTTGTATTGATGTTCAGAATCAGGTTGATTTTCTACGTGCAGATTACCTTCTTAGGCACCTCATCCGGTGCGCCATCCCGCCAACGAAATGTCAGTGCCACGGCGATACAGCCGGAAAAAAGTGGCCATTGGGCACTGGTTGACTGTGGCGAAGCAACGCAGCACCAATTGCTGCATACGCCTCTGTCACCCCAAAAATTGTCGATAGTTCTGATCACTCATAAGCATGGTGACCATTGTTATGGCCTGCCGGGCTTGCTGGCATCCTGTCAGCTGAATGGCCGAACGGAGCCGCTGGTTCTTGTTGCCCCTGAGGAGGTCTGGCAGTATCTGCAGGCTGTGATTGAGCTTACTGATCTGCATATTACCTATCCTCTGGAGTTTGTTCCTGTTAATTCAGCGCTTAATCTGAATGTCGCCGGGTTCAGAATAACGGCTCACCCTTTGAGTCACCGGGTGCCCAGTTGGGCTTACCGGTTTGAAGAGATAGGGATACCCAGAAAGCTAAACCTGGAGCGCCTGAAAGAGGACGGTATTCCCTCGGGCCATCATTACGCCCGTCTTCAGGCGGGAGAAGATGTTGAATTGCCTGATGGTCGGGTGCTGAGCAGTGCGGAATACACCTTTGATTCCTGGTCTGCACGGGCCGTGGTTATTGCCGGAGATAATGATACACCGGAGCTATTAACCGAGGCCTGCAGGGATGCTGATCTTCTCGTGCATGAATCGACCTATACTCAGGAAATACTGGAGCACGTGGGGCCGGAACCTCAGCATTCATCGGCAGAGCGGGTGTCTCGTTTTGCCGACAGGATCGGGCTAAGGAATCTGGTGCTGACTCATTTCAGTCCTCGCTACCTGAAAAAAACACGAAAAAAACGTGACCGCAGCATCGAAGAGATCCGGCATGAGGCGGGGTTACATTATTCAGGGCGTCTTTTTTTGGCTGAGGATTTTGAAGAGTATGCTCTGGATCGAAAAGGCAACTGCCATTATGTTCAGAATCTCAAGCGCGACCCTCATCGTCGGGCTGGTAAGCAGAATAGTGCCAGACGTGCGTCTGTGAAAAAAGAGGGATGACGTTGGAGGTTCTGTTTCTGTTTTTCTCTGCCTTTATGGCTGCCACAATCTTCCCGTTTTACTCCGAGGCATGGCTCTTCATATTGCTGCAGCAAGGATATGATCCCGTTCAGCTGGTAATTGTCGCTTCCTCAGGTAATACACTGGGAGCAGTGGTGAACTGGTATCTTGGGCGTTATTTGCTGAAGTATCAGCACAGGCGTTGGTTTTATTTTAAACCGGAACAGATAGCGCGTATGCAGGTCAGGTTTCAGCGTTATGGCATTTGGAGTTTGCTGATGGCCTGGTTGCCAGTCGTGGGAGATGTTCTGACATTAATAGCAGGAATAATGCGTGTGCGTATACTACCGTTTTTAGCACTGGTGGCTACGGGTAAAACACTGCGATATCTGGCAGTGGTTTATTTTTCCGGGTGGTTTGCGCAATAGTTGTAAGCAGATGCGCTACATTAAGAGGCGGCTTAAAAACCGTATGTATATATAGAGAAGAGCTTGGTTCTACGGTGTGCCCCCGTTAGGGGAAAAGCTTATGATTTTCTACGTTCCTGTCGCAGTGTAGAATATTGATTGTAACACTGCTTTATTCGTCGTCACTTAGTGAGCGTGACGGCCAAAATGCAGGTTGATTTTAGGCAATTTCACACTCAGTTTGGATGCGATAGATACTTTCAGATTAGTGAAAAATTCTGAAATGTATGCATCACGCTCTTCTTTTGCTTTAGCAACGTAGAATTCAATATCGATGTTGCCATATGCGTCTTTTTTGATGTCGTTGTTCATGTCGGTTGTCCTGTAAGTCAGATATATTGGGGCCTTCAGCAATACCGGAGAGTGTTTGCTTGCTGGCGTTATCTGCCAGATCACTTTCGGTGTTTAACTAAAGTAGGTGTATCTTAAGACTTTGGTATAAACTCCACAAACGACCTTTTTTAACCTAAATGATGAGAAAAACTAATCAGTTGGGTGTGTTTCTATCTGCCGGAAAGTAGAGGTGCATTATCAGACGTTTACCTCCTATGAATGCGCTGCGGGTGTTTGAAGCAGCGGCCCGTAATGAAAGTTTTGCCAAAGCGGCAGAGGAGCTGTTTATTACTGCTTCTGCCGTCAGTCATCAGATCAAAAGTCTTGAGCAGTATCTCGGTCTTAGCCTGTTTCTGCGTAATAAGCGCAAGGTAGAGCTGACGGAGGCGGGGGCTCAGTATTTGCGCTCTGTACGAGGGGCGCTGGATGAGATTGAGGCAGCCACCTACCGGTTGACGTCTAACCCGGAACGGGATGTGGTGACCATCAGTGTTGCACCGAACTTTCTGATACGCTGGTTGATGCCTCGTATGAATCGTTTTCAGGCGCTGTTCCCTGATGTGGAACTGCAGATTAGCGCATCATCAGGATTGATCGATTTTAATAAGCAAAATACGGATATGGCTGTTTATTACGGTTACGGTGATTGGCCTGATATTGAGGTGCATTTTCTGCGGAATGTGCTGCTGGTGCCGGTGTGTAGCCCTTCATTGCTGGAAGGACGGCATGCTCTGAATAAGCCTGCAGATCTGCGGCATCATACACTGATTCATGTGAGTAAGCGGGTGCATGAATGGCCGGAGTGGTTGCAGTTAGCCGGTGTTGATTATCGGGGGTTCAGCCACGGTTTGCAGCTTTCCAGCAGTCAGCTGGCAACAGGGGCGGCCCAGGAGGGACTGGGGGTGGCTTTGGCGGATAGTACGCTGACGTCCCGTGAGATTAAAGAGGGTAAATTGATTCGCCCCTTTGATATCAAGCTGGACACCCATAAATCTTTTTACCTGGTTTATCAGAAGCAGAGGCCTCTCTCCTACGGTATGAAGGTATTTAAAGACTGGATGATTGAAGAGATGCAGGACGGCCTTACAAGGGGGTAAGTAAGTCTTTCGATGGGCTGTACGATGGAGTGTAAAGGTGAAGCTGGTCGTTCATCCGGCTTAATAAAATGGCGACTCTCTGTTATTGCGCCACCCTGTTCAGGGTGCCACTGGCAGAGTCGCCATTATCGACTGTCTTAAGCCGTTAACGGCGCGTTTCTTAAACGCTGAACACGTAATATTCCGCTTCCGGGTTCAGCACCCCTTCACCCAGAATATCTTCCAGTGGGGTAGCACGGCTTTTTTGTTTGTACAGCTCATAGGTAATAACCTGGACAGCAAGATCACCGTTGTCATCAACGATCAAAACGCTTTCATCTTTAATCGACTTCTGAATCTTTTTTTTCTGGCTGTTAGAAACAGCAATTTCCTGAATGCTCATAGCACTCCTGATTTAATTCTGATGGTTTAATGGGCGGCCTGATGTTTGATCGGGCCCCGCCGGCTGGCAGGGCACTCTAACGTAAAATATCAGGATAGCAAAGCAGGATCTGTTTTCTGTTGCTAGCTCAGCTTAAAGCGTCCCGCCAGTTGACTAAGGTGATCGCTTTCCTGGCTGAGAGCATCGCAGGCAGTCTGGGTTTCCAGAGCGCCATCGGCGATACGGTCTGAAGCCATATGAATAGCGCTGACACTTTCGCTCAGATCCCGGGCAACAGCTGTTTGTTCCTCTGTCGCAGTGGCAATCTGGGTACTCATTCCGGCAATCTGTTCTGAGGCGCTCAGAATATGACCGAAGGAATCGCCCGCATCGCGGATGCGCTCAAGCCCGGTCTGCATCTGCTGTTCGCTGTTGCCCATCATTTCTGCGGCCTGACCGGCGTGTTTTTGCAGCGATTCGATAATGTCGCTGATCTCGCTCAGGGAGGCCTGGGTTTTCTGGGCTAGCTGGCGGACTTCATCGGCAACGACGGCAAAACCCCGACCTGCTTCACCGGCCCGAGCCGCTTCGATTGCAGCATTTAGCGCCAGAAGATTTGTCTGTTCGGTAATGTTACCGATAACTTCTGAAATAACACTAATGCTGTGGCTGTCTTCCTGTAGTCGTAAGACGACTTCGGCTGTTTGGCTCAAAGCAGCGGCTAAAGCTTCACTCTGATCCACTGACTTTTGAATATTACTCTGACTTTCCTGGGCCTCTGTTTTCGCTTGGTTGCTCTGCTCAGACGCATCAAGGGTGCGCTGAACAACCTCACTGAAGCCTGCCTGCATCTGCTCGGTGGCTGCTGCAATCTGAGAAATTTCACTGCGCTGGGTGTCCAGGCTGCCCGTTGTTTCGCTTACTTTGTTGCGTAAAGAGTTACTTGTGGACTCCAGTGTTTTAACACTCTCATTGATCTCCTTGGCAAGAGTGCTGAGGCCTGCCTGCATCCTGTCGAAGTAATGTGCGGCACTACCCAGCTCATCTCTGGCAAAGTTTTGCAGGTTAAGGCGTTTACTCAAGTCCCCCTGCTCAACAGCCTGCATCTGGTTAACTAACAGATCCAGTGGACGTGTCACCTTGCGCGAAATCATGATGCTCATCATCACTAAGAAAGCAGTGATAACAGCCACCACAACGGATGTTAACCGCATCAGCCCGGAGATACGTTCCGCTTCAGCCTCTTTAATGGCAATGGCTTCTTGTTCAAGGTCTTCCTGCAGTCGGCTCAGCAGGGCTACGATCTGATTAAAGGGAGCCAGCATAGGCCCCAGCATCTCTTTGCGGGCCATAATAATGCGACCGCTTTTGATCAGGTTGATGTAGTTTTCCTGCATTTTACGGTAATCGGCAATTCGCTGCTGATACTCCCGGATATCTGCCTTAATTTTGGCTGTATCTGCCAAATGCTCCATGCTATCCATCGCTGTAGCGACTTTTTCATCATTGAAGCGAATAGTTTCCAGTATTTTTTTCTGCTCAGAGGCATCATTTGTTAAGCCGTAGTCCAGTGCAAAACGACGGTAAGTGACTGTGTAGTAACGCAGGTCGGATACGGTGGTGAGCAGGCTGACGTTGCGGTCGACCACCATGACAAACTGGTTCTGAATACCATTAATAGAAACCAGTAAATGAATACTCAGAGCGATAATGGCCGTAATTGCCGCTCCGAAGACAAACTGGAGCGCCCGGGGGATCGAAGTATTTTTAAACATATCAAGCTTCCAATAGGGTCTGAATCTCCTTAAGCGGAGACTCAGTTTATGTGGGGATGACGCAGTGAACCATTATATGGAATTCATCATAAGATGGGGATACTTTTGATATAAATCAAGAAAATGAGGCCTGTTAAAATCGGATATGAGAGGGCTGTGCCAAGAATTGGAAGAAATTCAGAGCAATTGTTAACCGGCAAGCTATTTTAAATACTGGTCAGCGTTTGATTATTCCGGGTAATCAGTACATTGCAGCCTTTTAATTTACCTGTTTTTACCCGCTCCTCGGCGGTATGAAGCAGCTGTTTACTACTCAGGTCTGTCGAAGAAAACTCCTGAGTCTCTACGATACCTATGGTGACTGTGGCAAAAAAATTGTGGCTGCTGGTATCGAACCTGTAATGAGCGATATGCTTTCGCATACGATCACAGGCGGACTGAGCTTCTTCTGCGGTCGTGCCGGGTAGGAGCACTGCAAAACTTGTATCGGTATAGCGGGCGATCAGATCCATCGGCCTGGCTTGTTGCTGGATAATATCGGAAAGAGCTTCAATGACGTAATCTGCAGTATAACTTCCGTATTCATTTTTGATCATGTCCATACGATCAATATCAACGAGGGCAATAGCGAAGTAACCCTCACCAAGTTTTGCCCGCTGTATAAAGGCTTCTAACCGACCCATAAAGTACCGCAGGTTCAACAGACCTGTCATTGCATCTGTGATGGTAAGTTGCTCAATCTGTTGATGAGCTCTGTGCAGCTCAGTGTCATCCAGTAGTATGCCGTGGCTGGTTTTAATACTACCATCAGGCATAAGATCCAGGACTTCACCCCGGCAGGTGAGCCAGCAGGTTTGGCCCTGATCATCCAGTTGCTCCTGCTCCAGTTCAAAGCGGCCTGTCTGCTTGCGTATATCTTCGCTGAACCATGAAAAAAAGTGGCGTACAGAAATCAGAGACTCATCTGTCTGAATTTCATGCAGAGTGAAGAGCCCTGCTTCATGTTGACCGCCAAGGGCAGCGGCTGCCTTTTCATTAAGGTAAAGTACGTTTTTGCTGCGATTCCAGTGCCAATAGCCTAAGTGGCCGCTCCAGAGTATCAGGTCGACCTTTTTCTCCAGTTCTTCCTTTTCTTTGGTCAGCTGTTTATTTTGGTTGATTTGATACTGTAGTCGGCGGTTAAAACTCAGCAATAAAAGCCCGATCAGGCAAGCGCAGAAGAGGGCAATACCAAAAATCTGAAAGTTGTGGCGTTGGATATAAGGTTGAGGCTTTTCCGGAGACCAGAGAAAACCTTCCAGGCTGTAGTCTGGTTGAAGCAGTCCCAGCGAGACGAAAGTTTTGGCCATATGGTGCCAGCGGGCAATATTCATATGGCCGATTTCTATCAGATTGGGCAGAACCAGTTTTTCCATCTCCTTGTACTCAAACTCAAGATGCTTACGATCATGGGCAAAAGGTAAATCGCTGTATTTTTCCAGGATAATATCAATCACTTCATCAGGGTGATCAAAGGCATATCGCCAACCCTTGAATGCAGCCCGGTAAAAGGCTTCGACCATCTCCGGGTTTTCTTCTGCCAGCTTTTCCCGGGTAAATAGGGTATCGCCATAGAAGTCGATGCCATAGGAGCGGGGTAGGATAAGGCGATAAGGGATGTTCTGCTCTTTAAGATAGAAGGGTTGATTGGTTACAAAAACAGAAACTGCACTGACATCCTTGTTGATAAGCCTTTGTAAGGAAAAACTTGAAGGAACCTGCTCGTATTGACGCGGTGTTACGCCTTCAGCCTGAAGCATGGCATAGCTTTCTGCATCGCTGGTAAGGTCTCCCATCTCCAGATGTTGCCCAATAAAATCCTGTGGCGTATAGATACCTGTGTCCGTCAGCGTGACCATGGCGGAGGCGGAGTGCTGGAAAATAACACCCATTGCAATAACAGGCTTGCCACTGGCTCGGGCCAGGAGGAGTTCCGATCCGGCCACGCCAAAATCTGCATTGCCACTTAGTACCTCACTCAGAGGCGCGCGATTCAACTTGCCGGGGCGAATTTCCACATCAAGCCCTTGCTGAGCAAAAAAACCTTTTTCCTGGGCAGCATAAAACCCGGCAAACTCAAACTGGTGAGTCCAGGGCAGTTGTAAAATCACTTTCTGAATGGCTTTGGCTTCTGATGGTGGGCTTATCGCAAGGGTAAATAAGAGTGCCAAAGCGAAAGGCAGGACAAAAATCAATGATCGTGAAACACTGCGCATGGTGGCATCCTCAAACTTTCCCTGTGGCTCGGAGCGTGCCGTTAATCAATACTATATTCTAATTCTATATGAGATGTGGTGGTAATACCGTCGGCTCAGCTCTACCGGGAGCCTGAGTCGATGGATGATCCCGGCGTTGGTGCCTGACGCTCACTTAATGGATGACTGACAGCACCGGAACCACCGGCAAGTGCTGACGGGTCAAATGGCGGGTTTTCCGGGTTGTTTTGCGACAAATAGACAGTGGATGTCGGAAAGGCGCACTCTGCACCTTTTTGCAGAATGATATCCATAACTTTAAGCAGCACATCCTCTTTAACCTGATGGTATGTTACCCAGTCTGTTGTTTTGGTAAAACAGTAAATAAAGAAATCAAGGGAGGAGCTGGCAAATTGGTTAAAATTGACGATTAATGTCTGATTGGTATCGATCTCAGGGTGAGATCTCAGCATGTAGCGAACCTCTTCGGTGATCTCCCGCATTTTATCTGCATCGTCGTAGCGAATGCCCAGAGTCTCAAAAATCCGGCGATTGTGCATACGGGATGGGTTTTCTACTGCAATGGAAGAGAAGCTGGCATTGGGCACATAAAGCGGTCGTTTATCAAAGGTTCTAATGACGGTCTGACGCCAGCCAATACGTTCTACCACACCTTCGATATTGCGATCCGGAGAACGAATCCAGTCACCTTCGGTAAAGGGCCGGTCAAGATAGATGGTCAGCCCACCAAAGAAGTTAGCCAGCATATCTTTTGCTGCAAAACCGACAGCCATACCACCAATACCACCAAAGGCCAGTACTCCGGACACGCTAAACCCCAGTGTTTGTAAGCCAACCAGGCCGGATGTAATAAAAACAGTCAGTCGCAGTAGTTTAGTAACGGCTTCTAAAGTGGTTTTATCGAAGGGTTTGCCCTGGGCTCGTTTTGCCTGGATCAGATTATATTCTGCTCGTTTGATCAGGCGGGTTAGCGCCATCGCAATCAGAGCAATAATGAGTACGTTGCGAATAGATGGTACGGCCTGAAACAGCGTGGTTCCTGTTTCTTCTCCAATGACCCGGCAGCTGAAGCTTATGCCAAGAACCCATAGAATAAGTGTTAGTGGACGCTGAACCGAATAGATGAGTGCTTCATCCCATGGTGTTTTAGTGCGGTTGGCAACATCGTGTAATCTTCTGAGAATCCGGGCCTGAATAATATTAATAATTCCGGTTGCCATCAGTATGACAAAAACCTGAATAACCCAGGTTTCTGCATTGAGCGCCTGGCTGGCCTGGCTGATTAATTCGGCATCAAGGAAATCCGGTTTTAGATCTGTATTCTGACTCATGTCTTACCCTGAAAGATTAGTATCGACTGCCATTTTAAACGCTAATAAGAACACAGGCAGGTAAGCGGGGTAAAGCCTGGGATTTAGGGCATTTCCTGCCGGAACAGTGAACGGTAATAAAAGCCCTGCACGTAATCGACACCAAGGCGTTGTGCGAACATAAGATCGTCTTCGGTTTCGACGCCTTCAAGAACCATTTTTTTGCCTGAGGCCCTGGCGAAGCTGCACAGAGTATCAAGCAGATGCCCGTAATGGGCTTTGTTCTGGTTTTTGATCCAGGAGCGATCCAGCTTCAGGTAATCAACACTAAGCAGAACGTCAAAAGATAGCATGCTGTTGGGAGCTCCAATATCATCCAGTGCCACCTGGAGGCCGTGATCACGATAGGCGCGTCCCATATCACTGCTATAGATGGCATCACTGGCATCGGTATTTTCAATAATTTCTACAACTAAATGATCTTTCCCTTTCAGCAGTTCAAGCAGAGGATTTCGCTCATCATTGCCAAAAAAGGCAAATGCGTGCGGGTCGATATTGAGAAATAACTGATCTCCCTGGGGGGCAGAGGTAAGCTGGAGCCATTTCATTTGATATTCAACATTGAACAGGCTGAGTTCATCGGCATGAAGGGCTTCAAAGACCAGGTCGGGCCTTAATAACTTACCATCCTGGTTTATAAAGCGAGCTAACCCTTCCCAAGCCATAATCTCCCCGCTTTTAGGTTCGACAATGGGTTGGTATTCCACGCCAAAGCGACGATTCTGAATTACGTCGTAAAGGGTGAAGTTATCAATGTCGGAAAAAACTTCCTTAAACATTAGTTGGTTACCTTGCTTATGATAATTCTTATCAATTATCTGCACCCCTTGTGGCCTTGTCAATTATTGAGAATATTTCTCATAAATATTTTGTAAACTTGATTTGTTTTTGTTGGTTGACGGCAAGGAGTTGGGTAGAATGCGCAGCAGTGCTCAAAAGGGCTGATATATCACTCATAGAAAAATACAGAAGGATAAAGCGGTGCGTTATCTTGTCTTTGTAACCTTGCTCTGGGCTGTTTCATTCAGCCTGATTGGCGTCTATCTGGCTGGACAAGTGGATAGCTATTTTGCGGTACTGACCCGAATTGTTTTGGCAGGACTCATCTTTCTGCCGTTTACCCGCTGGAAGGGGTTGCCGGCTTCTCTGAAGGGGGGGACTATGCTTGTGGGAGCGCTGCAGTTTGGTGTGACTTATGTTTGTCTCTACCAGGCGTTTCTCTATCTGACAGTACCTGAAGTGCTGCTGTTTACTATCTTTACACCTCTCTATGTCACCCTGATCGATGATGCGCTGAATAAGCGTTTTACCCTAGCTCCTTTGGTTGCCACGTCCATTGCGGTGGTGGGAGCCGGTGTTATCCGTTATCAGAATCTGAGTGATGACTTTATTACCGGCTTTCTACTTCTGCAGGTGGCGAACCTTGCTTTTGCTGCCGGGCAGGTGGGCTATGCTAATCTGATTAAAGCGCAACCGGTGACTCTGCCTGCATGGCGTTTTTTCGGTTATTTCTTCCTGGGGGCACTCTTGGTGGTTTTGCCATCTTTTCTGTTGCTGGGGAACCCGGAAAAACTACCTTCTACTCCTCTGCAGTGGGGCGTTTTGGCCTGGTTGGGACTGGTGGCTTCGGGGCTGGGCTTCTATTTGTGGAATAAAGGCGCCTGCCTAGTGGATGCCGGCACTTTGGGGATTATGAATAATGCTCTGGTACCTGCGGGTCTGGTGGTGAATCTTCTGATCTGGAACCGGGATGTGGATCTGACACGTTTGTTACTCGGTGGCGCTATTATTGGGTTATCCCTTTGGGTGAACGCCCGGTGGAACAAGTGGTTTCATTTGGATGATAAGACCGTACAGGCATAGCCAGGAGAGTGCCCTGACGTAGGGGCAGGGCTCACCGGGTTAAGCTGTTACTGAAAACGGCCTTTAGACGAGGTCATTTTTTTGCCTTTATATTAGATGTTTGCATATTTTATCCTTTTAAATTAGTGGGTTGCCTGCGTCTATTTGCCTCGCCACTACGACGGAAAATGCGACATTTGACCGCGCATGGCCAGCGTTGCTCTCTGATACATTTCCTGCTCTTGTCTAACTGACCGTGGGAAACCAGATGAATACCTCGTTTAAAGTTCCGGAAATGGATCATAAGGCCGGAGTGGCCCAGTCAAAGTCCGGCTATAACCGGCTATGGCGTTGGCACCTGTTGGCCGGGCTGTATGTTGTACCTTTTATGCTGATGTTGAGTCTGACCGGTATCATTATGATGACCTATAAGCCTCTGATTGAACCGCTAATCTACTCGGAGCTTATCTCGGTTACACCAACGGATGGGCAATCGCGCATAAGCTGGCAGCAACAGGTAGATCTGGTAAAGAGCGCTTATCCTGAAGGGGTTGTGCGCCAGTTGTTATTGCCACAGGATGAACAGGACCCGGTACGCATCCTTGTGAAGGAAGCTGGTGTTAATCTTCAGGTTTTTGTTGACCCTTATCGGGGGGAAATTATAGGGACGCTTAATAACGATGCGACCCTTTATGCGCTCGCCGATGAGATCCATGGGACACTTTTACTGGGTGCATTTGGTGATGGTCTGATTGAGCTGGCGGCAGCGTTAACTCTGATATTACTGGTAACTGGCCTGCTGCTTTGGTGGGCACGACGTAAACGCCAACCCGGATATCTGCTGCGGCCTGAGACCGGGTTGAAGGGGCGTTTATCCTGGCGTGAATGGCATACCTTTTCCGGTTTCTATCTGTCGGTTGTGCTGATGCTGTTTGTACTTTCCGGGCTCTCCTGGACTGGCATTTGGGGTGCTAAAATGATTCAGGCTTGGAGTAGTTTCCCGGCTGGAGTGTTTTCAGGTATTCCGTTGTCGGATCAGACCCATGCTTCTCTTAACCCTGGAGTTACTGAGCAGGTGCCCTGGAATCTTGAGCAGACACCTTTGCCTGCTTCCGGTTCTCTGTCTGGTCAGCCGGGTATTCCCGCTGATACGCCGGTCAATGCTGACAGTGTAATCCGCTATGCTCAGGATAACGGTATGACACGCTTTCGTCTGAATTTGCCCACCGCTCTGGACGGAGTCTACACCGCAATGGCAGCAGCTATGAATGGAGATATTACAGATCCTTTCGCTGATCGGACGCTTCATATTGATCGCTATACCGGCAAGGTGCTGGCTGATGTCGGGTACGATGACTATAGTCTGTTGGCTAAGGCGATGGCGGTCGGTATTCCGCTGCATATGGGGCTGTGGGGAAGGACCAACCTGGTGATCAATATTGTGCTTTGTCTTGGGATTATCTTTGTCTGTATTGCGGGTATTGTTATGTGGTGGCAACGTAAGCCAGCCAATCGCTCTTTTCATTTGGGGGCACCTTCATCCCGTAGCAAAAAGCGTGGCGCTTTGGTTCTGATTCCTGTGCTTTGCGGGCTTTTTGTACCCTTGCTGGGGCTTACACTGCTGATGTTCTGGCTGGCGACGCGCACTTTCACAAGAGTCATCGACAGAGGACGTGTCTAGAATAAGGCGAGGGCATTTCGAATGCTTCTGACCGCCGGTATCTGCACTGAGTGCCGGCGATCAGGCTACAGCAGATCAGTCGTAAATCGTGGGAATGGGCTGGCGTTTATGCTGTGTCGATCTGTAGATACGGATCAGGTGATCTTTCACTTCCGCCGGCACCGGCTTACCCTCAAGAAAGTTGTCGATCTGCTCATAGCTTAATGCCAGAGCATCTTCGTCTGCCTTTTGCGGGGCAAGCTCTTCCAGGTCTGCTGTTGGCACTTTCTTAACCAGTAACTCAGGTGCCCCCAAGCTTGCGGCGATCTGTCGTACCTGACGTCTGTTAAGCCCAAAGAGGGGCGCCAGATCACAGGCTCCGTCACCATATTTTGTATAGAAGCCAGTGACATTCTCGGCTGAATGGTCTGTTCCGATAACAAGACCGCCGGTAAGGCCTGCAATCTCATACTGAGCCACCATACGGGCACGGGCTTTAACATTACCTTTGACAAAATCCAGCTTAGCGGGATCTTTTGGGGTAAGGCCTGTGTCCTTAAGGGCTTCCAGGGTGCTGCTATGAATGCCCTCAACACCGCTTTGGATATTGACGCTAACGGATTGGCTCGGCTTGATAAACGAAAGCGCCAATTGAGCTTCATCTTCATCTTTTTGTGTGCCGAAAGGCAGGCGAACAGCTATAAACTGGTAGTCTGACTGAGAGGCCGTTTGGTTAAGCTCATCTACTGCCAGCTGAGCCAGTCGACCGCAGGTGGTGGAGTCCACGCCGCCACTGATACCGAGTACCAGTGTTTTACAGCCAGCGTCTGTCAGGCTGTTTTTAATAAAATCTATCCGGCGACGGATCTCAAATTCCGGATCAATTTCGGGCAGTACCCGCATCTCTTTACGGATAATATCTTCCATTCATGACACCACTTTGTTGTGCGAGTTTGTTGCTCGGTGTATTCGTGCACCGCTTTAGCGCTTAGCTTTTGGCGGCTTGTCTGATTTTGGTGCGAAACCTGCGCCATTGCTGGCGCTAATGATATAAATTATACGATGTTTACTTAAGAATAACCTGCGCCTGAGGCGTTGTAGTAGCTTAAGCCAGAGCTTTTTGGATCAGTGCCAGATGCTCGGGCTGATAGCTGATTTTCAGTGCAGCCTGGTGTCCTTTTTCTGACATTTTGCCCCAGGTTTTCTGGATAATGCTGATCAGTTTGGGTTCACTGTGCTTCTCAGCAAAGGGGGCAAGGTAGTGTTCCAGAAAGACCAGGCAGATCACATCTTCCAGCATCTGAACTTCCGCATCCTGCTTCAGCCCTTTTTTCTGTAGCAGGGTCTTGACCCGCTCGGCATCCTGTTCGCTGTAACCTGTCTGAAGCATGAGTTCAGCCGTTTTTTCGCCATGGAATTTCCCCAGGTCGGTACGCCAGTGTTTATAGCCGACACGCCCTTCAGGATAATCAGAGCGAGGAATACTCCAGCGCTGGATATGTTGGCCACGGGCAGCTATCTGCAGAAGCTCAGAGGCACCGGGTTCAAACTGAGTCAGGCGCTCGCTCATGCGTTGGCCATAGAGCCACTCTTTGGCGACCCGTTTCCCCTGATATATATCCTGATTGGGATCCTGATTATTGCTCTGGTCGATCTTCTGCAGAACGGTCTCTAGTTTTGCATTCATTATTTTTCCTTAATGGCTTTATAGCGGCTGCCTAAGAAGCTTGGACACTATTGTCTGTCGTATGCGGGTTGACGTCCATCAGAATCCTGCTCGGTTGAAGACAGAGGCTTTAACAGCCGGGTTTTTCTTGATTCTCGTGACAAGTCTGTTCTTTAACGTATAGTCATATTTTAAAATAATCCGCTTAAGGTGTATTCAATGATCAGGCCAGTTTTACTGACACTGCTTTCTCTTATTGCCCTAGCAGCAAACTCTGTGCTCTGTCGCTTGGCTTTGGCTCCTGAGCCAACCCCCCGGGCTGAGAGTTTGATTGATGGTGTGGCAGAGGGAATTGCAGAAAGTACGCTGGTCTCCGGTGCAATTGATCCGGTAAGCTTTACCCTGCTGCGGTTGGTTTCCGGTGTCGGGATGCTCTGGTTGGTTATTTTTTTGCTCAGATGGAAAAAGTCAGAACCGGGGTCGCAGAAACTTGTGGCTGGTGGCAGCTACCGCGCAGGTTTTATGCTGTTTGTTTATGCCCTTGCTTTCTCTATTGCATATCTGGACCTTGATACTGGGGCCGGGGCACTGGTTCTGTTTGGTGCCGTGCAATTGACGATGATCCTCGCAGGGTGGCTGCAGGGGCATCGATTGCACCTTATTGAGTGGGCCGGAGTGCTATTGGCCTTTGCAGGGTTTGTTTATCTGGTTTTACCGGGCTTCAGTACGCCAAGTTTTTCCGGATTTATCCTGATGACGCTGGCAGGTATCGCTTGGGGAGGGTATACCCTGAAAGGGCGAGGATCGAAAACACCGGCTTTAGATACGGCCCGAAACTTTCTATTTACCTGGCCGTGGTTACTGCTATTAACCCTCTGGCTTCTGATTGAGGGCGGGGATTGGACATCCCAGGGTGTTATTTTGGCGCTGATATCCGGTGCAATTACTTCGGGTTTGGGCTATGTTATCTGGTATGCAACTTTGCCGTTTTATACGGGGACGCAAGCGGCGGTTTTACAGCTCTCAGTACCTGTTATTGCCGCTGTAGGTGGTGTCGTATTTGTTTCTGAACCTGTTACGATGACACTGATGATCGCTTCACTGATGATTTTAGGTGGTATCTTTCTGGTGATTACCGGTCGCTGGTATTTGCAGCGCGAAGCCTCAGACGCGGGATAGAACAAGCAAAGAGCAGGTTAATACTGATCTCCTGAATACGTAGAGTGGTTTTCGGGTCACTTTATTTGGTCTCTACGGTATAATATATTTTAAATCAAACACCTGATGCCTTTGGCGTCAGGTGTTTTTTATTGGCTCGATTTTTTTACTTAAAACTCTTTTGTTACTTTCCCACAGAACTGAGTTACTCAGTGGGCGATGGTAGCAATTAACTGAATAGGTGTAATTGTCTTGTGGGCTCTCCCATAGGCGTTAAGGATGAACACAATGGAAAATATACAGCCTGAGATTATTATCTCTGAATCTGATGCTGAGAAGTTGGATGAGCTACTGGCCGCCGTTTCTCAAAAAGAGTTTCCGGGAACTGCTAATCTGGAACAGGAACTGGATCGGGCATCCATCGTACCTTCTTCACAGATCCCGGAGAATGTTGTGACGATGAACTCCAGGGTGCGTTTTAAAGATATTCATTCGGCAAAGAGTTTTATCCTGACTCTGGTCTATCCGAAAGATGCAGGCCAGCAGGAAACGGTTTCTGTGTTGGCTCCAATCGGTTCGGCACTACTGGGGCTATCTGTTGGCCAGAAGATTAGCTGGCCAAAACCGGCGGGAGGGATGATGCTGGTTGAGATTGAAGAGATTCTCTATCAGCCCGAGAGAGACGGCGCACTGGCCTGATCGTTGAAACTATACAGGCTCCGGATATTTCTATCAGACGGAGCTACTAAACAAAAACGGCGCTATTTTCAGATAGCGCCGTTTTTTTATGCTTACGATCAGGATTGTCTGTAAACGGATGATCAGTAGAACTGAGCGCCTACGAGCAGAGCGCCAAAGGCAAGTGTTGTCACCAGGGTTATTTGGCCACCGGGGGTAACATAAGCGACTTCACCCTGTTGCCGGCTGCGCCATACCATAGCCACCGGAATGAAAATCGCCAGTACCGTCAGAGCCAGGCCGGCATAACTCAGCGCTTTGAGAAACTGCCCCGGTGCGCTGGACGCCATAATCAGGGCGGGAACCAGAGTCAGAACAATCGCCGGAATCTTGCCGTCAATAACAGGTTTTTTATCACACATTTCCCGAATAAAGCCGAACAGAGACAGAGCCACACCCAGGAACGAGGTCAGCAAGGCCATCGCGGCAAAAAGTTTCAGTACCGATCCCAGGCTGGCACCGCTCTTATCCAGCGCCGTAACCAGCTGTTCTACACCGCTCAGTCCTGCCAGTTGCTCAGGATTGACTGCGTTCATACAAGCCCAGAACCATGCGATATAACACACTAAAGGGATAAGACTGCCCACAATGACAACCTTGCTGAAGTGTTTTCCTTCGCCATCCTCGGTGTAGCCCACCAGCGGAGGAATTACCACCATAAAGCCAAAGGAAGTAAACAGAACAGGCAATGCCGCCATGATTTGTGCCTGAGCCCCTGGGGCAGATACCGAAGCCAGGTGGGTTTCGTGGGATATATCCGGTGACATGGAGCTCAGGGAATAAAGTGCGATAACCATAGCAACCAGCATAATGGCGAAGAACAGGCGGTTCAGGCAATCAACAGCTCCAGTACCCAAAACAATAGTGATACCCGCCAGTAGGGTAAACAGAGTGCGGCTAAAACCCAAAGTGACATCCAGCCCCATATACTTCAGCGCAACCTGTAGTAGTTCGCTGGCCCCAAGAATATAGGCCATCAGCAGGAAGACTAACAAAAAAATCATACTGGAGTTTGTGATGAGCTGACCGAGTGGCCCTAACCATTTCCCGGACATGGCGTGCATGTTTTCACCGGGGTGATAATTAACATTTACTTCCAGTAAAAGAAGAGCGGCAAGTGTCGTAAAGGCCCAAACAAAAAACAATAAACCTAAGCCGAGGCCAAACCCCAGAGGAGCCAGCACCATAGGAATAGCGAGCATGCCTGCCCCCAGCGCTGTCCCCGCCACCAGCAGTGTGCTTCCTAAAAAACGAGTGGATACCACGATATTCTCCCAATGTTGTCTTTATTATGATGCGATGAAGAGTGGGGGATACTACCCAAAAGCATTTTATCAGGCCAGTGCTTTGTTATAGGTTAGTTTTACAGATGATTGTTCTGAGTTATTGATTTTGGTAGGTTTTTTATCAAGTTTTTTATCAGGTTTTGTAGCTGGAGGGGAGCGGGATTTCGCCATGATGAATGCTGAAACCCTCGCGCCATAAGGGTCTCAGCTGATCAATTGGTAGGTCAATCAGGTGCGGTCTGTTGATGCCTTAAGCGATACTTTTCAGTTGATTATACTGCTGTTTTTGTATCGTAAATAAAAGTTTACAAGGAGGGGTATGTCGTAACCCCCCCCTTGTAGTGCTTAGAGTTCGACAATCAGTTTGCCCTGGTTCCCACCGGTAAACAGTAGATTCAGGCCACCTACCGCTGAAGTCAGACCTTTTAAGGTATGACTACGGTACTGTATCTGGCCTTTCTGGACATAAGGCACCAGGAGTTCCAGTAATTGAGGGACTTCATGGAAGTGATCCGGCATGGTGAAACCCTGAATCGTCAAGCGCTTACGGATAATATTCATCCAGTTCGGTCCCGGAGCCGGAGTTGCTGCCGTGTAATCAGCAATCATGCCGCAAACAATAATCCGGCCGTGGGCATTCATGCGCTGATAGATATGCTGCTGAATGGGCCCGCCGGTGTTTTCAAAGAAAAGATCGATACCTTCAGGCGTTAATTCTGCCAGCTGTTGCGCGAGATTGTCGGTTTTATAGTTAATGGCAGCATCAAAGCCCAGGGTGTTAACAATCCAGTCTGCCTTGTCTTCGCTGCCAACAACACCGATCACCCGTAAACCTTCAGCCTTTGCCAGCTGACCCACAATGGAGCCGACGGAACCTGCTGCTCCGGTAACGACCAGGGTCTCTCCTGATTTTGGCTGCCCGATGCGTAACAGGCCTTGTGTTGCCGTCAATCCGGGTAGTGCTAATACTGACAAAACCATCTCTGCAGGAAGGTTAGGGTCAACTTTGTTGACACCCTGACCGTTACTGAGAGCATATTCCTGCCAGCCAAACATGCCTGTGATCTTATCTCCCACGGCAAAATCCGGATGCTGAGATTCAATCACTTCAGCATAACCGCTGGAGCGCATCACATCGCCCAGTTCAACGGGTGGAATATAGCTTTCACGGTCATCTGACATCCAGCCCAGCATAGCTGGGTCCAGTGACATGTGGCTTTGTTTTACCAGAATCTGGCCGTCACCTGTCTGGGGTATGGCGTGATGTTCAACCTGAAAGAGTTCAGCGGTTGGCGCACCCTGTGGACGGGCTACCAGTTTGATCTGTGTATTCTGTGTTGTCTGATTATCTTGAGTCATCTGTTATTCACTCCGATCATTTCTTTGTTAGGTTGCGGCAATCTGGCTGCCGCTTTAAGTTATGACGCTATTATATTCACTGAAAAAGTGAGATATAGACGGTAAAATAGGAATCATCTTTGTTATTAAGACAATAATGGTGCATAAGAATCATGGGAATGCCGGTTAAGTACCTTAAATACCGGCTATAGGTTGTAAGGTTCTGCCGGGCCCATGGGGCTCCGTATTGGCTGTGATGGTTTAAAAGGAGAGGGCGTGGATCAACTGAAAGCGATGCGCTACTTCGTGAAAGTAGCAGAGGCCGGAAGTTTTACTAAAGCGGCACAACACTTTGATGTTCCGGCGTCCTCGTTATCCCGTAGGGTTGCCGACCTTGAGAATCATCTGGGGGCGGTTCTGCTTAAGCGTTCGACCCGAGTGGTACGGTTAACGGAGATCGGACGGCTTTATCTGCAGCAGGTGCGGGATATTCTCTCCCGGTTGGAGGCTACGGATGAGTTGGTGGGGAGCTATCAGCGCAAACCCATGGGGCACCTTAAAATCAGCGCTACCGTGGGTTTCGGTGAAACTCTGCTGTTACCGCTGATGGATGAGTTTTCGGGCCGTTACCCCGAGATCGTACTGGATGTTGAGTTGAGTGATGCGTTTTCGACTCTGGGACGCGATGATGTGGATATCGCCATTCGGGGTGGCTATGTACCGGATGAGCGGGTCGTGGCGGTCAAACTCAGGGATAATCGTTTTATTTTGGCTGGCTCACCAGCTTATCTGGAACAGGAGGGAATGCCTGCCCATGCTCAGGATCTTAAAGCGCATAAAGGTCTGTTTTATCGGGCACCCACTGGCATCCTGCCCTGGATCAGCAGGATCAACGATGAATGGCAGGATGTCTCTCCTCATAAGGTTGCTGTCAGTAACGCTGGCCGTTGGCTGGTTGATAAGGCAAGTAACGGTGACGGGTTGTTGATGCTGCCCCGATGGGCGCTGCAAAGTGCTCTGGATCGTGGCGCGCTGCTGGAAATACCGCTTAACCCCACCGTCGCAGTGACCCGAAGTGAGAAACTGGGCATCTATCTCTTGTATGCCCAGAACCGCTATCAGGTGCCTAAGATTAAAGCGGCGGTGGATTTTCTGGTCACGCGCCTCTCCAGCAGTCGCTAGCATCTCTTTTTTTCAGGAATGCTGCCAGCAAGAGGAATTATGGGGTGGGCACTAAAGCGTGTATTCTTCTACTGCATAGTCCGGTAGCTGATCTTTCTCCGGTACGGGTTTCGGGTTGCCATCATCGTCCAGTGCAACAAACTTAAAGATCGCTTCAGTCACTTTTTCCCTCAGACCGATCTGACCACGGCGCACCCAGGCTTCAACGTGGATCTTCATCGAGGTTTTGCCCACTTCGGCAACATCGGTATAGACGCCCAGGATATCGCCTACCTTAACCGGACGTATAAAACTCATACCTTCAACGGCAACGGTTACCACACGCTGCTGGGCTCGTTGACTGGCGCAAATACCGGCAGCAATATCCATCTGAGCCAGCACCCAACCACCAAAAATATCACCGGAAGGATTGGTATCTGCCGGCATTGCCATGGTACGGGTTGTTAAGCGCCCTTTTGTCTCTTGTGTCATAAATGGTTCCCTAAACTCATCTTTGTGTCACTAAGCATCATATCTGTAATGATCCGATTGTAACCTAGGAAAATATGAAAAGCCGATGGTTGTAGTGTTGATTGCTGAAACAGTCAGGATAATGCAGGGCCTGTCACGAGTATTGTGACTTAAGGTTGTTTTAAGCTTTGCTGGTGATACTGCTCCGCAATAACGAAAATTTTGCAACTCATGAAGTGGGGCGAACTGATTATGATAGGGAAGCGGCTAAGCTGGATTCCAGTGAGTTTTGTTGTTCTGGTGGTTTTATTTATTGTCTGGCCGGAGCTTGACATGATGATGAGTGAGATCTTTTTTGATGAGGCCTCCCGCAGCTTTCCTGCTAACCGTGAAAGCTGGGTCAGATTTGTCTATGTTGCGTTCAAGGATATGCCGCTGTTTTTAGTACCTGCCCTGATAATCGCAACTGCGGTTTCATGGCTTCGTTTTGCCCCGGTAAAATTACGAGCCAAGCGCTATAAATTACTATTTTTGTTGCTGTTCCTTCTGATTGGCCCTGGTCTGCTGGTTCATGCTGGCTTTAAAAACAACTGGGACAGAGCAAGGCCCAGGGATGTTGTGGCATTTGGTGGTGAGCAACACTTTACACCGGCCTGGGTTATCAGTGATCAATGTGAGAAGAACTGCTCATTTACCAGCGGTCATGCGGCAATGGGGTTTGCCTTTATTGCCCTGGCCTGGGTCTGGGAGTGGCAGCTCGGGCTACTGCTGGGAGTAATAATAGGTTTGTTTGTCGGAGAAGTGCGGGTGATGCAAGGGGGGCATTTTTTGAGTGATGTTATCTTCTCTGGCTATATCTGTTATTTCACAGCCTGGCTGCTGGCGAGAATCATTTTGCCAGTGGGTCAGAACCGGCAACTTTCAGCGCAAAGCCACTGACCCTGGTCAGTGACTCATTCGTTTAGGCTTAGAGCATCAGGCTGATCACGGCGGTCAATTTTTCCAGCCAGTGCTGGTCGGTCTCATCAAAACTATCCAGCTGATCGCTGTCGATATCCAATACCCAGGCCACGCCGCCGCGATGAAAAATCGGCAAAACAATCTCTGATTTAGATTCGCTGGCACAGGCAATATGACCGGGAAACTCATCCACATTAGGGACAATCAGTGTTTTTCGCTGCTCAAGAACCGCCCCGCAGACACCTTTTCCTTTTGGGATACGCGTACAGGCAACGGGGCCTTGGAAAGGGCCTAATACCAGCATATCCGGGGTTTTTGCCCGATAAAAACCAACCCAAAAGAACCCCATCGCCTGCTTGAGCGCTGCACTGATATTCGCCAGATTTGCGATGACATCATCTTCGGCACTAACCAAGGCTTCAATTTGCGGTAACAAGCTTTGGTACTTTTGGGCTTTATTTCCTTCAATTACGGAGATCTGTTCTGACATAAGCAGTTGAATCCTTGCTTGCGGTGGTATCTTAAGCCCTTAATTGGGTGTTGCCTGACAACCTGACAAAGTAATTCAGATGTTTAATCTAAGGTCTTAAGATTAAAGTCGTAGAAAAAACTGAATACAGAATAGTGTTTGCTGCGTATATCGACAAGTAGGTATCTGAGAATCAAAGGTTGAATGAGGCTGTTATATGCGACTGATAAGTCACTGTTTTGTAAACCAAGCACCCGGTTTTTTCGGTGTTTTCCCAAGGGTGTTCATCTTTATTGTAAGTCTGCTGATGGCAGGTATGGTGGCTGAACGTGCTCAGGCTGAATCTTCATTACGCTTTACGCCAGAGCAGATTATGGGCTGGCAGGCAAAAGAGTTTGAAGGTTATACCGCATATCAGCTTAAACAAGTATCGGGGAGTAATGCCATACAGGCTCTGAGTCAGGGGGCTGCTTCGGGTTTATTTTATGAAACTGAGATCGATCTGAATAAAACACCCTATCTGAGCTGGCGCTGGAAGGTCACTCAGCTGCCGGAGCTGGGAGATGAAAAGATCAAGTCCGGCGATGACTTTGCCGCCCGGGTTTATATCGTCGTCAATGACGGCTGGACATTCCTCAGTACCAAAGCGATCAGTTATGTCTGGTCGGCGAAATCCCCGGAGGGTGATGAGTGGGCGAACCCCTTTACCGGAAGTAGTGCGATGATGGTTTCAGTCCGGCAGCAGGAAGCCGGCGAGGACTGGTACACTGAAAAACGCAATCTTAAAGCAGACCTGAAACGCCTGTTTGGTAAAGAGATTGAAACCGTGAAAGCTGTGGCGATTATGACCGATACCGACAATTCTCAAAGCTCAGCAGAAGCCTGGTATGGTGATCTGGTGTTTTCTGCCCAATGATCCGGCCTTTCAGTTACATCTCTCGAAAAAGCCGGCTCAGACGACCTCGTCTTTGTCCAGCTTGCTGAGAAAGCTGTCGGCCTGGATACGGATGGCCCCGATCTGACTTTCGCTCATCCGTTCAAGATTTTTGTAAACCAACCCCATGCGGGGGTTGCCTTTTAATGCCTGACGGTTACGGTCGAGAAAACTCCAGTACAGATAGTTAAACGGGCAGGCATTATTACCGGTTTTCTCCTTTACTTTGTAGCTGCAATGCTTGCAATAGTCCGACATACGATTGATATAGGCACCGCCTGCGGCATAGGGCTTACTGGCCAGATAACCACCATCGGCAAACAGAATCATGCCGGAAACGTTGGGCAGCTCGACCCATTCAATTGCATCGGCGTATACCTGCAGATACCAGTCGTTCACTTCTTCGGGGGACAGACCTGTAAGTAGTGCAAAATTACCCAGCACCATTAAGCGTTGAATATGATGGGCGTAGGCGTGCTCCCGGGTTTGCCTGACACTTTGCGCAAGACAGTTCATATGGGTTTTCCCGCTCCAGTAAAGCTCTGGCAACGGGCGTTTGGCCTGTAGAAAGTTCTCCTGTTTATAGCTCGGAGCGGTCAGCCAATAGAAGCCTCGCACATACTCCCGCCAGCCCAGAATCTGCCGGATAAAGCCTTCAACAGCACTCAAAGGTGCTTTGCCCTCCTGCCAGGCTTTTTCTGCAGCTCTAATCGCTTCCATCGGGCTTAACAGTCCAATATTCAGGTAGAGGCCGATGTGGCTGTGAAAAAGCCAGGGCTGATCCTGCTTCATGGCATCCTGGTAGTCACCAAACAGGGGCAGGCGCTGCTCAATAAAGTGACTCAGTACCTTCAGTGCCTGCGTCCGGGTAACGGCATAGTGGAAGTCTGCCAGGGCTCCAAAGTGTGCTGGAAAGCACTCGCCAACCATTTTGATTACCTGCCGGGTAATGGCGTCGGGTTTAAAGCCCAGTGGCGCAGGGGGCGTCAGATTGGCAGGCAGCGATTTCCGGTTCTCTTTATCATAATTCCATTGGCCACCGACAGGTTCCCCGTTTTGCATCAGAATATTAAGGTTTTTGCGCATTTGGCGGTAAAAAAGCTCCATACGCAGCTGTTTACGATCTTTTGCCCAGTCTGAAAACTGTTTTTTGGTGGCGAGAAAGCGGTGATCCGGGCGTATCTCCAGAGGTATTTTCAGTACAGATTTAAGTTGTTTTAACTGTTGAAGTACTCGGTATTCTCCGGGATGAGTCACCACAATCTTTTCAAAAGTGGGCATACCGGTAGCGGGTGTGTTGAGTACCTTTTCTATGGCATCCGAAAAGCTGTTTAACGCCTCATCCAGATTGAAGTAATGAACGTTGATGCCCTTTTTTTGCAATTGCTGAGCAAAGTGGCGCATGGCAGACAGGAAAAATACAAGTTTCTTTTTATGGTGCGGAACATATGTTGTCTCCTCAGTCAGCTCACACATCAGCACGCAGTCTTCAGTAGGGTTGAGATCCTGCAGGCTGGTGATGTTTTCGCTAAGCTGGTCACCGAGTATCAGTCTTAGTGTTGCCACGGCATTCTCCTGGGCTGTTTCGAAGTGTTCTTTCTACGCTATCGATGCCTGTATGGTTCTTTGACTGGGCTTTCAGGCATAATAGCAGCAATTTTAAGCATTTGATTTTTAACGGGGATAACTTTGGAACTACTCAATATTGATTGCTTGGGACAGCCGCTGCGGCTGGAGGCCTCTATGGCGGGTTGGCAGGTGCTTTACTGGGGCAGCCAGCCTGTAGCGGGTAAAAATGCTGACGGTAACGCAGAAGGGGATTTTAACCTGAGCTTTCAGCTGACCGATGGCCGCAGTGGTGAAATTATTCCCTGTGAGCTGAGTTTTTCACTGGGCTGGCAACCGTTTCATTTTGATTATCAGTTGAAAATTGCCGATGAGCTTCTGACCGACGGTGAGCGAACCGTAAAAGATATTGAACGCCAGCAGCCGGTGGTTGAGCCTAAAGTACCCCGCCAGTTCAGCATGGTGGGGCTGTTATCTCTGGGCATGAAGCTGCTGAAAAGCGCTAAGGTGATTAAGGTTGTGTTGGCGGGTGCCAGTCTGGCGGCCTATTCCTGGCTGTTTTCGCTGGAGTTTGCCCTGAGCCTGATCGCTTGCCTTGTGGTGCATGAATACGGTCATATTCGCGCTATGCAGCACTTTGGCATGAAAACCAAAGGCATCTATCTGATTCCCTTTATGGGCGGCCTCGCCCTGGGGGATGCCAAGATCAACACCCGCTGGCAGGATGTGGTGATCTCACTGATGGGGCCCTTCTTTGGCCTGGGGATGTCACTGCTGGCACTGATCGCCTACTGGGTCACCGGTAACATCTTTTTTGCTGGTATTGCGGCTTTTAACAGCCTGCTGAACCTGTTTAACCTGCTGCCGATCCTGCCTTTGGATGGCGGCCATGTACTGAAAAGTATCAGTTTCTCCATGAACTCTATCGCAGGTCTGTTGCTGTGCGGTGCCGGAGCGGGTCTGGGGGTTCTGATCAGTTACAGCTTTGGTCTGGCCCTGCTGGGTTTCCTACTGCTGATTGGCACCGGTGAGATCTTTTTTGAATGGAAACAGCGTCACCAAAGCCATCTGCTGCCACTGGATCGTTACGGTCAGATCTTCTCTGCCATCTGGTATGTGGCTACGGTTGCCGGTTTCTGTGCCGTGATGATCTATCTGGCGGGTACCGGTGATGATCTGCTGGCGCTGCCGCTGAAGATTTTGAACTCCTGATTTGAAGGGGCTGCGGGGAAGGTATAGCCTGACCCCGCAAGTTACCCCGCAAGTGCGGAGGCTGGGATTAGGAGTGAATTAATGCAGCAAGCCATCACAGGTTTTCATACCGACGAAGAAGGCCATTGGGTGGCCCAGCTGGCCTGCGGCCATAACCAGCATGTACGCCACAACCCACCCTGGCAGGAACGGCCTTGGGTGATAACACCAGAAGGGCGAGCGAGTATGTTAGGCTCACAACTTGAGTGTAAGAAATGCGATCAGAGTGCGCCGAGGGATGAGCGGCCCTGAGTCTTCTTGATTTTCCATTTCTACTGGCTCTCCATTCATATTAATAACAGGGAGTGTTTATGTCTGAACATCTTCAAACGGCATCCATTCAGGAGCTGAACAGCAAACTCCAGCAAACCTTTGGTTTTCCCGCTTTTCGGGGTGGTCAGCAACAAACCGTTGAGCAGCTGTTAGCGGGGCACTCTTCGCTGGCGATCTTTCCCACCGGTTCCGGTAAGTCCCTCTGTTATCAGTTTACCGCGCTGCAGTTACCGCACCTGACCTTGGTGGTGTCGCCGCTGCTGGCGCTGATGAAGGATCAGCTGGAATTTCTGCACAGCAAGGGGGTTGCCGCCGCCAGTATCGATTCGACGCTCACCAATGAAGAGCATCAGCAGGTGGTGCAGGATGCCCGTTCCGGTCAGCTGAAAATTCTGATGGTATCGGTGGAGCGTTTTAAGAATGAGCGCTTCCGTCAGTTTATCGAATCTGTGCCCATCTCTATGCTGGTGGTGGATGAAGCGCACTGTATCTCCGAGTGGGGGCATAATTTCCGGCCCGATTATCTGAAGCTGCCGGAGTACCGTAATCAGCTGAATATTCCGCTGGTGCTGCTGTTGACCGCCACCGCCACCCGTCGGGTGAAAAAGGATATGGCGCTCAAATTCGGTATCGCACCGGAGCATGTGGTACAGACCGGCTTCTACCGCCCCAATCTGGATCTTAGTGTGCTGCCGTTGCAATCCGGCCAGCAGCCGAAAGCCGCTTTAAAGCAGGTGATCGACCAGCAGCAGGGGGATGGTATTGTTTACGTGACCCTGCAACATACTGCGGAAGATGTAGCTACTTATCTAAGTCAGCAGGGCATCAACGCCACCGCCTACCATGCCGGTCTGCCTAACGATAAGCGGGAGCAGATTCAGGCCGACTTTATGGCAGGTAAAATCCGCGTTGTGGTGGCCACCATCGCCTTCGGTATGGGCATCGACAAGTCCGATATCCGCTTTGTGGTGCACTATGATCTGCCGAAATCCATCGAGAACTACAGTCAGGAGATCGGGCGGGCAGGGCGGGATGGTCAGCCGTCTAATTGCATCACCCTGGCCAGCCTTGATGGTGTGCCGGTACTGGAAAACTTTGTTTATGGTGATACACCGCAGCGCTCCGATATTCAGCGCCTGGTTCGGGCGATCGAGGAGGAGAGCTTTGTTGCCGGAAGCTCAACCTCCCACTGGGAGGTGCAGCTTTATAGCCTGTCTAATCAGACCAATATTCGCCAACTGCCGCTGAAAACCCTGCTGGTGCAGCTGGAACTGATGGGAATTCTGGAACCACTGCGCAGTTACTTTGCCGAGTACAAATACAAGTTTGTGGCCGATAAAGATACGATTCTGGCGAAGTTCTCCGGCGAACGTGTACCTTTCCTGCAGGCGGTGTTTGAACATACCGCCTTTAAAAAGACTTGGGGCGTACCGGACTTTGAGGGGTTGTACCAAGCTTACGGTGCAGGTGCCGAGCGCCATCGTGCCATCGCAGCGTTGGACTATCTGCACGAACAAGGTCTGATTGAGCTGTCTGCTTCTAAGATGACCGAAGTGTTTCGAGTGGATATGACCCGCCTGAAAAATGATGACCCCGCGGCCAAGCTCCATGCCTACGTGACGGAAAAAGAGCAGAAAGAGATTGAACGGATCGGCGCACTGATCCGCTTTTTCCAGCTGGATCGTTGCCTGACCCACAACCTGTCCCGCTACTTTGATGAAAACTCCAGCCCCAACGCCTGCGGCCATTGCTCCGTTTGTCGCGGGCAGGTGGCCCAGCTGACCTATGTTCAGGAGCCACACTTCCCGGATCAGGCGCAGCTTAAAGCCAATGTGCAGGCATTTTTGCAGAAATTAAACGCAGATAGCCCACTGGAGCTGACCGATGAAGAAAAACACACCCTTAGTGCTCGTTTTTTGGCTGGATTAACACAGCCTATTTTTACCAAAATCAAAGCCCGTCAGCTTAACGGCTTTGGCAGCTGTGAACAGCTTAGGTATCGGGATATTGAAATGCTGGTTAACAGTCATTAGGTCAACGCTCGCTTGGTTTTATGGGTCGCTTCTGCGGTTAACGGGTCTTCCGGCCAGGGGTGCTTGGGGTATCGCCCTCGCATCTCTTTACGTACTTCCGGATACACCTCCCGCCAGAAGGTAGCCAGGTTCGAGGTTACCGCCAATGGCCGACCTGCCGGTGAGAGGAGGTGTATGCTCACCGGAACGCCTGCAATCGCCGGTACATTTTCGGTACCGAACATCTCCTGCAGCTTGGTGCTCACCGTTGGCGGATTCTGGCTGTAATCGATTTTCACTGTCCGACCGGAGGCGACTTGTAGCGCTGCCGGGGCCAGCTTGTCCAGCGCCTGCTGTTGTGGCCAGCTGAGCAGGCTTTTCAGCATGTCGCTGATCGGCAGCTGCTGCCACTGGCGCTGATTATTCACACCGCTCAGAAACGGCACCAGCCAATCCTCTGCAGAATCCAGCAATCCTTGGTCGGACAGGTCCGGCCAGGGCTCATCATTCTGATCCTCACCGTTCAGGCGCAAAAACTCAATGCGCTGGCGCAGTCGGATATCCGCCTTCTGCCAGGGCAGGGCATCAATGCCTTGCTGCTGCAGACGCAGAATACCTGCCTGATTCAGGGCGGCCTGATCCGGTTTATCGCCCTGTTTTTCATCCAGCACCAGCTGACCAAGTCGGGTTTGTACGCTGTTGATCAAGCGATCCCCCCGCCAATGGCAGAAGGGTTGCTGCTCTATCTGATCTGCTAAGTGAGTGGTTACTGTTTTTTTATCCAGTACTAACCAAAGGGTCAGGGTTTCCCGACTGTCCTGACTGAAAGAGCGGGCGTGCAGGGCGATGAGAAACTCCGGCTGCTGATGGCTTTTTAGTTGCGCCTGACGGCCATTACTCAGTTTGTAGATACCGGCATCACCTTTGCCTTGTGCAGGGCTATTAGTGGCGTTTTGCTTTAAACCCACCTGCTTTTTACCAACCCTATCCGGATAGGCATGGCAGAGTCCTTCGATCATCAGATCGGTAAAGGCGGCGTTCTGCAGCTGGGCTATCAGGCTGGCGGCGGGCTTGTGGGCTGCGCTTAACAGGGGGAGTGAGTCTTTACTGTTTTTATATACAGTATTCGTTTTTGTGGCAGAACTTGGATGCTGTGTGACCAGCTGCTGGCTCTCTTTCAACAGGCGAACCGCCCCCTGTTCGATCCGTTTACACAGGGCTTTATTGGCCGGATCGCGGGACTGGATCAGTTGCTCGCAGGCGGCTAACAGCTCGTTCTCCGGCAGGTGTGCGCCCTCCTGCAGCAGGCTGAAGACAAAGGCGCTGGCCGCCAGCTGATCGGCGTTTAGTGTGTTGGCGTTCTGATCCGCCGCTTTTAACAGGCTGAGCCAGCCGCGTCCCAGGTGAGCCGACAGCACCAGCTCACGGGAGGCTTGACCGAATTCCGTCAGCTGCAGGCTGCCGCCGCCCTGAGCCGTTTCCACCAGTTTCAGCTGTTGCAGACGGGCAAGGGCGCTTTGCCAGCGCGCCTTGGGTGGCGGTGTCACCCAATCAAACTCCTGCGGATCATCCGATCCCCACTGAATCAGTTGCAGAGCCAGCTCCGACAGATCCTGCCGATTGATCTCAGGTTCAGGCTGGGCAGACAGTGCCCCCTGCTGATCTTCACTCCAGCAGCGGAACGCCGTACCGGCCTGGGTACGACCGGCACGACCGGCACGCTGTTTGGCCTCGGCGCGGGTGACGGATCGGGTGTGCAGACGCACCACACCGGCTTCTTTATCAAAACGCGCTTCACGGGCGAGGCCTGAATCCACCACTAAAGTGATGCCATCAATGGTCAGGCTGGTTTCTGCGATGGCGGTGGCGAGAATACAGCGGCGCATGCCGTTTTGCGCCGGAGCAATAGCCGCCTGCTGTTGCGCCAGTTTCTGCTGGCCGTGCAGCTGGCGCAGGTCGATACCGGCCTGCTGGCAGCGGGCAGAGAGGGCTTCGCTGACACGATGAATCTCACCAACACCGGGCAGAAAACAGAGGATATCCCCAGCCTGTGTGTCGATAACCTCTACGCAGGTCTCAATCGTCGCCTGCACCCGTTGGGAGAGCGGCACACTGGTGCGGTTATAGCGGTATTCCAGCGGGAAGGTACGCCCCTCACAGAAGAGAATCGGCACCTGTAAAGCGGTTTCCAGCGCCTCCTGAGCCAGGGTTGCTGACATCACCAGCAGCCCCGCCGGATCATCATCCCGATAGAGCAGGTTCATCTGGCGGCACAGCGCCAGAATCAGATCGCTGTCCACCGTACGCTCGTGAAACTCATCCAGAATCACCAGACTTACGCCCTCTAAGGTCGGGTCGTTCTGCAACATCCGCAGCAGCACACCGGAGGTCACCAGCTCCAGCCGGGTATGGCGGCTCACCTTATGATCGCCCTTCACCCGATAACCGATACTGTCACCCACGGATTCCCCGATCAGCCCCGCCATATAAGAGGCCGCCGCCTGCGCCGCCACCCGACGGGGTGCGGTCATAATGATCTTGCCGTTTTGGAAGGCAGGGTGCTGCATCAGCGCAATGGGCAGGCGGGTGGTCTTACCGGCACCGGGCTCCGCCGACAGCAACGCCAGCTCCTGAGATTGCAGCTGAGCGACCAGCTCCGGCACCTGCGCCAGAATCGGTAGGTCAGTTTCAGTGGATGATGGGTGGTTAGCGGATGAAGCAGGGGATCTCATGGGTAAAGCACCGGTAGCAAAGCGTGAAAAACAGGGGGCTAAGGATAACGGGAAAGGGAGAGGCTGAGTAGTTTCGTCTATTTGAAGCAAGAATTTGGTCTCGCTGAACATGCTGTTCGAGTTATGGTATATTTGTGTAAAACAACAGGGATAAGCACTATCTGAACGAGGTGAAGCTATGACTCTGGGAATTATTAGAACAGCTGCTAGAGCGATGAGGCGTAAAAAAGGGCTTGATGCCTATGATTTGCCTGAACATGTTAAGCGTCAGATTGCTCGCCGCCACTTCTCTGCTGAGGAAATTAATGAGAAGTACAAGCAATCCCGAAGGGCTCACGCCGCTTAGGAGGTTTTGTTATGTGGGGGCACAACATCTTTAACGATCTTGTTCAGGGAGATGACGATTTTGTTGGGATGGTGGCTTATTCTGTTTACAAGCAAGAAAAAGTTCGATGGATTCAAAAGCATCATGACGATTCAGGAAGCTACCCCACGCCTGAAGAGATGCAGACCTACTTTTATAACCAGCACTCCCGCCCAGAATCGATTAAGCGTTACAGAGACGAAGCTGAATCTCAGTTAAATACCTTTATCCAGGCAACACTTGCTGAAGAGCTTTTAGTTTACCAGCAGGAGATTCGTGATTCTGAAATCATCAAGAATGTAAAAACTCCTCTGCATAAAAGGCTGATAGAGGGGGTTGTTGCCGGTCTTATTTCAACAGCTCTTGTTGCTCTAATTTCTATGATTATCTGGCTCAACAGTATTATGGAATCGTCACCTCAAAATCCGTCCCTTCCCGAATCTATTAAGCAAAAAATCGAGTCTCAGGCTCAGAAAAGCACCTCACCGTCGTCAGATAATTGAGTTAGGTTGAAGCAGATCATGCTGCACGTTACATCGGCCAAGTATTTATCCGGTTATAAGATTTGGGTTGCCTTTGATGATCACACCTCCGGCGAGGTTGATCTGGAAGGCGTGCTCAAAGGTTCGGTGTTTGAACCTCTCAAAGATATCGGCACGTTTCAGCAGTTGGCGGTTGATCCTGAGCTGGAAACCGTTGTCTGGCCGAATGGGGCAGATTTAGCGCCGGAGTTTCTGAAAGAGCTTCAGTTAAAGCAGAGCCAAGCGGTTCAGTAATCTTCTTTTATCTTCATTTTATCGAAGTCGGGTAGCCTGCAATCCGATTTTTTTGTGTACTCAAAAGGTTGTGTTCGATAAAATTCTATATAAAGGATTATTTTTGGCTAATTATATGAATGCAGAAAATGCGATACGCACTCATCACACCAAGTTATTTGATTCATTGAATAATGAGTTCTACGTCCTTTATGGCTCTTTTGGAAATGATGAGCTGAGATTGTTGTTCTCTACGCTGCACGAAAAAATTATTAGATTATTTGATGAAATGAATGAACGGCTGCCAACATCTGAAGTTGAAAGCCATTACTGGGCTGCGCAAAGCAGGGAGTTGATTGAAGCGATTGATATAATATTTTCGCTCAATAGATCGCTTAATAGTTCTGGTTTTTCATTTGATATTGATCATTATTACAAAGAGCTATTTAATCGGTGTAAGTCATTTTTGTCTAAATCTGGCGGTAGTTCAATACCACCATATATGGATAAAATTGAACTTTACTATACGATTCCCATCTTTATTCCTAGCGATAGTATTGAGCTTAAGGATCAGGGAGGTTTTTCAAAGTTACGTCTTATTGGTGAAGGGTCGTATGCCCAAGTTTTTAAATATTTCGATGAATTTTATGATGCTAGCTTTGCTTTAAAAAGGGCAAAGAAAGACTTAGTACCAAAAGAGATTGAAAGATTTAAGTCTGAGTACACTGAAATGAAAAGACTTAATTCTCCTTATATCGTTCAGGTATATGGTTTTGATGAGTCAAAAATGCAATACACGATGGAGTATATGGATATTTCTCTCGAAAAATATATTTCTAATAATAATTCAAAGTTAATATTAAAGGATCGTATTAGTATTGTTGTTCAGGTGCTAAAGGCTTTTTCGTATTTGCATAGCAAGGGGCTTCTTCATAGAGATATTAGTCCGAGAAATATTCTGTTGAAGCGGTATGATGATGTTCATGTTGTGAAAGTATGTGATTTTGGGTTGGTTAAAATACCAAATAGTACGCTAACTGCCTATGATACAGAGTTGAAAGGTTCATTCAATGATCCAGGGCTTATGCATCATGGTTTCTCAAATTATGATATTACCCATGAGACGTTCTCTTTAACATGGTTGGTTTATTTTATTATGACAGGTAGGCGCAAAATCGAGAAAGTTCAGAAAGAATTTTCAGGCTTTGTGGAAAGAGGAATGAATAGCGATAGAAGCAAGAGATTTCAGGATGTTAGTGACTTGAGTGCTGCATTTCGAACTATTTTTGCCTAGTCTGGACGTCGAACGGATCCAATTGAAATAGAAACAGTTCCTAATGGCGCTGTTTCTATTTCTATCCGCAAAACACCAGAACTTTCAGCCCGCTCCAAGCCACCGCGAAACTCGTTCCACCACCTCACTGCTATAGGCGGCTATCACCCCGCCTGTACGATGCTCGCCACCATATATTTAGCCTCCCGCTGATATTGTCTGTAAAATACCTCGCCTTGCTTTAACAGCCCTGAAGGTACTATGGAAACTCACGCGCTTGTTACTTTAGAAAATATCCTGCACGCTGCTTTGTCAGCCCCACCCACCGAAGTTCGTCGTTTATTTCATGGCCGGGGTCGCTGTTATGAGGGACTGGAACAGCTAACCGTTGACTGGCTGCAGGGGCAGGTGTTGGTGTGTCTGTTTAAGGAGCCTTCTGAGGCGTTTCTGGCAGAGCTTCAGGCGCTGCTGACCCGCTGGACGGAAAGCGATGTTTGGCAAAAAAGCGGCGCAACGTCACTACTACTGCAGCACAGGGCGCGGGAAGGTGTGCCTATGGAACCGCTGTGGGGCACCCACAACGAACAGCAGGATGTCACCGAAAGCGGCCTTAAATACCGGCTGGATCTGGGGGGGAAGCAGAACAACGGTCTGTTTTTTGATATGCGTCTGGGGCGGGACTGGGTGCGGGCGCAGGCCGGTCAAAAGCGGGTGCTAAACCTGTTTTCCTACACCTGTGGTTTCTCTGTGGCGGCGATAGCAGGCGGTGCGGACCATGTGGTGAATCTTGATATGGCCAAAGCCGCGTTAAATCGGGGGCGGGAAAACCACCGTTTAAACGGCCATGACCTGAAAAACGTCACCTTTATGGGGCATGATCTGTTTAAGTCCTGGGGTAAGGTGCGTAAGTATGGCCCTTATGATCTGGTGATTATTGATCCGCCCAGCTTTCAGAAGGGGAGTTTTGCCCTGACCAAAGATTACCAGAAAATTCTGCGCCGTTTGCCGGAGCTGCTTACCGAGTCCGGTCAGGTACTGGCCTGTGTTAATGATCCGGCGGTTACTTCACAATTTCTGATTGAGGGGATGGCGGAAGAGTCCCCTGAGGTGACCTTTGATTACCGCTTGGATAATCCGCCGGAATTTCCGGATATTGATCCTGAAGGTGGCTTAAAAGCGCTGGTCTTCAGCCGCAAACCCTAAGCGTTATATCGCTGCCTCCCACGATCCTTGAATAGCCATCCGGATGATTTCGGCTGACTATTCAGGGACATGGCTACTGTGTTGCTCTGGGTTGTTGGCCGGGGTTAGTGGCTTGGTTTACTGGCTTCGGGCCAGAACTCGCCGTGCCAGTGGTTCTACCACCTTGGAACCGTGGGCGCGGATACCATCATGTTGCCATTCCGGATGCAGCCACACATTGGCACCGTTAATCGCGGCGGCGGTTTTCAGAGATTCACCCATATCAACATAATAATCCTGTTGGTAGACGATACACTCCACCGGTACGGTATTTTTTGCCAGTTGCTCAAGGTCGTACAGTTTCGGCCAGTCATCTTTCGCGGCCAGTAACTCGGCCACGGCTTTAAAGCCCTGCAGCTGGCCGTAATCCTCTAACATATCCGGACGCACGGTTTCGCCATAAAAACTCACCCCAAGTTGTGCTTCACCGGTTGGGGATGTTTCTGAATTTAATAAGCGAGCCGGATCGAAACCTCCGTGGCGCTGCATTGCGCCTTCTGCCGCCCAGTTGCTGGCGGTTTGCTCGCAATAGATGGCTTCATGTAGCAGCACATATAGCGGATTGGTCTCATAACTGGCCTGCTGACGGATCTGCTCAATAAAGCCATAGCGCAGCTGAGATTCACCGGAGCTTGCTACAAACGGGTTATCCAGCAGAGCGTGAACCTTGGAGAAACCCGAGGTGGTGCCCAGCAACATGCCCAGATCAAGGAAACGGCGGGCGGTCATCACGCCATCACGGCCCAGGGGATAAGGCGATGCCTCAAGCAGCTCAACAATGCGCTGTACCTTAGCAATATCTTCCGGATAGGTTCGGTAATACGCCTGACTGCGCTGGTAGACAGTGTTCACCAGCAGATCATAGGTGGCGGGGGCATCCGCCAGCAGCATAGGCGGCAAACCGCCGCAGATCATCACACCCGCCAGCGCGTCCGGCTGTACGCTCAGGTAATGACAGCTGATAAAACCACCAAAACTTTGTCCCAGCAGATACCACTGGGCACTGCCAAACTCCCGTGTGCGCAGCTGTTCCAGGTCCCGCACGATATTGTCGGCCCGAAACTGACTGATATAGGTCAGCTGATCTTCGGGGTTGGGCAGAGACTCGCACAGTTCCGGGCCGATGCCGTGACTACGACCTGTACCGCGCTGATCCATCAGCACCACTCGGAAATGATCCAGCATAAAATCCAGCCAGGGGATGCTGTAGGGATCCTTTGGTGCTTCAAAACCGGGACCGCCCTGTAAAAATACACAGATCGGTGCGTCGGCGTGGCGGGTGATTTCACGGGCAAACAGATTGATTGGCTGGCCCTCTGGCTGGCTGTAATCCAGCGGAACGCTAAGATGAATATCCCGGATGGTAAAAAGATTAGGCATGAAATGTCCTTGCTGTCGGTGGTCTGACGGTTTCGGAAAAAGTTCTGAATGACGATTACCGGGTAGCTTAAACGAAATACGCCTGTCAGGAGAGTCGCTGGTCGGGGCAATACGAATTTTTTTAAGTAAAAGAAGTCCCTGGGTGTTATGTAAGGTCTGTCCATCATCTATACCGATAACCCTTTTCGCTTTTACTGGACGGGTCAGGCAGGGAAGGTTTAGTCTCAGGGGGCTTGCTTACTTTTTCCGGGAGATTTAACGGTTATGAATGATGTTGCTACTGCTTTGTCCTTGGAATCGCAGAAAGACCATGCTGAGTTATCAGATGCATTGAATCAGCAACGCATGGCGTTCAGGCAGTCCGGGCAGGAGGATTATCATCAGCGTTGTCAGCACCTGAAGAGCCTGAAGCGTCTGCTGCTGGAGAATCAGTCGGATATTATAGCGGCGATCAACCGGGATTACGGCAACCGCTCGTACCACGAAACCCTGATTGCAGAAGTGATTACTGTGGTGAGTGATATCGATCATACCCTGAAACATCTGAAAAAATGGATGCGCGTACAACGGCGCGGCATCGACATGATGCTTTATCCGGGGGCGAAGAATCGTGTTATTCCTCAGGCAGTGGGTGTTGTGGGCTTAATTATCCCCTGGAATTTTCCTCTGAATCTGGGGTTTTCAGGCCTGACGGCGGCTTTTGCGGCGGGCAACCGCGCTATGGTCAAGATGTCGGAGAACTCTGTACATTTCAGTGAGCTATTGATTCAGCTGGCACCGGATTATTTTTCTGCGGATAAACTCCGGTTTTTCACAGAAACCGGAAATGTCGGTGTGGCATTTTCCAGGCTCCCGTTTGATCATCTGATGTTCACCGGTTCCGGACAGACAGGCCGTAAAGTGATGGCGGCTGCGGCTGAAAATCTGACACCGGTAACGTTAGAGCTGGGGGGGAAATCCCCGGCGGTGATCGATCCTGAATACCCTCTGGCGAAGGCGGTAGAGCGCCTGATGTTTGTGAAACAGTTTAATGCCGGCCAGATCTGCACCACGGTGGATTATGTTTTTGTCCATGGGGGCCAGTTAAACGCTTTTGTGGCCGAGGTGAAACGCTGGGTCGGCCAGCATTGTGCGGATATTCACAGTAAAGATTATACCTCAGTGATTGATGACCGGGCTTTCCAGCGTTTGCTGGATACCCTGGCGGATGCCCGGGATAAGGGGGCTGAGGTGATCAATCTGACCGGACAGGAGCCTGATGCCGCCAGTCGTAAGCTGCCGCTGACTCTGGTACTGAACTCAACGGATGAGATGATCATCGATCAGCGGGAAACCTTCGGTCCGATTCTGATGGTGAAGACCTATACCGATCCGCAGGACGTGATCGATTATGTGAATGACAGGGATCGACCATTGGCACTGTACCCTTTCAGTAATAATAAGCCGCTGGTAAAGCGTTATATCGGCAATATTCTCTCCGGTGGGGTATCCGTGAACGATGCGCTCTTCCATGTGGGTCAACATGATCTGCCTTTCGGAGGTATTGGCGGCAGTGGTATGGGGCATTATCACGGTTATGAAGGCTTTCTGACCTTCTCGAAACTGCGGCCTGTTTTCTATCAGGCTGCGTTTTCACCTATGAAATATCTGATGCCGCCTTACGGCAAAACTGCTGATCGTATGCTGGGGCTGATCGCTAAGCTCAAACTTTAGACCCTGTTCGAGGTATAGGATGAGTCGCCGGGGCATGGGATGACTCCGCAACGACAGTAAAATACGACGGGTACAGTAAAAACCTGCTGGCCCTAACGCTCGCTGGCAGCTGTGAGTGCTCAGCAAGTTCTGCTTACTATTAATAATCTCTAACTGCTATCAACAGGCTCAGGCTGTGATCAACAGATTCTGACTACGAGTTGCTATGGCAGCGTTTTAATTCACTGATCAACTCTTTGATGAGTGGTGTTAAAACTGCATTTTTCAGGGTTATCAGCATCACAGGGATCTCATAATGATACTGCTCTGGCAAAATCGCTTTTAGCTGGCCCTTTTCGACCCATTGATTCGCATAGTGCTCTGGCAGATAGCCGATAAACCGGCCAGACAGCACCATATGAGCAATGCCCTGATCATGGTAAGCCGTGGCGGTATTCTGATAATTTAACCCGTCATTTCGGGTTTCTTTATCTCTCTGATAGTGGCTGGAGACAATTTCAGCCTCTTGTAGCAAGGCTTCACGGTGATCATCATCGCAATCAAACAATGGATGTTCTTTAGAGCAATACAAGTAGTTCACTTCGTCCTGTAATGGGTAGTAGTCCAGCCCACGAATAGGATGACGGCTCACACCCAGTCCCACCATAGAACGCCCGCTGATAACCGATGTTTCGACTTCTCTTGCTTCACACACGTTGATTTCAAACTGAATGGAATCGCTCTTATCTCTGAGTGCTGCGATCGCTTTTGAGATTCCACAGCGCGGATCGTTAACCAGATTATCAATCGTGGCGATGGTGGCGCGGCCTGTCAGCTCATTTTTGGAACTGGCAACGGTCGCCGCAAAGGCTTCGCATTGCCTGAGCAGTTCCAGACTGGCCTGATAGGTGACACGTCCGGGCTCTGTTATCTCAAAACCGCTTCGTCCACGTTTGCATAACGTCAGGCCCAGCCGGATCTCCAGGTCAGACAGATGGGAGCTGATGGTTGATCGCCCGATGTTTAACCTTGATTCAGCTGCCGATAAACCGCCGGACTCAACAATTGCAACAAAGATTCTTAAGAGTTTTAAGTCGACATCATGGACCTGCATATAAGAATTTCTCCGCTGCGTTGCAGCTCTCATCTTTTGCTCGGTAACTTTTGTTTGATAGCTTTTTGTTCGATAACTTTTGTTTGATAAATCCGGAATAACGCTCGGATATTCTTTATCTATAAAACATAGGTTGCAAGATATAGTTCTGCCAGAAGCTAGATTTTCACCGGAGAACTATAAAAATGACATTTAAATACGGGGTAGATACCCTCACTGTTGAATGGGTCAACGGCATCGCCAACGGCTCTGTTGAAACTGAGCTCTGCGCGGAAGCAAAAGATAAAATCAACGCCAGTCGGAAAAATGTTGAGCATATGGCCAGCTCAGATTCTGCGGTATATGGCATTAATACCGGTTTTGGCCCTCTGTGTGATACCCAGATCTCTCCTGCTGAGACTAATCTGCTACAAAAAAACCTGCTGATCACCCATGCGGTTGGTGTAGGTAGCCCCATCAACAAGTCAATCTCTAAGCTGATGCTGATTACCAAAATCCACGCGCTAAGTCAGGGGTTTTCGGGTATTCGTCTTGAAGTCGTTGAGAGAATGCTCAAATTTTTAGAGCTGGACCTGATTCCTGTCGTCCCAGAGCAGGGTTCAGTGGGAGCTTCAGGAGATTTAGCACCACTTTCACATCTGTTTTTACCGTTAATCGGTGAAGGTGAGTTCTGGCAGGGTTCAGAAACGGTACCGGCGATCTCTCTGTTAAAAGCCCATAACTTAGCGCCTATGGAGCTTGAAGCTAAAGAAGGGTTGGCGCTGATTAACGGCACTCAGTTTATCCTGTCTCATGCCATTACCGCACTGGTCAAAATGCGCTACCTGCTGGATTTAGCGGACTTAGCAGGTGCTATGAGCATTGAAGGTATGCAGGGAAGTTCGTCACCTTTCAGAGCAGAACTGCACCAGACCCGACCATTTCCGGGCTGCGTAGAAGTGGCCGCCAGAATGCGGGGCTTTTTTGACGGTTCGCAAAATATGGCATCGCATACCAACTGTGATCGTGTGCAGGACCCTTACTCACTGCGTTGTATTCCTCAGGTGCATGGAGCATCCCGAAACGCCTATAAACATCTGAAAGAGTTAGCTGAGATTGAAATGAACTCAGTGACGGATAACCCTATTGTGATCAGCCAGGAAGAAGCCATTTCCGGCGGCAGCTTCCACGGTCAACCTTTGGCGATGGCATTGGATTATGTGTCTATCGCGGCGGCTGAGTTGGGTAATATTGCTGATCGGCGTTGTTATTTACTCCTTGAGGGGATGCACGGCCTGCCAAGAATGTTAACCGAGTCCGGTGGTTTAAACTCCGGCCTGATGATTCCTCAATATGCCACCGCCGCTTTAGTAACAGAAAACAAATCACTCTGTTTCCCACCATCAGCGGATAGCGTACCAACCTCAATGGGGCAGGAAGATCATGTCTCTATGGGCAGTATTTCGGGTCGTAAACTCAATCAGATCCTTGGAAATCTGGATAAAATTTTAGCCATTGAACTGATGTATGCCGCCCAGGCGATCGATTTCAGACGCCCGAATACCTGTTCAGAAACGATCGAGCAGAACCATCAGATTATCCGTCGCAAAGTCGCTAAGTTAGAAGAAGACAGACTGTTAAAACCTGACATCGACGCCATGATCGAGCTGGTTCAGACACAGGCACTCTGTGTTGATTCGCCAGTAAAACACGCTTAAACCGGGAAAACATAAGGAGACGCTAACAATGAATGATATCCATCTTTTTCAACAAACGATTAAGCAAGGCATCCCTGCGAGTTTACCCGCTGCAAGGCCATACCCGGAAAACGCCAACCGGGCACCGAAACGAAAAGATATTTTAAGTCTGGAAGAAAAACAGCTGGCAGTGCGCAATGCACTGCGCTACTTCCCGAAAGAGTGGCATGCAGAACTGGCTCCTGAGTTCGCCAAAGAGCTGAACGACTATGGCCGGATCTATATGTACCGTTTTAAGCCTGAGCACTCATTGAGCGCGCGTTCTATTGAGGATTATCCGGCTAAATGCCAGCAGGCTGCTGCGATCATGCTGATGATCGACAATAACTTAGATCCGGCGGTGGCTCAGCATCCGGAAGAACTGATCACCTATGGCGGCAATGGCGCAGTATTCCAGAACTGGGCACAGTATCTTCTGACCATGAAGTATCTGAGTGAGATGGAATCGGATCAGACACTGCATATGTATTCCGGCCACCCGATGGGCCTGTTCCCTTCTTCTGAAGAGGCACCAAGGGTTGTTGTGACTAACGGTATGATGATCCCGAACTATTCCAAACCGGACGATTGGGAAAAATTCAATGCTCTGGGTGTAACCCAATACGGCCAGATGACCGCCGGATCCTTTATGTACATAGGTCCGCAGGGTATTGTTCACGGTACAACCATTACGGTGATGAATGCCTTCCGTAAGGTACTGAATAAAGGTGAAAGCCCGAAAGGTAAGATCTTCTTAACCGCAGGTCTGGGCGGTATGAGTGGTGCTCAGCCTAAAGCGGGCAACATCGCTGACTGTATTACTGTCTGTGCTGAAGTGAACCCTAAAGCGGCCATCAAACGCCATGAGCAGGGCTGGGTAGACGAACTGGTTGATAATATGCCGGATCTGGTTGCCCGTGTCCGCAAAGCACAGGACAACGAAGAGGTGGTTTCCATTGCCTTTATCGGCAATGTGGTCGATGTCTGGGAAAGCTTTCTGGCTGAAGATATCTTTGTACATTTAGGCTCAGACCAGACCTCTCTGCATAACCCCTGGTCCGGTGGTTACTATCCGGCAGACATTAGCTACGAAGAGTCAAACCGTTTGATTCGTGAAGAGCCGGAAGTCTTTAAAGAAAAAGTACAGGCCACACTGAAGCGCCACGCCGATGCGGTCAATAAGCATACGGCAAAGGGCACCTATTTCTTTGATTACGGTAATGCCTTCTTGCTTGAAGCATCACGGGCGGGCGGTGATGTGATGGCTGAAAACGGTATCGACTTCAAATATCCCTCTTATGTTCAGGATATCCTGGGACCGATGTGTTTTGACTATGGTTTTGGCCCCTTCCGCTGGGTTTGTACTTCAGGGAATCCGGATGACCTGGATAAAACGGATGAGATTGCAGCGAAGGTACTGGAACGCATTATGCGGGACTCTCCGGAGGAGATTCAGCAGCAGATGCAGGACAACATCACCTGGATCAATGACGCGAAACAGAACAAACTCGTGGTCGGCTCACAGGCTCGTATCCTATATGCCGATGCACAGGGCCGGGCAGAAATTGCGAAGGCCTTTAATGATGCCATTAACGCCGGTGAGATTGGGCCTGTGGTTTTAGGCCGTGATCATCACGATGTCAGTGGTACTGACTCCCCTTACCGTGAAACGTCAAATATCTATGATGGCAGCCGTTTTACAGCGGATATGGCGATTCATAACGTGATTGGTGATGGCTTCCGGGGTGCAACCTGGGTGTCGATTCACAATGGCGGCGGTGTCGGCTGGGGTGAAGTGATCAACGGTGGTTTTGGTATGCTGCTGGATGGTTCTGAAGCCTGTGAGCGTCGCCTTAAAAATATGCTGTTCTTCGATGTCAATAACGGCATTGCACGACGCAGCTGGGCCCGTAATAAAGAAGCCAATTTTGCCATCAAGCGCGAAATGGAACGCACACCGAAACTGAAAGTCACTCTGGCCAATCAGGTTGATGATAGTTTGCTGGAAGGTTTGGATTTTTAAACTTCTGGTAGCCGGCATCAGAATGCCATCCATTTTACGGATGGCATTCAAATTCAGTATCACCTGCAATTTAAAGCCCCCCGAGCTTGGGGGCGAACCCGAATATCCCCACTTAAAAGCTATAAGAAAGTAGCGATAAGAAAGAGAGTGCCTCATGACAATGACGGATACCGTGATGAATCAGAACAATACTGATGTCCATCGCTGTGACCTTTTAATACACAACGTGTCTTTAGCGACAATGGATTACGAAACGCCAGGCCCGGTACCCCACTATGGCCAGTTAGAGGATGGTGTGTTGGCTGTTACTGCAGGGCGTATCAGCTGGGTCGGGGCGGCATCAGAAGCTCCGGAGTTTGAAGCGATTGAACGGATTGATGGACAGAGAGGCTGGCTAACACCGGGACTGATCGATTGCCATACTCACCTGATATATGGCGGCAGTCGTGCCCGTGAATTTGAGTGGCGTTTACAGGGTGTGTCTTATGAGGAGATCGCCCGTAAAGGCGGCGGCATTGTCAGTACCGTGACCGCCACCAGAGCGGTTTCTGACGAAGAGTTATTTTCTTCAGGTTTAATGCGTTTACAGTGTCTGGTGGCTGAAGGGGTGACAACGGTTGAGATCAAATCAGGCTATGGCCTTGATACCGAAACTGAGCTGAGAATGCTGAGGGTGGCCGGTCAACTGGCAGAACATACCGGGCTGACGGTGAAGCGAACGTTTCTGGGGGCCCATGCGATTCCAGCAGAGTACAAACATGACCCGGATGCCTATCTGGATATTGTGATCAATGAAATGCTGCCCTTAGTGGCAGAGCAGAAACTGGCAGATGCTGTGGATGTGTTCTGTGAAGGCATTGGTTTTTCACCCGAGCAAACCCGGCGCTTATTCGAAGCCGCGGTAAAACACGGCTTGCCAGTAAAAGGGCACGTTGAGCAGCTTAGTGATCTCAAAGGGGCGGTGCTGGCGGCAGAGTTTAATGCCTTGTCTGTCGATCATCTGGAATATCTGGCTGAAGAAGATTTACCGGTATTAAAGCAGGCCGGAACCGTTGCAGTGATGCTGCCGGGAGCCTTTTATTGTCTGAAAGAGACTCAGCTGCCACCGATAAAAGCGTTGTTTGAACACAATATTCCGGTGGCGGTCTCAACCGACCTGAATCCGGGAACATCCCCTGTGGCATCTCTGTTACTCGCGATGAATCAGAGCTGTGTGTTATTTGGACTGACACCGGAGCAGGCTCTGGCGGGCACCACCTGTCATAGCGCAAAGGCACTGGGGTTAGAAAACAGCAAAGGTATGCTTAAAGTGGGTTATGACGCCGATCTGGTGTTGTGGCCAGTGGAGCACCCCAGTGAACTCAGCTATGGCATTAATATGCACCGTCCGGCAAAAATCTGGCTGGCGGGGCAAGAAGCGAAAAGAAACGGAGCGAATCAATGAGTTATAAACCCACAGATATGACGGTATGGGCTGGTCGGGTTGATAGTGAAGAGGCTGGTGTCAGCACGCGCTGGCATCAGGAGATCAGCCCATTACCCGCGGATGGTTTTGAGCCAGATGGTATTGCCATTCTGGGCTTTGCCTGTGATGAAGGCGTACGCAGGAATAAAGGGCGTCAGGGGGCCAAAGAAGGCCCTGCAGCAATTCGTCGGGCCTTGTCCAATGCCGCTTGGCACCTGCCGGTTAACGCTTGGGATGCGGGTGATATCCGTTGTGATGATACTTCAATGGAAGTCGCACAAAATCAGTTGGCGGCTAAAATCACCTTCCTGCTGGATAATGGGCTTAAGCCTGTTGTATTGGGCGGTGGACATGAAATCGCCTGGGGCAGTTATCAGGGCGTGGCACAGCATATTTACGCTGAAGAGAAGAGTGCCCGTATTGGTATTGTCAATCTGGATACTCATCTGGATCTGCGTAATCCCGACATTCAGCCCAGTTCAGGCACGCCGTTTCGCCAGATTGCTCAATGGTGCAATGCCAATAACAAAGCGTTTAATTACTACTGCATTGGTGTTAACGAAACGGCTAATACTCAGGCGTTGTTTGAATTTGCCCGTGAGCGGGGTGTTAAATGGCGGCTGGACCGTGATTGTAAAGCCACCGACCTGGACGCCATTCGACAGGACATCAGGGGCTATCTGGCAGAACTGGATTACCTCTATCTGACGATCTGTCTGGATGCATTCAGTGTGGCCGTAGCTCCGGGTGTAAGCGCGCCGTCCATTATGGGGCTGGATGCGGTGACCGGATGTGAAATCATTCGCCTGATCCTGAAAGAAGCCGCTACAGCTAATGTCCCGGTTGTACTGACGGATATCGCTGAGTGCAACCCATTACTGGATGAGGATCATCGCACCGCTAAACTGGCGGCCAGGCTAGTGGCGGAGATTAGTCAGGAACTGACCCGGGCAACCGATTAGAAGTAGAAGCAGCTTTATAGCTGTTTCAGGTTTATTTTTTAGTGAGAGATGTCCTCCTGCCGTGCTATTTTGTAGACTCTTTTAAAACCTGTGTTTGAGCTATTGTTATATTTCTCTTACATTATTATTTGAATGTCAGGTTTTCAGACTGATTTACATAAGCTGAACGTCCGTTATCGCGTGTGATGTGTCTCTTTCAGTGAGTATTAAGATTCGTTCAGCGAATGGGGGTACTCAGGGAAGATATCAGGATGGCGGCTGATCCCGAAAGAGATCAGGTTTCAGGGAGCCCTAAGGAGAGATCCATGCAACAGCAAACACAGGGTTGGTTATCCACCTGTTTCGAGCAAGCCCAGAGACGGGATTTTATTCCCCGCCTGATCCGTTTTGGGCGTGTAAAACTTTTAGGTACGACAGCAGCGATTATTCTTGCGGCCAACCCGGCTTCGGCATCCGTACACAGCCATCAACTGGCGGAACAGCGGCAGCTGTTTGCACAGCTTTATGATCAGGTTGGCAAGGGGCGATTATCCCAGGCCCGTAAACGTCTTGATGAGCTGGATGATTATCCGCTGAAACCCTATCTGGAAGCGAAGCTCATCTCCCGGCAGCTGGAATCTCTGACTGCTCGTCAGGTAAACCACTTTGTTGAGCAGAATATGCATCTGCCGGTAACCGAAACGTTACAGCAAAAGTGGCTGAATACACTGGCGGCGCGCAATGATTGGGCAGGGTATCGTCAGTCTTATCAGCTATTTCCGCCGCGGGGAAGCCACTACAAATGCCTGATGCTCAAAGCTGAGATGAAGCAAGGTTCCCTTGCCAAGCATCTTGATAAGGTGACTGAACTTTGGATTCAGGGCAGATCACAGCCTAAAAGCTGTGATCCTGTTTTTGCTTACTGGCAGAAACATGGCGGACTGACATCATCAGTTGCTGAAACCCGTTTCTGGAATGCGGTTCAGGAGCGTAACTTTTCCCTTGCCCGCTATGCTGAGAGAAAAATCAGTCAGGCTGCCAGCAGAAAGAACACCGCTCTTCTATGGCAGGTACGCAGTCATCCGGAACGGTGGCTGACACGGAAGACGTTCTCTTCTTCTGATCAGGCCCATCCTATTATTGTGGATTATGCGATACGGCGATTGGCCCAGAAAGATATGCGTCTGGCGGCGCGCCGTTGGCTTTCTCTGCGGAACCACCTGAACTTCTCTGAAGAGCAGAGGGCAAAGCTGAACCATTATCTGGGGATTCGTTTGGCTTTACGTTTCTATGATGATGCACCTGAGTTAGTCGCTAAAATCGATCCTGATTTTCAGGATACAGAGATCACGGAATGGCGTATTCGACTGGCACTAAGTCAGCAGAGTTGGGCTCAGGTGCGGGAATTGATTAATAAGTTGCCGGAGACCAGCCGTCAGACCAGTCGCTGGCAGTATTGGCAGGCCGTGGCAGAGCAGAATATTACCGGTCAGCCCCAAAGTGAGCATTTTTCCCGGATCGCCTTAGACCGAAGCTATTATGGATTTCTGGCTTCGGAGCAGCTGGGTCAACCTTTCACTTTGAATTATGAACCGGCATCTTTCTCCGCCAGTTTGCAGCAGAACCTTCTGTTACTGCCTTCGGTCAGACGCATGTATGAGCTTATTCAGCTGGAGCACTTTAGTTATGCTCGTCAGGAGTGGAACTTATTGTTTCCAACCCTGAATACAGAGCAGAAATATGCTTTGTCTCACTTAGCGGGTAGTTGGCAGTGGCACTCGCAGGCGATTGCCGGGGCTGCACTGGTGCGGAAATGGAATGATCTGCAGCTGCGTTTCCCTCTGGAATATGCTGAGCTGTATCAGCAATCGACCCGTCAGCAGAATATTCCTTTGAACTGGGCTCTATCCATTACCCGTCAGGAAAGCGCCTTTAATCCTCTGGCCCGATCTGGTGTCGGTGCTATGGGGCTAATGCAGCTGATGCCTAAAACGGCGAGGCAGACGGCTAAAAAAATCCGTCAGAACCTGCCAGCGATAAAAGAACTTTATAACCCGGCAACGAACATCGCCCTGGGTACTGCCTATTTGGCACAAATGCTGGATCGTTTTGATGGCAGCCGGATTTATGCAACGGCGGCGTACAACGCGGGGCCGTACAGGGTCAAAGGATGGCTAAAAAAACGAGGACATTTACCACTGGATATCTGGGTAGAGGTTATCCCCTTTAAAGAAACACGCACCTATGTGCAGCGCGTCCTGGAGTATGGTGTGGTGTACGATATGATGGCGAATCGGCCAACTCGCCTGTTGGATGATAATGAACGCCAGCTATTAGCACTGAACTTAGTAAATGAAGAGGTTTCCGTGGTGGTTGACTAGCTGTTGCTGTAGCGATGTGGCTTAGGCGTACGCTAAAAGAAATCCTGCGCAATACCGGTCTGGCTGAGAAAGGTTCGAAAAAATAAATTTTGAAAGGAAGGATGGCCCTGTGATGTTTACAGGGCCATTTTTTTGGGAAACTACTACTATTTTCAGGGTGTTACGGCACTTTTTAGAGCGTTATGGCACTAGGGCAGTACATCTGATGCAGAGTTCGAATAACTGTACTCGCACGGTCACCGTTAAGTGAATAGTAGATGGTTTGAGATTCACGACGGGTTTTGACCAGATCGTCGCGGCGGAGAACTGCCAGGTGCTGTGAAAGTGCAGACTGACTCAGGTCTAATGATTCATTAAGCTCACTGACGGATAACTCTTTGCCATCCAGGTAGCACAAAATCATGAGACGGTTTTCGTTGGCCAGTGCTTTTAACAGTGCGGTAGCTTCCTTGGCATTATCACGCATTGCCACTAGATCAACGTTTTCTTGGACTGATTCCTCGAAAATTGCCATCGTTTATAACTCGCTAGAACTAATTTAGTTGTAATTAATATTAGTATATTTTACGGAGATCAACAAAAAAACAGTTTCATTACCGTAATAAGAACGATTATAAAGGGAGTTACCTCAGCATGAAAGCAAACTGGTAATTATATATTCGATTGTCAACACTCTGCGGTTTCGCCTTTAGTATTAGGGGTGGCTTATGATTGTTTTGTCGACAGTCAACAAATATCAGGTGCAATGGCTTTAGCCAGAACGCTATGTTTTATAGGGAGTTCAGAGGGATGCACCTTTTGTCTTAGTTTCAAGAGGGACTTTATCCATTAAAGTTGTCGACGATTTAAAGGAGTTTTGTCGACAATTGCCAAATCCCATCAAGTGTCGATGACTAAGCTCATACAACTCACCTATAACAACTAAAAAGAGGTCTTGCCACATGACCTATCAGGCACAATACGAAAAATCGATACAACAACCTGAACTGTTCTGGGCGGAAAAAGCCGCCGATATCCCTTGGTACACCAAGCCCAGCCAAATTCTTGGTAAAGACGAGTTTGGTACGGATCGCTGGTTCGTTGATGGTGAACTCAATACTTGCTACGCCGCCGTTGACTACCATGTTGAAAAGGGTCGTGGTGACCAGGTTGCGGTTTATTATGATTCGCCGGTGACCGGTGTTAAAAAGTCGATCACTTATAAAGAGCTGCAGGCCGAGATTGCAACATTTGCGGGTGGCCTGGCGGCCAAAGGCGTTGGCAAGGGCGATCGGGTGATTATTTACATGCCGATGGTTACTGAAGCGTTAGTCGCGATGCTGGCCTGTGCTCGCTTGGGTGCCGTCCATTCCGTTGTATTTGGTGGCTTTGCTCCTCACGAACTGGCCGTTCGTATTGATGATGCTAAACCTAAAGCGATTATCTCAGCTTCATGCGGTATCGAGATCCAGAAAGTTATCCCTTATAAAGCGATGCTGGATAAGGCCATTGAACTGGCTGAACATAAACCTGATTTCTGTGTCTTGCTGCAGCGCCCTCAGGAAAAAGCTGAGCTTATTGAGGGACGTGATTACGATTGGCAATCTCTGGTTGCCGCTGCTGAGCCCGTGGACTGTGTTCCAGTGAAAGCCACGGACCCTCTCTATATTCTGTACACATCCGGCACAACAGGTAAGCCAAAAGGCGTCGTTCGTGATAATGGCGGTCATGCTGTTGCGCTGAAATACAGCATGAAAGCGATTTACGATATGAACCCCGGTGAAGTCTTTATGGCTGCATCTGATGTGGGCTGGGTTGTGGGACACTCCTATATTGTTTACGCGCCGTTACTGGCAGGCTGCACCACGGTTGTTTATGAGGGCAAGCCGGTTCGTACACCGGATTGCGGTGCTTTCTGGCGGCTGATTGAAGAGTATAAAATTAAGGCATTTTTCACAGCCCCAACAGCTTTCCGTGCCGTTAAGAAAGAAGACCCGGACGGATTACTGCTGAAAAACTACGATATCTCATCGATGAAAAACCTCTTCCTGGCCGGAGAGCGTCTCGATCCGCCAACGTTCCACTGGTTGCAGGAGTTGGTTGGAGTGCCTGTGGTTGATCACTGGTGGCAGACAGAAACTGGTTGGGCTATCGCCTCTAACCAGATGGGTATTGAACCACGTCCGGCTAAAGCCGGGTCGGCCACCGTGCCTACCCCAGGTTTTGATGTTCAGATTCTGGACAACAAAGGCAATCAGATGCCGGCAGGAGAGCAGGGTAGTGTCTGTATTAAACTGCCAATGCCGCCGGGTTGTTTAGCAACGGTTTATGGCGATCCGCAGCGCTTCCAGAGTTCATACCTGAGCACCTTTGACGGCTATTATCTGACCGGTGATGGCGGTTATATTGATGAGGATGGTTATATCTTTATTATGGGGCGCACGGATGATGTGATTAATGTTGCAGGTCATCGCCTCTCCACAGGGGAGATGGAAGAAATTATTGCCTCCCATGATGGTGTCGCTGAATGTACTGTCATCGGTATCAACGATGAACTCAAGGGACAGCTGCCGGTTGGCCTTGTGATTACCAAAGATGGCTATGAAGGTGATGATGCTACTCTGGAAGCAGAGCTGGCGGCTCTGGTGCGCAAGGAGATTGGGGCCATTGCCTGCTACAAGCAGACTATCGTTGTTGATCGCCTGCCTAAGACACGTTCCGGTAAAATTCTGCGGGGTATTTTGCGCTCTATTGCAGACGGTAAGAGCTATCAGGTGCCTTCAACGATAGATGATCCGGCAAGTCTGCCGGAGATCGAATCTGTTATGGCTGATCACAATATTGGCGTTGCAGGGAAAGCTGTCTGATTCTGCTCCATCTGTATTGATGTCTAATTAGAAAAGCCGATCTCAGTGATCGGTTTTTCTGTTTCTGGAGGCAGAGTAGTGCTGTGATACACTTGCTACAAATCCAAACAATTAGGGATAGTTAATATGAGTCAGTTTGATTTCGATCTTTTTGTGATCGGTGCCGGTTCTGGTGGTGTACGTGCAGCGCGAACCGCAGCCGCTTTGGGCAAGAAGGTAGCGGTAGCAGAGGGACGTTTTTTGGGCGGTACCTGTGTCAATATCGGTTGTGTGCCTAAAAAATTGTTCTCTTATGGTTCTCATTTTCATGAAGAGTTTGCTCAGGCTGCAGGTTTTGGCTGGAATGTAAGTCATTCAGATTTTGACTGGCCAACATTGCGTGATAACAAAACAAAAGAGATTGAGCGCCTCAATGGCGTTTATCATAACCTGCTGGTGAACTCCGGTGTTCGCCTGATTGAAGGTTACGCCCGTTTTGAAAGTGCCCATGAGGTTAGTGTTAACGGCACGACGTATTCAGCAGAAAAGATCTTAATCGCCACTGGCAGCGAGCCGTTTATGCCTGAGTTCCCCGGCAATGAATATGCGGTTAGTTCTGATGCTGTTTTCTATCTGGACGAGTTCCCTAAACGAGCGCTGGTACTGGGCGGTGGTTATATTGCGGTTGAGTTTGCAGGAATTTTCCACGGACTTGGTGCAGAAAGCCATCTGGTCTATCGGGGAGACCAGCCCCTGAAAGGCTTTGATGAAGAAGTACGCCAGTTTGCATCGGAAGAGATACAGAAGAAAGGGGTTAAGTTCCATCTTAATACCAATATTGCCTCTGTTGAAAAGCAAGCAACGGGTTTATTGGTTACCCTGACCGACGGTGAGACGCTTGAGGTCGATCTTGTGCTCTGCGCCACGGGTCGGATACCTAAAACAGAAGGCCTGAATCTGGATGCTGCCGGTGTCAGGCAAGGGAAAGGTGGCAAGGTTTTAGTGAATGATGAATTTCAGACCTCGGCACCTTCTGTCTTTGCGTTAGGGGATGTTATCAATCGTATGCAGTTAACGCCTGTGGCTCTGGCGGAAGCGATGGTGTTTGTCAATAATCAGTTTCAGCCTGAACTCCCGGCAAAGCAGATGGATTACACGAATATCCCGACGGCGGTGTTCTGTCACCCGAATATTGCTACGGTAGGTATGTCTGAAGAGGAAGCGCGGGAGGCATTTGACACGATTGAGGTCTACAGCGCTGGTTTCCGCCCTATGAAGCATACCTTGTCCGGCTCAGATGAACGCCATCTGATGAAGCTGGTTGTGGACGCCGATTCCCGCAAGGTTGTTGGGGCTCATATGGTGGGTACTGATGCTGGTGAGGTGATGCAGGGTATTGCAGTAGCGATTAAAGCCGGTGCAACTAAAGAGATATTTGACAGTACCGTAGGAATTCACCCAACGGGTGCGGAAGAGTTCGTGACCATGCGAAGCGTTAGCCGAAACTAGCTCCTGTACTGCGTCAGATAATGCTCTGACGAAAAAGGCTCCCTCCGCTATCTATTATAAAGCGGAGAGAGCCTTTTCTGATTAACGCCCATATAGGGTTAATCTACGGACTTCAGCGATCAGATCGCGAACAGCGAGTTGAGCTTCGTTGCCAGCATCATATTACCCTGAGCTTTAATTTTGCCGGTCATGAATGCGGTCATACCATTTACACTACCACTGAGAACACCCTTCAGTGTGTCCTGATCCATGATCAGGGTTACTGACGGATCATCGTGTTCGCCGGTGCCAACATTACACTCACCATCTTTAATTTCGATGAAATACTCACCGCCATCTTTAATATCAAACTGAAAAACTTCATCCATACCCTGAGCGGCTTCAGGTTTAAAGCCTTGCTTCAGATTCTCGATCACTTTGCCAACATCAGTCATAGGGCTTACCTTATATGATTTCTTATCGTTTTGGTCGGCTTGCGACCATCTGTAAGAAGAGCATATTTCAAACGTGTGTTTGAATCAACCCTGTTAGCCGGAATATTGACAGGAAAGAATACACAGTCAGAAACGCATCCTGTATGCTTGCCGGCGTATTAAAAGAGATGGGGTAATCCGTGTACGAATTTTTTTCCGAGTATGGTTTGTTCTTCGCTAAGACAGTGACATTAGCGATTATTTTTATCGGTTCTATTCTCCTTGTGGTTGTTGCTGCTGCTCAGGGTAAGCGGAAACCGGGGGAGGGTGAATTTGAGATTGAGCACCTGAACGAGAAGCTTTCTGAAACAACAAAAGCAGTTAAAGAAGCTGTTTATGATAAACACGCTTTTGAACACGAGCTGAAAGCTGAAAAAAAGGCGGAGAAAGCAAGAAAGAAAGCAGCTAAGAGCAAGAAAGATGAGCCGGAATCTGAAGATGCCCGCAAGCGGGTTTTTGTTCTGGATTTTGACGGTGATATCCGAGCTTCCGACGTGGACTCATTGCGGGAAACGATCAGTGCTGTACTGACTATTGCCAGACCTGAGATTGATGAGGTTGTTGTCAAGCTGGAGAGTGGCGGTGGTATGGTTCACAGCTACGGGTTTGCAGCTTCACAGCTAAAGCGCATTACCAATAAGAATATTGATCTGACGGTTTGTGTTGATGCCGTGGCGGCCAGTGGTGGCTATATGATGGCCTGCACAGCGAAAAAGATTCTGGCGGCACCGTTTTCAATTATCGGATCTATTGGGGTTGTTGCGCAAATTCCTAATTTTAATAAATTGCTGAAAAAGCATGATATTGATTATGAAGTGCTGACGGCCGGTGAATATAAGCGCACCATGACGGTATTTGGTGAAAATACTGAAGAAGGTCGGCAGAAGTTTGTTCAGGACCTTGAAGAGACTCACGTATTGTTCAAGGACTTTATCCATGATCAGCGCCCTGGCCTGGATCTTAGTAAAGTTGCGAATGGTGATGTTTGGTATGGTAAGCAGGCCCTGGAATTGGGGCTGATTGATGGTCTGAAAACCAGCGATGAGTATCTGCTTGAAAGTTGTGATGATGCCGATGTTTATGAGGTAAGTTACGAAATTAAAACCGGACTGGTGGACCGTTTGGGTGAGATGGTCTCTCTTAGCCTGAGTAAAACCGCAGATCGTTTTCTGACCCGTGCACGTAAGACAGAGATCGAACGTTAATCCAAACTAGGGTTAGCGGATTGTCATCGCAGCGGCGGTAAAGCATAGCTTACCGCCGTTTTTTTGTTTTATAAGTCTGCTTATTCGTTCCATTCTGCCGGGTCTTTGGTTTGCTCAAAGCCTGCTTCAGTCCAAGCGGCAAAGCCACCAAGCATATTAGTAACCCGAGTAAAACCCATATCCTGCAAGGTTTTGGTTGCCAGTGCACCCCGACCACCCGCCTGGCAATAAACAAGGATCTCCTGATCTTTATCCTGTAATTTCGGATGGGCATCAACCCTGAACTCCAGAACTCCACGGGGCACATCAATAGCTGAGGGCAGGTGGGACTGCATAAACTCCTGCGGCTCACGTACGTCAAGGGCCAGTGCACCCTGCTGCAGTTTCTCTGCAGCCTCCTGAATGGAGCATTCATTAATCTCCGCTTTGGCAGCTGTTACAAAATCCTGTGTAGTTAATGCCATGATGACCTCTTGTATTTACGGATGACAAAACATTGCATCTCAGGCTTTAGTAAAAGCTGAGATTAAAATTGCCTGCCTAGTATGCCTTTTGTTGTTAAGTTTTGTCTAATTTAAAGAGGCGTTAACGTTCTATCTCAGCCAGGAAAGACTGCCAGAGATTCTCGAACCCGGTATTAAGGTCAGACGTCTGCAGATAGCGGCGGAAATGTTGTTCCATTTCTGGGAAGCTCATAGCAAGAGTTTCAATGCCTTTCAGGGCGTTTAATGGTGACATTCTGAGTTGTTGCTGCAGCTTAAGCTGTTGATCAAGGGAGTTAACCGGCTTGGTTGTCGATTTTTTTACTGTTGTGGCACCATTCTGTGGTTTTTCGGTGTTTTCGGAAACACGGTTTTCTGCTGTACCTGAGGCGGCGGACTCCTGTGGGGCCGGGGTGGAGGCTTCCTGAAGTTGCTGTCGCTTTTGCTCAATTCGGCTGCGCAGGCCACCTTCAGTGCCAGACCTTGTGACATCCGACATTAGCTGCTGGGCCTCATCCGGAGCTTCCAGGTAGAGCTTAGACAAGCTATTGAGTGTATTTATATCTTTTACAGCCTGTTGGTCAGCAAAAGACTGTACGATATCGGGCGTTTTTAATAACGAAAGACGTTTGGATAACCAGCTGGCAGAGCGACCTAAAGCCTGGGCGACCGCCTTTTTATTTCCGGAAACATCAACCAGCCGTTGTAAGGCCCGTGCTTCCTCCAGAGGTGCAATATCTTCCCGTTGGTTGTTTTCTATAATCTGTAAAGCCAATACGGTACTGTCCGATTCCGGCCGGATGATAGCGGGAATAGACTCTTTACCTGCGTAATCATGGGCCCGCCATCGACGCTCACCCATAATGATTCGATGGTTGCCGTTAGTATCTTCGGGCTGAACTACAATCGGTTGCAGTAGGCCATTTTCTTCGATGCTTTGCGCAAGATCCAGCAGAGACTCGTCATCGAAGCTTTTACGGGGTTGGTCGGGGTCTGGTATAACTTTATCAACGGGAAGGTGAACCAGGGGTTGTTGTTTTAACTGATCCTGTAATGAAGTTCCCCACTCCTGTGATGGTTGTTCTTCACCGGAATTCCGTTTCGAACCTTTTTCATCCAACAGATTAAAAAGCATCTTGACCCTCTGGCTTTTGATTGTTTGCTATATAGGGCATTTTTTAACGAAAGCCTTTGGATGTAAAGCGCTTACTTTAACTACACCAAAAACCTTCACTGGGGTAGAATGCGCGGGTTTTGTCATCTGTTTTCGAGGTTTTTAATGTCCACAGAAAATCCTAAAGTTGGTTTTGTCAGTCTGGGTTGCCCAAAAGCACTGGTTGACTCTGAGCGTATCCTGACACAGCTGCGTACTGAAGGTTATGAAATCTCTCCATCCTATGAGGGTGCAGGCCTTGTAGTGGTGAACACCTGTGGTTTTATTGATGCTGCGAAAGCAGAGTCACTGGCAGCTATTGGTGAAGCACTGGAAGAAAATGGCAAGGTGATCGTTACCGGTTGTATGGGCGCTGATGGTGACCAGATTCTGGATGCCTACCCGCAGGTGCTGAGTGTTTCCGGGCCTCAGCAATATGAGCAGGTTGTGGGTGCTGTTCATGAATTCCTGCCACCGAAGAAAGACCACGACCCTTTTGTTGATCTGGTTCCGCCTCAGGGTGTAAAGCTGACGCCTCGTCATTATTCTTATCTGAAGATCTCTGAAGGCTGCAATCACCGTTGTACGTTTTGTATTATTCCGGCGTTACGGGGTGATCTGGATAGCCGTCCTGTTGGCTCAGTGATGGATGAAGCTCAACGTCTGGTTGATGCAGGTGTTAAGGAGTTACTGGTTGTTTCTCAGGATACCAGTGCCTACGGCGTCGATCAGAAGTATAAGCTGGGTTTCTGGCAAGGGCGCCCGATGAAGACTCGCCTGAAAGAGCTGTGTGAGGCGCTAGGCTCTCTGGGGGTTTGGGTGCGCCTGCACTATGTTTATCCTTATCCGAGTGTGGATGCGGTGATCCCTCTGATGGCGGAAGGTGCCATTGTACCGTATCTGGATATTCCGCTGCAGCATGCTCATCCTGAAGTGCTTAAGATGATGAAACGGCCTGCGGCATCAGAAAAAACTATGGAGCGCATCAGGAAGTGGCGGGAAATCTGCCCTGAAATTGTCATTCGCAGTACCTTTATTGTTGGTTTTCCTGGTGAGACAGAAGAACACTTTGAGTACTTGTTGGATTTCCTGCGTGAGGCCCGCCTTGATCGCGTAGGCTGCTTTACCTATTCTCCGGTTGATGGTGCACCGGCCAATGAGCTGGCTGACCCTGTTCCGGAAGAGGTTAAAGAAGACCGTCTGGCGCGCTTTATGGAAGTTCAGGCAGAGATCAGTGCTGAAAAGCTACAGGAAAAGATCGGGCAGGAGATGGATATTCTGATCGACCATGCGGGCCCTGATGGTGCCATTGGTCGGACTAAGGGGGATGCCCCGGAAATTGATGGTGAGGTGCATCTGCTGGATGTCAGTGGCCTGGAGCCGGGGCAGGTGGTACGGGGTCGTATCATTGAAGCGGATGATCATGATTTGTGGGCTGAACTGGTCTGAATCTGATGTCCGGTCTTCCGGTATAAAAAAGGCTTCATCCTTTGCAGGGATGAAGCCTTTTTTTATCTGTTTATTCTCGAATGGAGCTAGGCTGTAGGACGTTCAACCGCAGCTTGCCACAAAGCAAAAACCAGAGCCAGTGCTGGAGCCATTGCTACAGCGGGCAGGATGACATCAGGAGCAATAGAAGCCACCGCCGCGATGATAGCGACACCTACGGTCATTGCCAGATTAACGAACAGATTTGAAAAGCCACCCATGGTTTGATCCTCAAAATGTAAGTGTTACTTAATTGCACAATGGTAACACTTTTTTCGTTGGTCTCAATATAAGCGACCACTGAAAAGTTGGTTTTATCGCATCAGGAGTTTACAGGTGTCACTTTATTTTTACGCTGTATATGATACAAATCGTAGCAAAACGCAATAACGGCAAGCCAGATCAGAGAGAAGGCGATGAGCTGCATCCCGGAGAAAGGCTCTTTGAAGATGTAAATTGCCGTAATAAATTGCATGGTTGGGTTGATATACATAATAAAGCCGATCACTGTCAAGGGGAGTTGCCTGGCTGCCGCAGAGAAAAGTAACAAAGGAACTGCGGTAACAATACCTGAGAGCATCAGATAGGTTCCGGATAAGTCGATAGTGGAGCCTGTGTTCACAGGGAACGGGTTAAGCCCGGCACTGCCAATAGCGACCAAAAAGAGTAAGGCGGGGATGACCAGCCAGCCGGTTTCCAGAAATAAACCGTTAAGGGTTTCAAAGGGAGCTTGTTTACGGACCAGTCCATAGAGACCAAAACTGGATGCCAGCATCAATGATATCCAAGGTAGACTGCCGACACGATAAATTTCAAAGGCAACGGCGAAGCAGGCAAGGATAATAGAGAGGCTCTGCAAAGGTCGAATCTGCTCTTTCAGAATAAAGCGGGCAAGAAATACGCTGACCAGAGGTGTAAGGAAGTATCCCAAGCTTGATTGGATCACCTGGCCGATACTGACAGCGTAAACGAAAATCAGCCAGTTTGTTGATATCAATATGGCAGCCAGACCAGACCACACCATTGCCTTTACTGACAGTGCAGACTTGAGTGCCTTCATTTTTCCGAGGCCGATAACAAGCAAGAGACAAAGCAGAAAAGACCAGACGATACGTGCGGAAATCACTTCAAAAGGAGGAATATGGGAAACAAGGGAGAAAAAAAGTGGAAAACATCCCCATATCAGGTATGCAAGCACTCCAGTGCCAAGCATTTTTAAATTCATAATGAGTAGTTCCTTGAGTGTATTTATAGGTCTTATGGTTTTCTGAGGGTATTTCTTAGATCCGCCAGGTTTTCAGCAGCAGGATTATGGAGCTTGGGGTGGGCATCTTCACTGCAGTAAGAGCGCTCTTTTTTATGAATGAGGTGTAAAAAAGACTGATAAATGAATCGGTTAATCAGCTTGTCTGGCTAAGTGATTTGCGTAGAAAAGTGTATTATAAAAGATTATCGGGTTACCTGCACAGGTGAGCGATGTGGAATAATTATTCAGATATTATGGTTTTTTAATGGGGTTTTTGTGCAATTGATACCAAATTATTTTGATTTGTCCGTACAGGATATGATCGCTTTCGTCTGGTTTGTTTTTTGGTGGACGCTATATTACTTCTTTTCCAAAAAGGCGATGAATAAAGAAGTGTGCCTGGCAAAAGTGATGCACGCTTATCGAGTGGACTGGATGACCAAGCTGCTTGACCGTGAAGTAAGAATTGCAGATACGACGATTATGACCCACCTGGAGCGAAACGGCTCTTTCTTTGCTTCCAGTTGTCTCTTGATTCTTGCGGCACTGTTTACAATGCTGGGGGCTACGGATAAGGCGATGGGTGTATTGTCTGAACTACCCTTTGCGGCTTCTGACTCAAGAATTGAATGGGAGCTGAAGGTTTTACTTTTGATTGTTATTTTTGTCTATGCGTTTTTCACATTTACATGGTCTATGCGGCAGTATAATTTCTGTGCAATTCTGATTGGGTCTGCACCTCACCCGAATGATCAGGATGTGACCCCCCAGGGGCGTAAGGCTTATGCTCGTCATGCTGCGGATCTGATTGATCTGGCTGCAAACCAGTTTAACTATGGTTTGAGGTCATACTACTTTGCACTATCCGTTCTCTGCTGGTTCTGGCACCCCTATATTTTTATGTTGTCGACAATTCTGGTTGTCCTGGTGCTCTATCGACGTGAGTTTCATTCTAAGTCACTAAAGGCTTTATTGGCCGCCCGGGACGCCAGCATCGAATTTAAAGGGATCTTCCGTTAGGTTGGTTGTGGTTTTTGTGACTAATGTAGCAAAAAAGGCAAATGCTGCTTTGCCTGTTACTGGTCTTTAGTTTAGTGGATATATGGATTTTTCTACCTTTCTTGTAGTTGATTTGACTGGATATTGTTGGTTTTCTGACAGAAAAATGTAACAAGCCTGCTTTATAGTATGGTGCTGTCGGTAATGTATTGTCCCTATATTGATATGGGTCATTCAAAAAAATTCACGTGAGCGCATTATTAGCCGGGCCCTTAGTGGGCCTGGCTGTAGCAGCAACTATAAACTCAACAACAACTATAAAGAGGCAGGGACATGCTCGCTAAATCACTTTCCGGTTCGACCGAGGTATTCCTTAATACGGATGATCTTATTATTTCTAAAACAGACCCTAAGGGTCGGATTACCTATGCTAACCGAACATTTATGCGTATTGCGGGTTTCGATGAAGAAGATCTGTTACACCAGCCCCATAATATGATTCGTCACCCGGATATGCCCAAGGGTATTTTTAAGTTTCTCTGGCAGGAGTTACGACAAGGCCATGAGTTCTTTGGTTTTGTGAAAAACTACACTGCTGATCACGGTTTTTACTGGGTGTTTGCTAATATCACACCAGACTTTGATGCATCAGGTCATGTTCAGGGGTATTTCTCTGTCAGGAGAAGCCCGAACCCAGAAGCGGTTAAAACCATTGAATCTATTTATCAGAAAATGATTGAGATCGAGCGCCGCTACAGTAAAGCGAGTGCCTGTACCCACTCTTTGGCCTTCCTTGATCAGCTTTTAGAGAGTAAACAGGTTACCTATGAGCGTTTTGTTATGCAGCTGCAGGCTCTGTAACAACATGGGAGTAGGTTAAGATGGCGCAACTGGTGTTTATTCTCTGTTCATTGATCCCTTCTCTGCTGTTAGTAATATCACTTATTTGGGGGCGTTTTACTGTTGAATTGGGTGTCTTAGTTGTCTTCTTTTACGCCACGCTCATCTGGTATCTGAGACGAAATAATCGTCATCGAAAAACACTGAAATCACTTACTCAGGTTCTGAATCATGCCGCCTCGGGAGAACTCCATCATCGGGCAATCCATACTCGGGGTTATGGTGTTGCCGCTGAGCTGGCTTGGGCCGTTAATGAGTTGCTGGATGTTGTCGAAACGTATTTCAAGGAAGTTAAACTTTGCTTTGTACGGGTGAACAGGCAGGATTTTTCCAGAGAAGCCAAGTCTACCGGATTGCCCGGTGATTTTTCGGAATCACTTAAATCAATTAATCAGGCTATTCTTGCGATCAAAGAGAATCTGACTTTTACCGAGCAAAATGCACTGAACTCGCAGATCCACGATATTAATCTTCAGTCTTTACGTAAGGACTTGCTGCAGAGTGAGTCTGATATTCGCTCTATTCAGAGTGATATTGCTGATGTTGACACTATTGCCAAAGAGAACAGCCAGGTCGCTAAAAAGAGCAGTAGCTCTATTCAAAAAATGAGTGAAAACCTGAATCAGTCAACAGAGCAAATCAAGTTACTTCAGAAACAGGCGGAGTCACTTAATGAAGCCAGCGCTCAGGTTACCCACGCTCTGAACCTTATCAGTGATATAGCAGACCAGACAAACCTATTGGCTTTAAATGCATCGGTGGAGGCTGCGCGGGCAGGGCAGTCTGGACGAGGGTTTGCTGTTGTTGCAGATGAGGTGAAAAACCTGTCAAATCGAACCAAAGATACCGCTGCAGAAGTCTATTCTGTTTTGAGGGCACTTAACGAACAGGTTGCTGCCATTGGCAAGGCGACGCAAACCAGTAATGCATTGAGCTTAGAAGTGACAGATCAACTTGATGATTTTCTGCAGCTCTTTGATGCCTTGGAAAAAAGTTCTTCTGAAACCTCTAAAAAAGTAATTTTTGTTGCGGGGCATGCGGAATCAGTGGTTGAGCGTATTTCTCAGGTTATCCTTAAACAAAATATTTATGCCTGCCTTGAGGAAGTTATTGCCATTGGGCATAAAGATGGTCAATTTATTGATAAGCAGCTGGCAGATATCAAAAATAAAATTGCATCATCAGATGATCCTTGTTTTGAGCTGATTGAGCTGACTGAAATGTACAGAAGAGGTGAGCGCTCAGGGGATCAGTTGATACTGGATTTGAAAGTGGCGGAGCAAAGCTCGGTAAGCTAGCGGTAAAGATGGGTTTCATTAAAGATTAAAGCTTGGTCTCTTCCGTTTTTCTTTGCTTGATACATGGTTTTATCAGCGGCATCCATTAAATGTTCAGCAGAAGAAAACTCATATTGGCCAGGGGTGTAGGTTGCAATACCGACAGAGGCCGAGATTGGCACTTTAATGCCATGGTCAATCTGAACAGGGTTTTTCTGCAGAATCTCCCTGACTTTTTTCGCAATAATCATGGCCAGTTCTGAAGTTATGCATGGCATGAGAATGACGAACTCTTCACCACCGTAGCGCCCCACATAGCAGCCTTTCCCTGAAGCTGTAACTAATGTTTTGGCAAATTGTTTCAGAGCGATATCTCCAGCCTGGTGTCCATATCTGTCGTTAACCTGTTTGAAGTGATCAATATCGAGGAACATCACTGACAGTGGGCAGTTATTGTCAGATGAGTATTTGAAGGCCCGGTCTGAAACAACCCCGATGTAAGCCCGGTTAAAGACATTGGTGAGAATATCTTTCTTGAGTTGTTCTTGAAGTTGTGCCTCGTTGGCTTTAGCTTCGGTAATCTCCTTTTGCGCTTTGGTAAGATCTCCGATGAGTTTCATATTGTGAACAACCAACAACTGTTTGGCTTCTTCAATAAGATAGCCGATTGAGAATGGGGTCTTTACATCGGTTTCAAAGACTGCATTGAGTGCGGGCAGTTGGTTTGATACTTCATCAACGATGTCACTGATCTCCTTAGTGTTGAAGTGTCGGCACTTATTATTGTTCTTAATCAGCTGACTCATAACATGCTCTGGGTCTTTCTGAGCCCAAAGTTCAGCGAAATTACCGGAGATATTAACGATTTGCTTATCAATATCCGTGTCTCCGTTGATGACGTTGTGGCTGTTTTTCACTAAATCAACATAAAAATCGGGCATACCCCAGTTGGCAAGCAGCCAAGCCCCTAATTCAGCATGATCGGTAGAAAACTCTTTTTGCTCAAGCTTCACCAGTTCTGAGTGCTTCTTTGCATTATGGAACAGAGCTCCGTAGCGCTCTGCTTCAATTTCATTAAAAGCAAGTATGCCAATATCCTGGATCAGGCCTGCAAGAAAGAAGCGTTCAGGCTTAACTTGCCCCATTTTAGAGGCCAGGACACGTCCCAGAACACCAGAAACAAGAGCGCGACGCCAAAAAGTCTGGTGATCCATCGTATTGATCTGTTTGTCGTACATCGCTTTAGCGAAGGAAAAACTAAGTGCCAGCGTCATTGTCATGTCAAGGCCGATGCGTGTGATCGCATCTTTGACAGAGTTGATTTTCATAGCACCCATATTGGCTGCAGAATTGGAGAGGGCAACCACCTTGGCGGCCAAGGCTGGATCTTTTTCAAGAATGTTGGCTATTAAAGCGGAGTCACTGTCATTGCACTTCGTATGCTCAATAACCTGATAAGCCACAGCCGGCAAAGAGGGAAGTGACTGACAGTTCTCTAATTTTTCTAGTATAACCGGATCCATCAGGTGCCCTCTGCTCAGCGTAAACCTATACTTATTGTATAGGCTAGTAGGAAAAGTGATGGGCGTAAATTATAATATAGCGAATAGTATTACTTTTTCCTTTTGAATCATTACGTTAGCCAGCCACTCGTTTCAGGTGGTATTGGCTTGAATAAGTCATAGACCTTTGAGAGCTTCTATGTGCTTGTGGGTTGCAGAGCCTAGTGCGCTAAGGCTATAACCGCCTTCCAAGACTGAAACAATTCTTCCGTCTGAATATGTCCTTGCTACATCCATAATCATTTTTGTCACCCAGAAAAAATCATCATCCACAAGGTTGATTTCACCGATAGGATCATCCTTATGGGCATCAAAGCCTGCTGAGATAAAAATCATTTCTGGCCGGTGTATCTGCAGTGCAGGCAACCAGCTTTCTTCAACAAGCTTGCGGAATTCCGGGCCGTTACAGCCAGCATTAAGCGGCGTGTTAATAATGTTATCCCACTCAGAATCCACAAATCGCCATGGAAAAAACGGGTGCTGGAAGCTTGAACAAACAAGGACATCAGGATCATTTTTGTAGATGTCTACTGTGCCATTCCCATGGTGGACATCAAAATCGATAACAGCAATTCGCTTGATGCCAAAATTCTGCCGGGCATGCTCTACACCAATAGCAACATTATTCAGAAAGCAAAATCCCATGCTTTCTACGCGCTCAGCATGATGACCCGGGGGACGAACTGCGCAAAAAACATTATCCGCCTGGTTTTTAAGTACCTGCTCTGTACCCCGGACAACAGCACCTGCAGCCATGGTGGCAGCATGCATCGTATGGTGGTTCATAAGCGTGTCGTCATCAATCTGAACCAGGGGGGCATTTTCTTCAGGTTGACTCAGCTCAAGGGATAATACATGGGCTTTGGGATGTACACGGATTATCTGTTCTTCTGTTGCAGGTCGGGCATTATAATGCTGCAATTCCTGGGCAAGTGCGCTACGTTCCAATTGCTGATTGATTGATGAAATACGATGCGGGCTTTCCGGGTGCCATGGCCCCATGTCATGAAGCATGCATTCTGAGTGACTGATGTATGATGTGATCATTTAAACTCTCCCTAATTTTGCCAGTTTAATAAAGCTGGCGTATGGGAGATACTGGCATATAGTCGATAGTGCAACGCAGCATCCAATACAAGAGCGGAGTGATTTTTGTGGGTACTCGTTTTTTAAAATATTTTTTTGAGCCAAAATCTATTGCCGTTTTTGGTGCATCTGAAAAAGAGTTCAGCATGGGAGGGCAGGTTATTCGGAACCTTCAGGATGGACAGTTTCCGGGTAAAATTTTTGCCGTCAATACTAAAGGTTATGACCAGGTTTTTGGGGAGACGTGTTACCCCTGCGCTGAAGCACTGGAAGAGATTCCTGAACTGGCTGTTATTTGTTCTCCTCCGAATGTCGTTCCTGACCTTGTAGGTCGACTGGGGCATCTGGGAGTTAAAGCAGCTCTGATTCTGACGGGGGGGCTTTCCAGAACGAATAGTGCTCAGAGCCTTGTCGACCCCAGCCATCAGTCACTAAAAGATGATATGTTGGCCGCTGCCCGTGAGTCCAGAATCAGAATTATGGGCCCTGAGTGCCTGGGGGTTTTAGTCCCTGGCAGAAAGCTGAATGCGAGTTATTCATCCGGTAATGTGAAGCCCGGAAAAGTTGCATATATTGGTCAGTCTGGAATGCTGGGTAATGCGATGATTGACTGGGCTAATGGTCGGGGTATTGGCTTTTCTCATGTGGTGACACTGGGGGATAGTGCTGATGTGATGATTGCTGATGTCATCGACTATATTAATCGCTATAGCCATGCTCAGGCTATTCTGCTGCATCTTGAGTATATCAGTGACTCCCGCCATCTGATGACTGCAATTCGTGAGGCGTCCCGTAACAAACTGGTGCTGGCAATTAAGAGCGGCCGTATCGTGTCGTCTTACGGTGGGCCCGTGCTAAATACCCCTGGTTTGTTGAACCGTGATCAGGTGTATACCGCCGCCCTTAACCGGGCTGGTGTGGTTCGCGTTAATGATGTGGAAGAGCTTTTTGATGCCCTGGAGTCTCTTTCCCGGATTAAACCTGTTCTGGGGGATCGGCTGGCTATTGTCAGTAATGGCATTGGCCCCAGTATTTTGGCGGCCGATAAACTGCTGTTATCGGGTGGCAAGCTCGTTAAGCTTACAGAAGAAACCCGCTCTAAATTAGATGAATGCCTCCCGTCAGGTTGGTCTGATGCTAATCCAATTGATATCGGTGGTGATGCGATGCCTGAGCGCTTTGTTAAAGCGCTGGAGGTTTTATCAAATGCTCCGGAGGTTGATGCGGTATTGGCAATTCATGCACCGACACGGCTTGCACCAAGCGCAGAAACTGCCAACGCTGTGATCAATAGTCGAGGGAAGTTCCGAAAGAGTGTTTTGACCTGCTGGATGGGCATGGAGGAAGCAAGGCCGGCGCGGAAAGAATTTAACCTGGCCGGTGTGCCTACTTATAGCTCGCCTGAGCATGCGGTTCAGGCCTTTATGCATATGGTTAATTATCGTCGCAGTCAGGCGTTGTTACAGGAAGCGCCTCCGAGTATTCCCCATGAAACGCCGTACGAAGTGCGCAGAAGCGCCCGGAAACTGATCTCGAGAGCCCGTAAAGAGGGGCGGGTTGCTCTGACACATCAGGAGAGCACTCAGGTTTTAGCAGCCTATAATATTCCTGTGACGCAAAGCTGGTATGCGAAGGATGAAAATGCAGCCGCGATCATTGCTAGTCAGCAGAATCAGCCCCTGGCAGTGAAAATTATCCACGAAACCAACTGCAAACCTTTCGTCTACCGGAAGCACCCGCATAAGGTGTCTGCAGGTTTGATGCAGGACATACAAACACCGGACGCGATGCGTAAAGCGGTTATTGGTCTCAGAGATAAGGTTAATGAAAAGTTTCCGGACAGTACGATCTACGAGTACTGCATTCAACCGATGCATCGTGGTAAACACTCGATGCTGTTGAATATGGGGATTACGCGAGACCCTGTCTTCGGTCCGGTCATCCTGTTTGGCATTGGTGGTTACAAAGAGAATGTGCTGGCAGACCGGCATGTGGCTTTACCACCATTGAATATGACGTTGGCGAATGAACTGATCAAACGTTCCCATGCTTACCGGCTCATCAAAGAACACAGTGATAATCCTGCAGAGGATATTGAGTCTATTTCTGAAGTTCTGGTTAAGCTGAGTCAATTAGCCGCGGATATCCCTGAGTTGCAGGGGCTGGAGATCAACCCGCTGATTATCAATCGCGATGAGATGTTGGTTGTTGATGTAAAAATTGATCTTGGAGAGCCCAGCTATCATGCCATCATGCCTTACCCTGAAGAGTTACGTGAGACTGTAACTCTTAAAACCGGACGGGTTGTTGAGGTCAGACCGATCAGAGGAGAGGATGCGGCTGCACTATCTCAGTTTCATAGTCAGTTAAGCGAGCAAAGCATTCGGTTCCGTTATTTCCATAATAAAGCGGAACTCAGTAAGCGGGATCTGGCTAATCTGACAATTATTAATTACGACCGGCAGATGGCTTTTATTGCAGAAGAAATCAAAGAGAATGATGAGCGTGAGATTCTTGGGGTCGTCAGAGTCTGGACCGATCCTGATAATATCCGCACTGAATTTTCAGTTCTGATTCGGGATGACCTTCAGGGGGAAGGTTTGGGCGCTTTGCTGATGCATAAAATGATCAAATATTCCCGAAGTGTTGGAACATTGGAAATGATCGGAAAAATCCTGGTTGAAAATCATCCGATGCGGGGTCTGATGAAACATCTTGGTTTCCAGTGTCAATATAATGTCGATGAGCAGGTGATTGATGCTGTTATGCCATTGAATGAACCGCAGAGTGAATGGCAGCGCCATCGACTGGAAAACAACACTGGAATATAGTCGTTGTGTTATCGGCTAAGGGTTGAATAAACAAAAGAGGTAGCCACTGGATTGCTACCTCTTTTTTGTTTATTGCTCGTTATCTAGGGTGATAAACGCTCTATGTTCCATTTGCCACCACCAATAACATAGCGGAAGCGGTCGTGAAGCCTGCTGGGCTGTCCCTGCCAAAACTCAAAAAGATCGGGAACAATACGGTAGCCTCCCCAGTGTGGTGGGCGTGGGATAGGCTCATCACCGGCGAACTGTTCACTGAATTGATCGCACCGCTGAGATAGCCAATCTCTGTTCGGAATTACTGCGCTTTGTTTCGATACCCAGGCACCAATCTGGCTTTCCCTTGGGCGACTATGAAAATAATCTTCAGATTGTTTTGGAGAAACGCGCTCAACCACACCGTCAATACGAACCTGACGTTGCTTTTCACCCCACCAGAAAACAACTGAAGCAAACGGGTTGCCAGCAAGGTGCATTCCTTTTTCACTTTGGTAGTTGGTGTAAAAGGTCAGGCCGCGGGAGTCCAGGCCTTTAAGCAAAACAATTCTGGAGGCAGGACGGTTTTCCGGAGAAATGGTGGATAATGTCATAGCATTGGGGTCAAAGGGCTCGCTTTCCACGGCCTGATCAAACCACTGGCTGAACTGATCGAAAGGGTTTTCAGCCAAGGCTGTTTCGGTCAGAGCCTCCTGATCGAAAACCCGGCGCAGAGAGGAAATGTCCTGATTCATAAGGTAAATATCTCTTTGTCTCAAGGTGTGCTGTTCATCATAAACGCAGTTCGCAGACCCGCCAACCAGAAGCGGTACAGAAGGCTAAAAAATTCTTAAAATACTGATCTAAAGCTGTAAAAAGTTTTTTATTCCTGAGAAAACAATCTGGGCAGCCATGGCACTGAGGATCAGGCCTGTCATTTTACTGAGAATATTCAAACCGGTTTTACCAAGAATGCGCTCAATCTGGCTGGATAGATAGAGCAGCCCACCCAGGGAGAGAAGTGCCACCATAAGCGCACTGACACCGATTAGCGTTTCTGTGGTGGTTTTAAGCTCTGCGCCATAGACCAAAATCGCACCGATAGTAGCAGGGCCAACAATGGTTGGAATCGCCAGGGGGACGACAGATATATCATCACTATTTTGCTCTGGAACGCCTGTCGCATGATTGCGGACACCATCTTTTACTAAACTGACGGCGGAGAGAAAGAGAAGGCATCCGGCACCAATGCGAAAAGAGTCGAGTGTGATTCCAAGAACCTGAAATAAAGTTGTGCCAAAAAAGAACAGCGTCAGGCTGATCAGAGCAGCAGACAGAACAGCCCGGTTAATGGTTGTTCTTTTCTCTTGTTGGGTGTTTCCTCTGGTGAGGGCCAGGAACATAGAGACTACAAAAAAAGGCGCAAATAGGAAGAAAAATTGGATAAAGGTAGAAATGAACAGAGCCATGCGGTAATCAGCCTTATTGAAAGTGGTTGCGACTAGGATTGTGCTTTAGGTTATTATAAATTCACTTTCCGGTTCTTGTTGGATAGTTTTGATTTTTACTTCGTAAATCAGGTATAAAATTTGTAAATCGTGGGACGTGCAGTGCTTTTTAACAATAATTGCCACTGGGCGGTAAAGTATTTTTTTACGTTGCCGATATGGCATAAGCTACTGAAAAGTCAGTTGTATGGGCTACTAATCAAACATTCACTGGGTTATGCTTTTGCATAACTTTGTTGAAATGTCACAAATAAGGTTGGGTCAATGGATTTCGCCACGCTTCTTGGGCTAGTTACAGGTATTGCATTTGTTGGTTTGGGTATTGCTCAGGGCGATGATCCCAGCATCTTTATCAACATTCCTGGTATCTTTATTGTAGTGGGTGGCACTATCTCGGTCACTTTAGTTAAGTACCGAATTGCCAGTTTCTTTTCCGGCCTCAAAGAAGGCTTCTCAGTTGCTTTTCTGGAAAGTAACGATAACCCGCGTGAGATCATTCAACTTGCCAACCATTTGGCAAAGATCGCGCGCCGCAACGGCCTTTTAGGTCTGGAAGATGAACCTATTGAAAATCCCTTCTTTGCAAAGGGGATTCAGCTTTGTGTGGATGGACATCCGCCTGAATTTATTCAGAAGGTGCTCATGAATGAAATGAGTATGTCTATTGACCGTAAGCAGTTAGGTGAGAAGATTTTCCGCAATATGGCAAGTTCTGCCCCGGCTTTTGGTATGATAGGTACACTGGTTGGTCTGGTACAGATGCTGAACAACCTTGACGACCCTTCTAAGCTTGGTCCAGGTATGGCTGTTGCGCTTTTGACCACTCTTTATGGCTCTCTGATTGCGCAATTAGTTATGATGCCTCTGGCTGACAAGCTGGCTCTGAAAGGTGCTGAGCTTGAGTCCAATATGTCTCTGATTACTGAGTCGGTACTGGGTATTCAGGAAGGGCTTAACCCGACGGTTATGGACGAGCTTCTGGAAACTTATCTGCCTGAATATCTGCGTTCTGGCATGTCAATGTCTGAAGAAATATAGAACAGGGTATCCGCAGCTAGACGCGAGGGATATTTGAGGTGATGCATATCAATACTAAAAAGCGCAGGAAGGCAAAGAACGAGGAAGTCCCTGAATGGATGGTTACCTTTGCCGATATGATGACGCTTCTGCTGACCTTTTTTGTTTTGATTCTGTCGTTTTCCACGACAGATGTTGAACGCTATAAGAGTATTGCAGAAGCTATGCAGAGTTCTTTTGGTCTCCAGGAGCTTAATCCGCTCAGTATCATTCCCGCTGATAATCCGCCAAAGAATGAGAATATTATTGAGCCGCTTAAACCCCAGCCATCAACCGAAGCTGAGGATGCTGAGATAGAAAATCAGCTGGAAAGTATCGGTAATCGGCTGGAGACAAACTTCACCGATGAGATCGAAAAGGGTGTGATTATTGTTGAGCGAGATGAAGATCACATCATTATTCGTTTTCCGGATGAGTCTGCATTTACATCCGGCAGTGACTATCTGGAGCCAGCGGTTGTTCCTGTCCTGCAGAAAGTTGGGCAGCTGATTTCTGAATATGACATGTTTACTATTGTGGGCGGCCATACAGATGATCAGCCGATCAATACAGATCGTTTCCGTTCAAACTGGGATCTTTCCGCTGCCCGTGCAGTATCTGTCGCCCACGAACTAACATGGCTAACAGACCTTGAAGAGGAATTTCTTTACGTGGTAGGTAATGCTGATGCGCGCCCTCTGGTTCCTAATACCAGTCAGGAGAATCGTATTAAAAACCGCCGTGTTGAAATCTTGCTTATTGAGCGCCCGGATAATACTGAGCGTGATGTTTACCAAGGGATTCAGCAAAGTCCATTGCTTAGGTAGTGCTGACTCTATCTTTAAAAAAAGGGAGCTCTTAGGAGCTCCCTTTTTTATTATTGGCTGGTGAAGGCCGTTCTCTGAAAAAGGTCTAGGGCTTGCGAGTGTTAGAGATAAAAAAATACCCTGCCTGGCAGGGTATTTTTGCAAGCTTCTCAGTTCCAGCGCTCAGTAAAAAGAGGCTGAGGCTTATCTTGTGCGGCCTGATAAGCATTACTGAACGGCTTGAGGCTTGTAACGGCTTCCTCTATGGACTTGTCCTCCCGAACTGCATAGCTATTAAAGCCGCAGCGTGCCATATAGAAAAGCTGATCCTGCAGCACATCGCCAATAGCGCGAAGTTGACCCTGATAGTTGAAGCGTTCACGAAGCTGTCTTGCCAGAGTGTAACCACGACCATCTGTAAAGACAGGGAAGTCGATCGCCACCAACGGAAGCTCAGCAAGCCTTAGGGCTTCTTCTCCGAATACCGTATCATTTGGTACCCAAACGCCAATTGCTTCGAAAGCAGAGGCATCGTACTCGCCGCTAACCCATAACGGGTAGGGTAGAAGTACTTTACCACCGGCTGGCGACTCAGAGTCAAGATCAACTTTAACCCAGTTATCCTCTACGATTTCCTGATTTAGAATAATCTTAGGCATAAACACGCTCCTTAAATTTCGCCTGACCGATACGGTGATACGCTTCTGCAAAGGATTCACCTTCGATGCGGTTTTCGACATAAACACCGATAATCGCTTCAATAGCGTCTGGGATGCGTTCTTGCTTGACTGCGGGACCTAAAATCTTACCAATGTTCGCATTGCTGCCGGAGCGACCACCCAAAGAAACCTGGTAGAACTCTTCGCCTTTACGATCAACACCCAGAAGGCCAATATTACCGATGTGGTGATGACCACAGGCGTTCATGCAGCCAGAGAAATTGAATTCGATATCGCCCAGATCATAAAGGTGATCCAGGTCGTCAAAGCGACGCTGGATCGCTTCAGCAACTGGAATAGATTTTGCGTTTGCGAGGCCACAAAAGTCACCACCCGGGCAGCAAATCATATCGGTCAGCTTGCCGATATTGGGTGTTGCCAGGACGTTCTCTACCAAAATCTGCCAGAGTTCAAACAGTTCAGATTTCTACACAACAGACAGAATCAGGTTCTGATGGTGGCTTACTCGCAGCTCGCCGAAGCTGTACTTGTCAGCCAGGTCTGCTACCAGATCCATTTGAACGTCAGTTACGTCACCTGGCGCTACACCAGTCTTCTTTAGAGAAACAGTTACAGCGATGTAACCGTCTTTCTTGTGAGCCTGAGTGTTATTGGTTACGAAGCGGGAAAAGGCTTTGTTTTCTTTACGCAGCTGTTCAAAATCGCCAATATCCGCAGCATTTTCATAAGCTGGATCGATAAAGAAGCTTGCGGCTTTTGCCATTGCGCTTTCGGTTAGAGTCGAAGGGCCATCAACCAAGTGCTTCCATTCCACTTCAACACGCTGGGCAAACTCTTCAACGCCAAGGGCTTTCACCAGAATTTTGATACGAGCTTTGTACTTGTTATCACGACGGCCAAACTGGTTGTAAACGCGAAGCACAGCTTCTAAATACGTCAGCAAGTGCTTGGCTGGGAGGTTTTTGCGCACCAGGTTGCCGATCATTGGAGTTCGGCCCAGGCCGCCACCAACGTAAACATCAAAAGCAAGCGAGCCATCTGAATTTTTTACCAGCTGCAGGCCAACATCATGGACTTTGATGGCGGCACGGTCCTCCTCTGTACCACTGATTGCAATTTTGAATTTACGGGGCAGAAAAGCAAACTCAGGGTGAAAGGTCGACCACTGACGCACAATTTCACACCACGGGCGAGGATCTGTAATCTCATCCTGGGCTATACCGGCAAATTGGTCCGTGGTGGTGTTACGGATACAGTTACCACTGGTCTGGATCGCATGCATTTCAACTTTAGCCAGCTCCTGCAGAATATCCGGGCAGTTTTCCAGTGCTGGCCAGTTGAACTGTACATTTTGACGGGTTGTAAAATGTGCGTAACCTTTGTCATAGGTGCGGGCTATGTACGCCAGCTTACGGAGCTGATTTGAGTTCAGCATGCCATACGGAATCGCCACGCGCAGCATAGGTGCATGACGTTGCACGTAGATGCCATTTTGTAAGCGTAGTGGCAGGTATTCTGCTTCTTCCAGTTTGCCCGCAAGGTAGCGCTGGGTCTGATCCCTGAACTGGGTCACCCGCTCATCAACTAATTTCTGATCGTAATCGTCGTACTTATACATTTAATTTCCTACGACAGGGTTTCTGTATCAAATGTGCCAAAAGTCACGGTAAAGCGGAGTGCTTTTCTAATTAAAAACAGACACTACCCGCATGATTTGCTGCACAATAGCAGTCTTCTCTTATTCTTAAAATGAATTTATATCTATATATTTATTTCTTTATGGAATATATATGTATTGGTCGTCACGTGAAAAAACGAGCCTGAATCAGAGGGAAAATGAAGACTAAAAGTTGCTGTTTAGAATCATCCGGTTGATATCAAAATCTTACTCACGCATGGCGTGAAGCTGAATTAAGATGCAGACCAGGCCCTGACCTTCCAAAGCCATATAAACCCAATGGCATTCAGGCAGCGATAACCTAACTGTACCCACCAGATCGCTATCAGTCCCAGGCCCAGATAACTTCCGAATATAAATGCCAGAGGAAGAAAAACCCCCCACTGCAGGGTAACCGATAGCTGCATGACCATTTTGCTGGCTCCTGCACCAAGAAGGGCTTGAGTCAGCACGATGGCAGAAGCATCAATCACCATCATCATGGCGGTTAGTTGGAGTGGCTTTGTGCCAAGAGCAACGGCCTCAGGTTCGATCAAAAAGATGCCGAGCACCTGTTCTGATAAAAAAGCCAGTGGCAGTGCAATCAGAATCAGGAGGATAACCGCAACCTTGGCAACATCAATGCCCCAGCTCTGAGCTGCTTGATCATCCTTTTGTCCAAGGGAGCGGCCGACAAGACTAGTAGCTGCCATACCAAGCCCGACGGCTGGCAGGATCATCAAAAGCGAGAGGTTGACCAGAATGTGTCCGACAGCAACTGAGAGCGGACCAATTTGACCGATAATCCAGAAAAGCACCAGATAACCCGATGCAAATAGTGTCTGCTGCAAGGAGTTTGGTAGCGCCCGGTTGATCAGCGTTCTCAGGATGCGGGGATCAAGTTCTGTACCTGTAAATGCTCGGCTACCAATTTTGTTTAAGGTGTAGAGCAGCCATACAAGAGTGCCTATAAAAAGCGATATACAGGTGCCGAGTCCTGCGCCTTCAACCCCCATTGCGGGCAACCCCAGCTTGCCATAGATAAGGGCATAACTGATGGCAATATTACTGATATGGATAAAGACGATGGTTTTGAAGTAGATCTTCGAATGGTGTACTCCGTTCCAGTATCCGCGGAAAACGAGATTAAGGGCTACAGCGATTAAACCTATTACACGCCAATCAAGGTATGGCTCAGCCAGTTCAACGACAGCGCCATCATAGTTTATATAGGAAAGCAGAAGGCCGGTGATAGGGTAAAAGAAAGCGACCAGGGGAAGACAAAGCAGAAAAGCGAGAACAAGACCTGCTTTTAGAGTTTTGTCCTGAGAGTCTTGGCACTTAGCACCATAGTAGTAGGCAGTGGTGGATTGAACAGCAGATGATATGCCAAGAATTAGGGCGGTAATAACAAAGGCGGTATAACCTGCAACACCGGCTGCAGCCAAAGCAGTACTGCCCAGAGCTCCAACCATGGCGGAATCCACCAGGTTGATTAGGCTTTGAGATAGCATGCCGCCAATCAGCGGCAGCGCAAGTTTCAAGATCTCACGCTGTCGCTCAAAGGAGGGAAGACTTAACAGAGAACGCAAAGGTTTAACTTAAGCTGGTCGCGTAAACGGATTAAGCTGGATCATAAGACAGAACCGGCATCAGCCATCGCTCCATCTCTTTCGTTGTTTTGCCCTTGCGTTCTGCGATCTGCTCTACCTGGTCCAGGTCAATTTTTCCGGTACCGAAGTATTTCGCGTCAGGGTGGGCAAAATACCAGCCGCTGACAGCTGCTGCAGGGGTCATGGCAAAACTTTCTGTCAGCTCCAGCCCACTATGCTTTGTTGCGTCCAACAAATTAAACAGTGTCTCTTTTTCGGTATGGTCAGGGCATGCTGGGTAGCCGGGGGCTGGTCGAATCCCCTGATATTGCTCCTTAATCAGTGCATCATTATCTAGGTTCTCATCCTGAGCATAGCCCCAGAACTCTTTGCGCACCCGCTCATGCAGGTGCTCCGCAAAGGCTTCTGCAAGACGGTCAGCCAGTGCTTTCACCATAATGGAGTTGTAGTCATCACCCGCTGCCTCATACTCCTTTGCCAGCTCTTCTGCACCAATACCGGCATTGACCGCAAAACCACCAATATAGTCCTCAAGGCCAGTTTCTTTAGGTGCAATATAGTCCGCCAGACTCAGATTTGGCTTGCCTTCAGGTTTTGGTGTCTGCTGACGGATGTGTTGCAGCAAGGCTTTAACATCACTGCGATTTTCATCGGCATAGACTTCAATCTGATCCGCCTGGGTCGTGTTTGCGGGCCAGAAGCCGATCACGCCACGGGCCTTGATCAGTTTCTCATCGATGATTTTCTTCAGCATGACTTTTGCATCGTCAAACAGGCTTGTTGCGGCTTCACCAACCACATCATCGGTTAGAATTTGTGGGTATTTACCGGCAAGATCCCAGGACATAAAGAAAGGAGTCCAGTCAATACGTTCAGCGATGGTATTCAGATCGTAATCGTCAAACGCTTTAATACCGGTAAAGGTGGGCTTAACAGGTGAGAAGCTCTCCCAGTCCAGAGCCAACCTGTTATCACAAGCTTTTTCATAGCTGATACGATCGGCCTTAGCCCGACGGTTAGCGTTACGGATACGGGTTTCTTCGTACTCTTTACGGCGACCAGCGACAAACTCATCCCGCAGTTCATCACTCAGCAGATTACTGGCAACACCAACAGCGCGGGAGGCATCGGTGACATAGATGACCGGGCCTCGTTTATATTGCGGCTCAATTTTAACTGCAGTATGAGCTTTAGAGGTGGTTGCACCACCGATCAGTAGCGGTAAATCAAAACCCTGGCGCTCCATCTCTTTGGCGATATGCACCATTTCATCAAGGGATGGAGTAATGAGGCCAGATAGCCCGATAATATCTGCATTGTGCTCTTTGGCTGCCTGCAGGATTTTTTCCGCAGGAACCATTACCCCCAGATCAACTACTTCGTAGTTGTTACACTGCAGCACAACGCCGACGATGTTTTTGCCAATATCGTGTACGTCACCTTTCACCGTGGCCATAATGATTTTGCCTTTGGCCTCCACTTCACCGGATTTTTCTGCCTCAATAAACGGAATCAGATGGGCCACGGCCTGCTTCATCACACGGGCAGATTTTACCACCTGCGGCAGGAACATTTTGCCGGCACCAAACAGGTCGCCGACCACGTTCATACCGTCCATTAGCGGCCCTTCAATCACCTGAATGGGGCGGTCAGCTTCGATACGGGCGGCCTCGGTATCTTCAATAATAAAGTTCGTAATACCCTTGACTAGGGCGTGCTCAATTCGCTTAGTAACCGGCCATGAGCGCCATTCGAGATCCTCTTTCTTTTCTTCCACGCCATTGCCACGGTATTTCTCGGCAACGTCCAGTAGACGGTCTGTGCTGTCATCTCTGCGATTCAGGATGACATCTTCCACTAAGTCGCGCAGCTCTGTTGGCAGATCGTCGTAAACGGCCAGTTGGCTGGCGTTTACGATACCCATAGTCATGCCTTCCTTAATGGCGTGGTAGAGGAAAACGGAATGAATCGCTTCCCGCACAGGGTTATTGCCCCGGAAAGAGAAGGACACATTGGAAACGCCACCGGAAATCATAGCGTAGGGGAGGTTCTGTTTGATCCAGCGGGTGGCTTCGATAAAGTCCACGGCGTAGTTATTGTGCTCTTCGATACCCGTCGCCACAGCAAAGATATTGGGGTCAAAGATAATATCTTCTGCCGGAAAGCCGATCTCGTTCACCAGTAGATCGTAAGAGCGCTTACAGATCTCACGCTTGCGCTCAAACGTGTCAGCCTGACCATCTTCATCAAAAGCCATCACGATGATCGCGGCACCGTAGCGCATGCATAGTTTAGCGTGGTGACGAAATGCCTCTTCACCCTCCTTAAGAGAGATGGAGTTCACCACTGGCTTGCCTTGCACGCATTTCAGACCGGCTTCAATAATCTCCCATTTGGAGGAGTCGATCATGATTGGCACTTTTGCAATTTCCGGCTCAGCCGCTACCAGATTGAGAAATGTGACCATGGCGGTCTGGGACTCCAGCATCCCTTCATCCATGTTGATATCGATCACCTGGGCGCCATTTTCAACCTGCTCTTGTGCAACCTCCAGAGCTGTATCGTAATCTTCTTCAACAATCAGGCGCTTAAAGCGGGCTGAGCCTGTTACGTTTGTACGTTCACCAACATTCACAAACAAGCTGTCAGAACCGATATTAAAGGGTTCAAGACCACTCAGGCGGCAAGCTTTTGGGATATCCGGTATTTGGCGGGGAGGATATTTGGCAACCGCCTCTGCAATAGCCCTGATGTGCTCCGGAGCGGTACCACAGCAGCCACCAATAATGTTAAGAAAACCACTGGCGGCAAACTCTTCTACAATAACCGCCATCTCTTTGCCTGTTTGGTCATACTCACCAAATTCGTTGGGCAGGCCGGCATTAGGGTGGGCAGAAACGTGAGTTTGAGCCTTATTCGACAACTCTTCAAGATAAGGGCGTAGCTCTGAGGCCCCAAGAGCACAGTTTAAACCAACAGATATCGGTTTAGTATGGCGGATTGAGTTCCAGAAGGCCTCTGTTGTCTGACCTGACAGCGTACGTCCTGATGCATCGGTAATGGTGCCGGAGATCATAATCGGTAGCTCAAAGCCAACCTCATCAAAGACATCCTGCACGGCGAAAATAGCGGCTTTGGCATTAAGCGTATCAAAGATGGTTTCGATAAGGATCAGATCGGCACCCCCTTCAATCAAGGCACGGGTAGCCTCTCGGTAATTAACAGCCAGGGTGTCGAAGTCAACATTACGGAAGCCAGGATCATTTACATCAGGCGACAGTGATGCGGTACGACTTGTGGGGCCAAGAACTCCGGCAACAAAGCGCGGCTTATCCGGCGTTTCTGCTGTTTTTTCATCGGCTGCCGCCCGGGCGATTCTGGCAGCTTCAAGATTTAGTTCATAGGTCAGCTCTTCCATCCCGTAGTCCGACTGGGAAAGGCGGGTTGAGTTAAACGTGTTGGTTTCCAGAATATCGGCACCGGCGTTCAGATAATCCAGGTGCAGGCGTTTAATCAGGTCGCCCTGGGTCAGAACCAGCAGATCGTTATTGCCCTGAACATCAGAAGGCCAGTCTTTGAAACGTTCAGCCCGGAAGTCGGCTTCAGTGAGTTTTTCCCCCTGAATCATGGTACCCATACCACCGTCCAGAATCAGGATGCGCTCTTTAAGGGCGGATTTTAAGGTTTGAATACGTGTTGCAAGACTCATTTCTTAGGGTACTCCGAACGGGTGAAAACCGATGCGCCGAGATTCAGCAATGTAGATTTCACAAAGGTGGCTACATATTTTTGTACAGACAGATTAACATCGCTGGTCGCTGAACTTTTCTCAATGACATAAGATTGCGGCATTCTATCAAATAAAAAGCTATTTTAAGAGATCACTGTCAGATCAGGCACTTATAACGCTTATCCACTTAGTTATAAGTATAATTGCAGATCCGGCCCCCTGAGGCCGCCGACAACAGAAATCGCAGTGAGACATTACCAAAGACGGGCACTCGTCACCCTGAAAAATATTGGCTCTGTCTTGCAGAATACTCATAATGCTCTGAATAGATCATCGGTTACGTGTAAAGACTGATAAAAATAGTAGGGTATTTCCAATACGCTGATTTTACCTTAAAATAGCTCTTAATCATTCATTGTTGAATTTAGGTGACGCTTGATGTCTGCCATTATAGAAATTACTGAAAGTGCTCAGAACTATCTGGGTGACCTGTTAAGCAAGCAAGATGCGGACGGTATTGGTGTTCGGGTATTTGTCACTCAGCCCGGAACACCTTATGCGGAAACATGCCTGGCATATTGTCGGCCCGGGGAAGAAGAGGAAGAAGACCTGCGTCAGGAAGGCGCTGTTTTCCCCGTTTATATCGATAAAACCAGCTCATCTTATCTTGAGGAGGCGGTTGTCGATTACAACCCGGATCGTATGGGGGGTCAGCTGACGATTAAAGCCCCTAATGCCAAGATGCCAAAAGTGAGTGCTGATAGCCCTCTGGCTGAGCAGATTACCTACGTACTATACTCCGATATCAACCCTGGTTTAGCCGCTCACGGTGGTGAGATTAAGCTGGTGGAACTAACCGATGATGATATCGCTATTCTTCAGTTCGGTGGTGGGTGTCAGGGATGCTCAGCGGTGGATCTGACATTGAAAGATGGTGTTGAAAAAACCTTACTTGAGAAAATTCCTCAGCTGAAGGGTATTCGGGACGTAACGGATCATACGGTTACGGATAACGCTTATTTCAAGTAGTTTGTGTTGCTATCATTATCTACTCCGCAAAAGCCAGCATTCGCTGGCTTTTGCGTGCATACCCATTTATTGCTGTGTGGAATCAATAGAGTTAACGTTTATTCTCCCAATTTTTGCCATCTCCACCTAAGATTGATGTATCTGTAAAACTCTATAAAGGCATTTTAATGCGGCAACTTCTCTATAAATGTTTGGCCAGCACCCTATTGGTCATGACTCCGGTTGCTGTCATGGCCGATGAGCCCTCTTTTATCACCGTAGGTACGGGAGATATTACCGGTGTCTACTACCCTGTTGGCGGTGCAATTTGTCGGTTGCTGAATAAAGAGCTTGATCGCCATGGTATTCGCTGTGTCGTGGAAAGTACTCCAGGATCTGCTTATAACTTGATAGCGCTTCGAAGAGGAAGCCTGGACCTGGCAATTGTGCAATCGGATTGGCTGTTTCATGCAACACACGGTTCCTCAATTTACGCATCAGCAGGGGCTGACACTGACTTAAGATCACTGCTGACACTGCACGCTGAAGATTTTACCATCGTTGTTCGGGCAGGTAGTGGGATCCATTCTTTAGAGGATCTGAGAGGTAAGCGCGTCAATTTTGGTGATCCGGGTTCGGGGCAGCGAAATACGATGGATCTTGTACTGGATGAGTTAGGCTGGAGCCACCGTGATCTGGAAAATGTCAGCGAATTGCAGACTTCTGAGATGCCCCTTGCACTCTGTTCAGGGCAAATCGATGCTTTTATCTATTATGTCGGTCATCCGAATACGTCTGTAGGGGAAGCGACGACCTTTTGTGATAGCCGCCTGATTCCATTGCCCCAAACACTTATTAAACGATTCTCTGAAAAATACCCTTTTTATCGGGCAGGGAATATAAAAGGGGGGCTCTATAGGGAAAACCCTTCTGATATTGGTACCTTTCAATTGTCAGCGGTGCTGGTGGCGAACAAAAACTTACCAAAAAACATTGTTTCAGAGTTACTCAGAGTTATTGATGAAAATTTTGAGCAGTTTCGTAATATGCATCCGGCGCTTAACGCTCTTAATAAGAGGTCGGTATTTACCATGGTAGGGGATTCTGCTCCTGCTCACCCTGCAGTTAAGCAATACCACGGGGAGTAAAAACTGAGTTAGCGGCCAGCAGAAAACCTCATAAAACCAATACTTTAGTCTATTTCCTCGTAATGCTAAGCCCCACTAAAAAGGGCTTTTTTTGTGCCTGAAAAGTGAGTGATATTATTTTTTATGCTCAATAATGGTTTATTTTCGACTGATTGGTCACGATATTAAAACGGCTGTAAGGTAGTTTCATATGCTATGTTTTTATTACAAAAAAATTAATTGGCCAAGCTTTTTTGAACTATTCTTGTGCACAGCATGACCGTTGATGGGATCATTTGGTGCATTTGCACCAGTTGACAGTTATCTCGTTTTTTCAGAATCTGGGACTCGACGAGAAGCCAAGCCACACTCTCGATAACAAAAATAAATTCCTATTGAGTGAGGCAAAGTTCAGGACAAATTTCGTCTGTTTGCCTCACTAATAACAACAAACCTAAAGGTAAGGAAAAACATGAAACTTCAGCACAAAATTGCAGGTACTATCCTTCTTCCGCTGGCCGCGGCCGCTATGTCCACCTCTGCACACGCAGAGCTATCCGTTGGTGGTTATGTTGCTGCACAGTTTGCAATGGTAGATGATTCTGGTGCAGATCAAAAAGATATGGCTGGTAACGCTGCTACAAGCCGTCTTTCAATCAAACAAACTAATGTTGGCAACTCAAACGCCACGGTTCTAGTTGAAGGTGACTTCTGGGGTGGCCGCAATGCTAACCGTACCTCTAATACAGGTAAGTTGCGTTTACGTCATGCTGTAGTGTTTGTTGACGGGTTCGCCGTAGGTCAGACTTGGTCTCCATCTGCTAACCTTAACGCTCTGTTGCCTACTATTGATTTCGTTGGTTATACGGCTGCATCTGCTCCTGCTGGTCGTACTCCTCAGATCACAAAGATCATTGATATGGGTGGGTCTACATTTAAAATCGGTATTGAAGATAACGGTAAAGCTTCTGCCCAAAAAGATGGTACATCAATTCCCGACCTGTCCGCAGGTTTCACTATGAATACTGGTAGCATGTCGGTATTTGCAGGGGCATCGATGATCAATGCAAATGACTTAGTGGAGAATGAAGTCACTCAGGTTATTGAAGCAACCGCTTCTGTGAAAATGGATATGGGCGGTATGAAGGTTGTAGGTTCATTCGGTATGAATGGCGATGATGACACTAACGTAGCAGAATATACTGCATTTTCCCTTGGTGTAAGTGCTCCTCTGGGTGGCGGTTTAAGTGCTAATGCTATGGCAGAGGTTAAGCAGCCTGGCTCAAGCAGTCTGGAAGATCAGACAACAGTCTTTGCCAACGTTTTCTATAAAATGCCTAGCGGCCTTGAATTTGGTGCCGAAGTGCAGAATGTTACTAATCTGAGCTATGCTGATGGCTCTGACCTGACCAACATTAACTTCCAGGGTAAGTTTGCTTTCTAAGCAAGCCTTCTCCTAAGCTATATAGGCACAGCCTTCGGGCTGTGCTCTTCGACACCGCAGGCAGGGTATAGGCTTTCCTTCTCTACTCAATCGCACTCCAAGAGTTGTTTCCTTTCCTTACCAACTTTTGGCTGAGTCCTGCCGCGGTGACCCAGTTCTTCCTTTATGCCCTTATTGTATTACCCTCTCTATCCTGCGTTGTTATAAACCTCCTCTGTCATCAACCTCGTGATCATGGAATTAATTGGTACTGATGTTTGCAGATAAGAATTTTAATTCTTCCGCATGTGACTAAATAGTCATAATGCTGCGTTTCAAAAAAATGCTATCCTGATGTTTATTAAGCCTTTTTTCAGGTCATGGTGTTTGAAAAGATTTTTCCAGACAAGAGGCTGGTTTTAAAGAGGTTTTTCTTGTTCTGGAGGTTTGACAAAGACGTCTTTGAATGTGAATCTAGTCAAACGTATGTTTTAACGCACCGCGTAACAATAAAAACAACATCGTTTGGAAGGCATATTATGATGAAGTTAAAAGCAGTACTCCCAACTAAATTATCAATTGCTGTGGCAGCAGCGCTCTTTAGCGGACAAGCGATGTCTGCAGGCTTTGCGCTGAATGATCACAGCGCAACTGCATCCGGTAATGCATTAGCCGGTGCAGCCGCCAGTCGCACCGATATCTCATTCAGCTTCTGGAATCCGGCTCTTTTTACAAATGCCAAAGGTGTTGAGCTGTATGGTTCTGGCGCATGGGTTATGCCGGAGATGGATGTCACTGTTAACTCAGCATCGGCTCCCGCTTCATTTGGTGGTTTGCCCGTTTCCGGTGCAAACCCGTCCGGTGTTGTTGATGACTCCCTGGTTCCATCTATTTACTTTGCGTACCCTCTGAGTGAGAAGACGGTTTTAGGTACATCGCTTAACGTACCTTTTGGCCTGTCCGGTAAATATGGTACGGACTGGCCTGGACGTTTTCACTCTGCTAAGACAGGGGTGGAAGACATTTCACTCTCGGCAACCCTGGCGCATCAGCTGAATCAAAAGTGGTCGATAGGTGCCAGTGTCCAGGTTCATAGCGGCGAGGTTCAGCTGGATTCGGTTATTCCTGATTCTCCTCTGCTGCCTACGGATAAAGAAGGCTATGGCGATCTGGATGCTGATGATGTCACTTACGGTTTTGCACTGGGTGCAATGTTTGAGCCGGTCAAAGGTACGCGTTTAGGTTTAGGTTACCGAAGCGAGGTAGATTTTGACTTCGAGGGTGACGCTAAGTTTACAGATGTCAGTCCGGCGCTTGGTTCTATGGGGGCCAACCTTGGTATTGATGATGCTGCAATTTCAGACAGTTTGTCTTTCCCTTCAGTGCTGACGTTAAGTGCTGAGCATGAGTTGAATGATAAGCTGATGCTGGGTGTTACCGCGATGCGAACTGGCTGGAGTTCGCTGGATGAGATGCGAATCAAATATGAAGAAGGCGCAGACGGTAAAGCACAGAACGATACCGTGTTAACCTTTGATTTTGAAGATCAGTGGTTCTATTCAGCAGGTTTGACCTACCAGGTCTCAGAGGTATTGACTCTGCGTTCCGGTTTGGCCGTAGATAATTCACCGGCTAAAGATGAGTACCGTTCACCAAGAACACCGGATGGTGATCGTAAGTGGTTCTCTGTGGGCGCAAGTTATCGCTTGGGTAGCGCCGGAGAAATCACAGCCGCTTACACTCATGTTGCGGTTGATGACGTGAGTGTTGTTCGGGATGGCTCATTTCCAAATGGCTCAACGGAAGATGGTGCAAGAGGCGAGTTGGATGCGGATTACGAGACCAGTGCTGACGTGATCTCTTTAGCTTACAGCATGTCTTTCTGATTTAGCTTATCCTGTGTTAAGAAGAGCCGGTTTCCGGCTCTTTTTTTTGCCTGAATTTAACGGTCGCCCTTTTCTTTTTCGTGTATAGCTTGCGTTGCTATGAGCTGTTGCTTGAGCTTATTCATGCTTTTGCAAAATGCATCTTCCAGGCTTTTTAGCTTTTTATCCGTGTTGTCTATGTTAGTGCCATTTGTTGCTTTGAGATGGCCTAGCTCAGTACTGAGCTGGTTTATGGCTCTGTTGTTGGCCGCTGCTTCGTTAGTTTGATCTGAAATATGTTGCTGAATCTGCTTAAGGGTCAACAGGGCTGCTTTATTGTTTTCCAGGTTTGATTTGTTGAGTTCCAGCTGTTTCTTTTCCTGCTGCTCTGCTCGTTGATCACGCTCTTTGAGCTGCTGTCTCAGGTCGTCGATTTGCCTAATCCAATATTGCTCTGAATCGGTACTGCGTTTTCGTTCTTCATTAAGCTGTACCTCAAACTGTGAAAGAGCACTGCAAAGATCAGAGTGCAGCTGCTCATTCTTACTCGTCAGTGTTTGTGTGAGGGTGCTTATTTTTTCTTCATAGCTCTGACTCAGGGTTTCAAGCTTGTCTTTTTGCGTATTGAGTTCTTCCTGTGCGTTCTCAAGCCTCTGGTTTAGGGTCTCTTTCTCATCGAGAGCCGCTTCCAGTTTTATCTCGGTTATTCCAGCCTGTTTCTCCAGTAAGCGGATCTCTCTGAGAAGCGCTTCGTTTTTATCCTCCAGCCACTTGTTGCGTTTCTCCGTGGCGAGACTTTGTTCTATAGCGTTCTCCTTTTCAGCTTCGGCTTTATCCAGTGTTTTCTGGATCTCCTGTTTGTAGCTTCCAAGCTCTTTGGTGGCATCCTCCCTTGCTTGCTGCCATACCGCCTGGACCATGCTGTTCAGATTGTCTGGTGCTGCTGTTCCACCAGCAATCATGGGTTTTTGCTGTCTCTCAACCCTCCAGCGCTTCAGATGCTCCGATATGGTGGTGAAGCTACCGGTTCCGAGTCGTTCCCGTAAGCCTGCAATAGTCGGGTTAAGTCCCTCTGATTGCATCTCATCGATAGCTTGCTTTACATCGTTATAGCTAATGCCATTTCTTGCCATTTTCCGCTAATTCCTGATCTGGTAACGCACACATAGGTCATTAATAAATGATATTACGTATTATGTATTACGTATAAAATATAATCAAATCGATCTTTAATTCACGGTAACTCTAATAACCGTGAATTTTTATGATTACACTGCTAAAATAAGCCGGCAGTGAAGCCATGGCACTCGCGGGGCTTATGGGGCAAGCAAAGGGTCGAAATAACGGGTGGCTGGCGGAAAATGACTGACTTAATAAAGAGAGAAGACGCAGCTGATGAGGGGGCGGGAACAGGTCGAGCTAAACCGGTTCAGGCCCACCGGCTTATACCCTTAGAAAGACTGCTGGTTGACCGGGTGCAGATACCCGAGTCTTTGAATGGGCGATTTGGCGCTAACAGAAATGATATGGCCCCTCAGATTGCTGCGAACACCGACCTTGAAGCTGTTCAGAGCTGGCTTCTTGAGTACCAGGACTCTCCTGAGACCTTCCGTAGTTATCGTCGTGAAGCTGAGCGTCTTATCCTCTGGTGCTGGTATCAGCAGGGGAAAGCGTTATCTGATCTTAACCGGCAGGATATTGCGGACTATCAGGCTTTTATAAAAAAACCCGAGCCTGAAGATCAGTGGTGCGGAGAGCCTTGTGCCAGATCATCCCCGGATTGGAAACCTTTTAAGAGAGGATTGAGTGCTAACAGTCAGAAGCAGGCCATCACTATTTTAAAGGGCCTTTTTAGCTATCTGCGTGATGCTGATTATCTCAGGGGCAACCCTTTTGCACTGATTCGTCAGAAACAAGGGCAAAGTTTGGCCCTGCAGCAATCGAAAAAGGTTGAACGCTATCTTGAACAGACCGATATTCAACTTATGTTTAAGCGTTATGAGGCTCACGAAGCTGAGATTGAGGCATCGTCAGGTAAGTCTGAACGTGAGTTTATGCGGGAAAAGACACTGCTTTATTTTCTCTACTTTCTTGCCCCAAGGGTAAGTGAAGTTGCCAGCTGCAGAATGGGAGATTTTTTTCTGCGGCGTGGCCGTTGGTGGTGGCGGGTTCTGGGTAAAGGTAAAAAGTATGCTGAAATTCCGGTGCCGCAACCGTTGATGGCCCAGGTTCGACAGTATCGAACATTCCTTGGTTTGTCGCCTGAGCCCGAGATGGGTGAGGAGGGGGCTTTCATTCGCTCCACCCGCGGAACAAATCCAATTAGTGCGAATATGGTTTACCGGTTGAGCAAAAAAATCCTCAAAGATACCGCCGATAGCGTTGAAGAGCGTTTCCCTGAGTCCGCAGCCCGAATGCGCGCTGCGTCGACACACTGGTTCCGGCATACAGCGATCACTCATCTGGCGGACAGAGGCATTGATTTGCGCCTGGTCAGCAAAACGGCCCGGCACAGTCAGTTGGAAACCACAGCGATCTACTTTCATACCGAGGATGAAGCCTGGCACGATGCCATTAATAGTCCTGCGGATAAGGTTGAATAAAGTATTGCAGGGCTCTGCCTGCCCCGGGACTGACGAAACTTTTAACGGCTGTTATACTCGCCTCTTTCGTTAGACAGCGATCTGTTGGGCCGGTTAGCCTTCTATGCAGAGGCTATCCTTCATCGCTTTTTACCTAAATACAAATATTGGAAGGCAGCGTTATTATGTCCGAAATCAATCAGGCGCAGTTAGATCTTGTTGATGAGTTTGAGTTTTTTGACGATTGGATGGACAAGTATCAGTACATCATCGATATGGGAAAGAAGTTGCCTGAATTTCCGGATGAGTGGAGAACAGATCTTAATAAAATTGATGGTTGCCAGTCTCAGGTCTGGATTCATCATGAATTTGCTGATGGCAAAATTAAACTATATGCGATAAGTGATGCTGCAATTGTTTCAGGCCTGATAGCGATGTTGTTACGCATCTATGATAATCGCACACCTGCGGATATTCTGGCCACTACCCCTGAATTTTTAGCGAAGCTGGGCCTGGATAAACACCTGAGTCCGACACGTAGCAATGGCCTGCATGCTATGCTGCAGAGAATCGGTGAACTGGCGACCCATTACGCCTGAGTAAGGCTTGGTTGAGCAAAAAAGGCTGCGGGATTGCCCGTCAGCCTTTTTTAGTGGCATTGCGCTCACTGAAGAGGCGTTGCCTGGGGTACTACCGGCCCGCTATGAAAACGGAAGGTGTCATCGTCAGCTTCAATCAGCTCTTTTTCAATCTGAGCAAAGAAAGCGATGCGCTCATCAATAGAATCTGTTGCATACTGCTGAGCTAATTCAAGATAATCACGGTAGTGCCGTCCTTCTGATCGAACCAAAGAACGGTAATATTTTGCCAGCGGTGCATCGAGATGAGGAATCAGGGCCATAAAGCGTTCGCAGGATCTGGCTTCGATAAACGCACCGATAATCAGCACATCAATAAGCTCATGGATACCTTTTCGCATGTGTTGGCGCAGGCCGGATGCATAGCGGGCGGCACTGATATGCTCATACTTGATGCCGCGCTCCTCCAGAATGCCAACAACCTGCTCAAAGTGGAGTAGTTCTTCCCGGGCCAATTGTGACATTTTTTTCAGAAGATCAGGCCGGTCGACATAGCGATACATCAGATTCATCGCATTGGACGCTGCTTTTTTCTCACATTGGGCGTGGTCGATCAGCAGGATATCAAGGTTTTCCAGTGCTTGTTCGACCCATAAGTCGGGCGTTGGGCAGGGTAGGAATTGATAGATCTCTTCGAGTAAATCAGGATTTTTCACAAATCAGCCTGTCTGTTTCTTCTAAGATGGTTCGGTTTATCTTCTGGTAGATGATCTCCAGAAGGCGCGATGAGGTGTTGTGTCGCCCTGTGTCAGGTGAGAGCCCCCTGGCATGGTCAGTTAAAGTAAGGCCGTAGGCTTCAATATCCTGAATTTTCCCGGCACCCACTCTCAGGAGGTCAACAATCCAACACTCAGGGGCAAAGCGCTTAGTATAGCGAATCCTGTGCAGTTCAAGTTGTTGATGCAGTTGATCTTTATCAAGTAACTGGAAATATAGAGACACTGCATCGATCGTCAGTTGCTCTATGCGCTGCATAACCAACTCACGTGTCTGTGCCTCTGAACGCCCCCAGTTGAGGATTTCATCTGAATGGCGTTTGCAGCCTCGGCAAATCTGATCACCCAACGTTGTGCTGCAGATACCGATGCAGGGGGATTCAATTCGTGCCATGGGACTTAGATGTATCCGTATTTTTTGGCTCTGAGCCACAGCTGATATCAGCTGTATCGATGCATGAGGGGTCGGCACCAGGACTGACAGGCTTTATCCCGCTGTGTTTTGCGTGACTTTCCACAGTTTTTTTTGGTTCCTGGATGTCATCAGCGCAGCTATTGCAAGGGTGAGTACCATTATGCCAGCAGCCTTTTTCAGGCACCGGATCGTAACCCCCTTTGGCCAGAGGGTTACAGCTCACAATACGTTTAACCGCCAGAATTGTTCCCTTAATCGCACCATGTGTTTCCAATGCTTCCAGTGCATAGCTGGAGCAGGTTGGATAATAGATACAGCGATTGGGTAGCAACGGACTGATCATATAGCGATAGATATGAACCAAGAGTTTCAGCAAATACTTCATAGACCCTTCCGCTGAATTGGCCCTATTTTATTTCTATTTACCATAAAGCTCTTCAGGGCTGATCAGAGGTTCAGAATTAACCCGTAATTCGTTCTGATCCGCAACAGCATAAAAGCAGCTGCGACGCCCGGTATGGCAGGCGGGACCAATTTGGTCAACCAGCAGGAGCAGGGTATCGCCATCACAGTCTATACGAAGTTCCTTAAGATGCTGAATTTGGCCTGACGATTCACCTTTCCGCCAATAAGCCTGACGGGAACGCGACCAGTAGCAAACACGCTGTGTTTTTAAGGTTTCTTTAATAGCGTCGAGATTCATCCATGCCATCATTACAACTTCATGAGTATCGTACTGTTGAGCAATAGCAGGGATCAAACCATCAGCGTTAAATTTCAGGTGGTTAAGTGCAGTCTCCAGATCAAAACTTTGATTGAGCTCCGCCTTTTCGAGCAGTTTCCAGTTGAATGGGACGCTTGTCATAATAAAGCCTTAGTTCTGGTTAATCGTGATGGTTTTTCTCGGTCTGGTAAGTCGGGTTTTGATTTTATCCAATACCCTGCTTCAGGCCTGCGTTTTGCTGTCCAAAGGTTTTTTTCGGGCAGCCACTATAGCAGAAACAGTAAAAGTTGCAGCCGCCAGCAAAATGATACAGGCGCCGGCGGGCAGGTCCGGTTGGTAAGAGATAGCCAAACCACCGGAGGTAAACAGCAAGCCAAGTAACGATGCCAACCCCATCATACTGGCGAGTGTTCGGGTGTAGTGTCCTGCAATAGCTGCCGGAAGCGTAAGCAGGGCGATCACAAGAATCAGCCCTACGACCTGAATCATCAGAACGACAGTTAAGGCAACAATGCATAAAAGTAATAAATAAAGCACGTTGACAGGTAGTCCGCGTAACTTGGCAAACTGAGGGTCAAAAGCAACGGCCTGAAAAGGGCGATAGAGCAGGGCAATGGCGACGACTATTAAGGCATCCATGCCGGCCATTAGCCAGAGATCATTCTGGGCAACCAGGAGGATATTGCCAAAAAGATAGCTCATCAGATCAACCTGATACCCAGGTGTTTGACTGATAAAAATGATGCCAATCGCCATACCGGCAGCCCATAAGGCACCTATCAGCGTGTCTTCACGCTCTTGCCAGTACAGTTTGACCATGCCGATAATCAATGCGGAAATAACCGCTGCAATCAAAGCGCCGATAAAAGGCGAGCCACCGAGATAGTAGGCGACACCCATACCGCCCATAACGGAGTGTGCAATGCCCCCGGCCAGATAACTGATCCGCATGACCACAACATAGCTACCGATCAGCCCGCAGGCAATACTGGTCAGAACACCCGCTAGCAGTGCATTCTGCAGAAAGGTTTGTTCAGTTACTGCGGAAAAAAATTCCATATATGTATACCGTGAATGATCAACAGAGGGCTATCTTTCAGATAGAGTGGGTGTGATGGTGAATCATATGGATATGATCGCCATACATCTGCTCAATCACGTCTGGAGTAATGGCATGGGTTTCGTGACATAGCAGTTCTTTATTGAGGCAGGCAACCCGGTCAACGTAATTCGTGATAAAACCGATATCATGGGAAATCACGATGATTGACATGCGCTTATTAAGCTCTTTGAAAAGCTCGAAAACGCCTTTTTCCTGGTGAGAATCAACACTGGCTGTGGGCTCGTCCAGCAAAAGGAGTTCAGGTTCTGTTGCTAAAGCCCGGGCGATCAGAACGCGCTGCAACTGACCTCCGGAGAGTTGATCCAGAGTTCGTTGAGCAAACTCCGCTATGCCTGTTTCCTGCATAACTCTAAGGGCGATAGCCTTATCTTCTTTATTGTAACGCAACCATAACTTACCGGGTCGAATCCGGCCCATCAGAACGGTTTCCTCAACGGTAATCGGGAAGTCACTGGGAAATCTGGCGAATTGAGGAACATAACCGAGTTTACGGCAAACCTTTTGCGGGCTGGAACCAAAAATACGCACGTCGCCATGATCCGGTTTTATCAGGCCCATAATAAGCTTGAGCAAGGTGCTTTTGCCGCCACCGTTGGGGCCAACGAGCCCTAAAAACTCACCCTCACGCATGGCAAACGTGATCTCTTTCAGAACAGGGGAGGCCTGGTAGCGAAAGCTTACATTATTAAACTCGACAATGTTTTTTGCAAAGCGGCCCATTAGCGCCAGGACTCCAGTAACTGCTCACTCAGTTTTCGAATCGCCTCAGGTAAGTTTTCCGGCAAAGGATCAGCTTTAACAACCCGCGCGCCAATGTTTTCTGCTATACGCTCAGCGGGTTTTTGATTGAACTGCTCCTGAACCAGAATTACCTTAATATTTTCAGCTTTGGCTGTTTCGGACAGTTTGACCAGCTGGCGGGCTGACGGTGACTTACCCTGATATTCGATTGCAATTTGTTTAAGATGGTAGCGAGCGGCAAAATGTCCCCAGGCCGGATGAAATACCATAAAGGTCCGGTCCTCGTAGGGTTCCAGTAATTCATGTACTTCACGGTCAAGTGTTTTCAGCTCGTTAGCTAATGATAAATATCCTTGCTCAAATATTTCTGCGGTATCAGGACGCAGTTCTTTAAGAGCGTCCGTCATAATCCGGGCCTGAGAGAGAGCCTTCATTGGGTCCATCCAGATATGAGGATCCAAGCCTTCATGATTATGACTTTCATGGTCATGCGAGTGCTCATCGTGACCGCCGGGCGCGTCATGATCATGGGACGGGTCTTCATGATGGTCATGACGAGAGATATAAGCTGCTTTAGCAGATGCAGAACCGGCTAAAGTATCAACCAGGCGCATTTCTGAATTCAGCCGGCGGATTCTCGGTAACCAAACTTGTTCAAATGGGACGCCAGTCGTCATAAGCATCTGAGCTTTAGCCAATCGCGCCATTTGGCGTGCAGAGGGATCGTAACTGTGCGGATTATGACCCGGCTGAACCAATACTTCGATATTGACCTGATCTCCGGCAATTTGCTGAAGCAGGTATTTCTGAGGTGACACACTGACAAACACCAGAGGTTTGTCCGCCGCTAAAGTGACCGGAGTGACAAGCAGCATCAGAAAAGCGATAAAACATAAGACCGATGATAAGAAAGCTTGTTGTTGATAAGCTGAAAATCTGACGCTCATTTAGCGTTCATGCTCCTGCATACAGAGGGCCAGAGAGGTGAAAGGCTGGCCAAAATTAGAGAGGCGTTGTTAGATACTTTAATGTTACAACATAACGTGCCGGACGTCAGGCGCGAATCTTACAAGATTAAAAGAAACTGTCCAGTCCTGTCTTATCTATTCTTGCCCAGGATAGTACCTTATTTAACATAATATACATTATGCGAATATTTTATTTGCCCGTAACACATCCCACCTGTCAATATTAACCCGATGTCCTTATCCTTACCTTATGCTCAATATATTTGTTCATCTTCTTCATCATCCAAACACAGAGCTTGTTGAACACTATGAAAAAACTGTTGCTGATTGAGGATAGCAACCTCTTTGCTAAGGCTATCTTCCGTGAACTGGCTATTAATAACTACTATGAAGTCCATCATGCAGCATCGATGACTGAGATGATGGCACTTTTGGCTAAGCATGATTATTACGTTGCTATTGCCGATCTGGTGCTACCGGATGCCAGCAGCGGCGAAGTTATCTATAAACTGATTGGGCTGAATATTCCGGTCGTATCATTAACGGGTTCGTTTGCTGACGGTTTGCAATCCTCTATTTCATCCCTCCCCATTGTGGATTATGTCATTAAAGAAAGTCGGAATGATATCGCTTACGCAGTTCGTTTAGCTGAGCTAATGCTGTTCACCCGAAGTATGAAAGTCTTGCTTGCCTACGGGGACGATAACGAGATGACAGTTGTTGCAAATCACCTTCTCCCGTATCGCTTTGAGCTGATCTGTGTGTCCAGCATCGTGGAGGCAAAGAATAAGCTGTCGATGCATAAAGATATCGACTTAGTCGTAAGTGATGAGTCTCTTTTGGATGGGACGGGCTTAGAGCTGGTTCGGATGGTGCGCCGAGAATGTGATGAGCTGGGCCTTCCAATTATATTTACTCTGGAAGAGCAAGGCCCTGCATTTGATGCGAAATTACTAAAGTCAGGGGTTAATGACTTTGTTGTGAAGCCTTTCTCACGAGAAGAACTCTGCAGTCGCCTAGTGAATCAGATCAATAACCGCAGCCGTTACAAGCAGGTTCAGAACTATGCTGATGCGGTTGACCGCTACGTTATCACATCCAGCACGGATGAACTGGGTACCATCCGGTCGGTAAGTCAGGCTTTTTGCGATATATCCGGTTATAGCCGGGAAGAATTGATTGGTCGTAATCATAATATTGTGCGCCACCCTGACATGAAAGATGAGATTTACAGAGAGCTTTGGCAGACAATTAATTCAGGCCGAAGCTGGCAAGGTGAACTCAAAAATCGCAAAAAAGATGGTTTCTTTTACTGGGTTGATGTTCATATTGACCCAACATTTGATGCTGGCGGGGCTATCATTGGCTTTACTGCAATTCGCCAGGATATTACGGATAAAAAATATATCGAAGAGCTTTCGGTAACGGATCCGATGACGGGCCTGTATAACCGCCGCCACTTTAACAAGGCTTTTTCGGAGGTTGCGAAAGAAGCTGTGGAGCGAAAACATAAACTGGCATTTCTGATTTTCGATGTTGATCACTTTAAAGCTTATAACGATCACTATGGCCATCAGGCGGGTGATGATGTTCTGACAAAAATGGGTCAAACGATTTCAGACTTTGCCAGCCAGCATGATGCCTATGCATATCGTTTAGGTGGTGAGGAGTTTGCCCTGCTCTTTCAGGCAATCTCAGATAATGAGGCTGTCACCCAGGCTGAGTCTCTGCGTACCGCGATTGAGAATCTGGCCATTGAACATAACTATAACTCAGCAGCTGATGTCGTCACGGCCTCATTTGGGCTGTATCTGCAGTTCGGACCAGCTGATGTGGCCGAGACCTACAAACTTGGGGACAAGGCACTATATGATTCCAAAGAAACAGGGCGTAATAAGGTTGTAACATATATTTAAGTTTCTTTGTTTGAGGTTTAAATGCCCTCTGATCTGATTTTTGTGCAACTGGGAGTGCGATTCTTGGTATAGATCAAAGTTGTAGGCAAATGTTAACGGTAATCTTAAGCCTATCTTCATATTTTAAGGTATGCTTAACCTATGCTGCAGGTGCGTTGTTGTGCTAGGTTTTTGGCTAAGCAGCTATTTTTAAGCCGTTTTACATGACATGGAGGTAGTTGTGTCCCAGCTATTGATTCGCTATTCCCGCATTCTTGAAATTGTTGGCGATATCGTCAAAGTTCACGTACCTGCCTCTGAAAGTGGTAGCTCTCAGATCTCCTTTGGTGACTTAGCCCTGATTGAAAGTCAGGATGATGGCGCGGATATCTTACCCAGAACAGCCCAGGTTATTCTTCTGGATGGTGAGGATGTGTCTCTTCAGGTTTTTTCCGGAACAAAAGGGTTATCGACACACTCTGTTGTTCGTTTTTTAGGTCGCCCAATGGAGGTGACCTTCTCACCTAATATTCTGGGCCGTACCTTCTCCGGCACTGGCGCACCGATTGATGGCGGCCCTGCCCTGAGCGATGAGCCCCGGATTGAAATTGATGGCCCTACAGTCAACCCCGCCCGGCGTATTCTCGCCTCTCACATGATCAGAACAGATGTTCCCATGATTGATGTGTTTAACTGTCTGGTCGAGAGTCAGAAAATTCCGATTTTCTCTGTTGCCGGTGAGCCTTACAACCAACTGCTTGCCCGTATTGGTTCCCAGGCTGATGCAGATATTGTCGTCTTCGGTGGTATTGGCCTTATCTTCGATGATTATCATTTCTTTAAGCGTACCTTTGAAGAGGCCGGAGCCTCTGCCCGTACTGTTATGTTTGTCCATCAGGGCTCTGATCCTACCGTTGAAGCTCTGCTTGTACCGGATATGGCCCTTGCAGTAGCAGAGCGTTATGCGGTTAACGAAGGTAAAAGAGTGCTTGTCCTGCTGACCGATATGACCGCCTATGCTGATGCTCTTAAAGAAGTTGGTATTTCCATGGAGCATGTACCATCCAATCGGGGTTATATCGGAGATCTCTACTCTCAACTGGCACGTCGCTATGAGAAAGCCTGTGATTATAAAGGTGCCGGCTCCGTTACTATTCTGTCAGTGACGACTATGCCAGGTGACGATGTTACCCACCCGGTGCCGGATAACACCGGCTATATCACTGAAGGGCAGTTTTATCTGCATAATGGTGTGATCGATCCTTTTGGTTCACTTTCCCGTCTTAAACAGCATGTGATCGGTAAAGTGACCCGTGAGGATCACAGTCAGATTATGAACACCCTGATCCGTTTTTATGCCGCATCCCAGGATGCTGAGCAGAAGCAGGCGATGTCGTTTGAACTGAGTGAATTTGATGAGCGGGTTCTGAAATTTGGCCGACTGTTTCAATCAACCTTTATGGACATTGATGTCAGCATGCCTCTGGAAGAGGCTTTGGATGCCGGCTGGTCTATTCTGGCACAGTGCTTTAAGGAAGAAGAGCTGCTGATGAAACAGAATCTGGTGGATAAATACTTCCCTAAGACAAATGAAAAAGAACCCTCCCCGGAAAACGCCTGACAGGAGTTAAAGCGTGGGTAAGCTGGCACTGAATAAAAGCACCCTTAACAAGGAAGGCCGTAAGGTTAAGGCTTATCGGAAGTTTGTTCCGGCCCTTGACCTTAAGCGTAAGCAGCTTCTTGCTGAGCGGGCCAATTCACGTAAAGCGATGGCAGAGGTTGCGCATAAACTGGAAGCTTTGCATCGTCAGGTTCGCGAGCAGCTTCCAATGCTGCCTACCTATAAAGGTAGCGTCGATCAATTGGTTGAAATTAAAGACTTCTCCCTTCGCCAAGTCAATTTGGTCGGGATTCGCCTGCCGGAATTAGACTCTGTTTCTTTGCAGATCCGCCCCTACTCTTCACTGGCCACAGAACACTGGCTTGACCCTCTTGTTTCACTTTTAAAGCAAAATGTGGAGTTGCAGCTCAGGCAACAGGTACTCAATAAACGCATGGAGTTGCTGGAAGTAGGCCTGAGAAAGACAACCCAGCGCCTTAATCTGTTTGATAAGGTCCTGATTCCACAGGCTGAGAAAAACATCCGGAAAATTCGTATCGCACTTTCGGATAGTGAGCGAGCCGGTGTTGTGACGTCAAAAATTGCCAAAAATAAGCGGCTTAAGGCGGGTATAGCATGAGTATTCTTCAGCTTAAAAAAGCCACTGTCATAGGAATGAGCCAGGATAGGACCCCCATCCTTGATGCTATTCAGGCACTAGGTGTGATGCATATCATCCCTTTGTCTGACTCTGGTACGAAGAAAATTACTGAGCCGGAAGATACAAATCCTGAGTTGTTGAAACGTTCACTGCAGTATTTGCTGAACAGTCCTCAGAAAAGGCGTCAGGTGACCCGGCCTCAGCAATTGGATCTGAATAAAATTCTTCATCAGATCGACCTGAATCGCCAGAAACGGATCAGGTTGAGTGAAAAACGGGATTTCCTTGATCAGCGTATTAAAGACCTTGAACCCTGGGGCGAGTTCACTCTACCTGATCTGGCAGATCTTAATCATGAGAAGCTTTGGTTTTATCTGGTCCCTAATTACAAAATGAAGGATGTGGAAGAGTCACACCTTCCCTGGATAGAAGTACATCGTGATAATCGCCATACCTATATCGTTGTTGTTGCACACGAGGAACCCAATCCGAGTGTTATGCCTGTCCCCAGGACTCATACCGGATACATCCCCCTTAGCCAATTGAGGGAGCAGCTGGAAGAAACAGAGATCCAGCTGGAAACGGCAGATGGCGAGCGTGAAGCTCTGACCCGGTGGATTTATCTTCTGCAGCATAGTGTGGCCAGTACTGAGAACCAGGCCCGCTTGGAAGAGGTCTCCGGACAAACCCGGGATTTTGATGAGGTGTTCGCTTTGCAGGGGTGGATTGCGGTGCGTGACCTACCCCTTCTGGAAGATTTCGTTAATGCTCAGGGGCTTGTTCTGACCACAGAAGATCCGGCGGATGATGAAAACCCTCCTACCTTTCTGGATAACCCTGATGTTTACGGGGGTGGACAGGAGGTTGTCAGTTTTTTTCAGACACCAAACTATCGCAGCTGGGACCCATCCCGTGTGGTGTTTTTTTCCTTTGTCAGTTTTTTTGCCATCATTATGTCAGATGTCGGCTATTCCCTACTGTTTGGCGGGATTATCGCCTGGAAATGGAAAGTAATGGGTGAAAGCGAGACCGGACGCCGACTCAGGGCTATGGGGGTTGCTCTCACCGGTGCCGGTGTCCTGTGGGGAGTATTGGTTGGCAGTTATTTCGGAGCGACTGCACCCTTTGCCCTACTGGGAAGTCTGAAATTGCTCGATCTGAATGATTTCGACAATATGATGGCGCTTTCTATCACCATTGGTGCTTTACACCTGATTTTGGCAAATCTTTTGATGGCATGGGTGCGTCGGGGAAGCCAACAGGCCTTGTCCTCTGTAGGTTGGGCCATTTCGGTTTCTGTTGCTCTTGCTGGTTGGCTAACCGGGTTTAATAACCTGCACTGGATGTTGTTTGGTGCCGGGTTAATGATGGTGCTTCTTTTTTCCACAGAGGATAGGGGTTTTAGTCTCAGCCGGCTGGTTTCCGGGCTTTTAGCACTGACGAATGTCACTAAAATTTTTGGCGATGTTCTGAGCTATCTCCGCCTTTTTGCTCTGGGGTTGGCCAGTGCCTCCCTGGCGATTACATTTAACCAGTTAGCTGCAGATGTTGGCAGTGCGCTGCCGGGCATTGGTTTTTTGCTTCATATCCTGATTTTACTGGCGGGTCATCTGCTGAACTTCGTCTTAACCGTCGTCAGTGGCGTTATTCATGGCTTGCGTCTTAATCTGATCGAATTTTATAACTGGAGTCTGGCTGATGAAGGTTATCCCTTCCAGCCGTTTTCAAAACAGGAGGTAACACCTTGGATAACCTGATCTTAGCCCTGGGATGGGCAGGTTTGTACGGCCCTATGGCAATGGGAGCAATTGGCAGCATGATTGGTTGCTCTCTGGCGGGACAAGCGGCGGCAGGGGCGCTACTGGAAACTGAAACGGGTCATGGGCGCTATATTGGTATCTCGGCGATGCCTTCCTCCCAGTCAATTTACGGTATTGTCGTCATGTTTGCGTTAAATCGTGAATTGACCCTTGGTAATGCTCCTGGTTTAGCCGCAATTGGGCTGCTTTGTGGTCTGGCATTAATGTTTAGTGCGATCTATCAGGGGCGCAGTTGTGCATCCGCGATTAATGTATCAAAAATACGTCCCGAAATTTTTGGCATGTCACTGGCCCCAGCAGCCATCGTAGAAGGCTTTGCAGTATTTGCCTTTATCTTCGCTCTGGTTATCAGCGCTGGTGTTCCGGCCTGATTTGCTTAACCTGAAGAGAGACGCGTAATTATGACGGATATTGAAAAAAACCACGCCTCTTCCGGTATTGATGCCCTGATCGAGAGACTCCGCCAGGAAGGGGTCGATAAAGGGCGTACCGAAGCAAGCCAGATATTAAGGGATGCTGAGAAAGAAGCAGATCTGTTACTGAAACAGGCCCGTGAAGAGGCGGATGCCATGATCAGTAAGGCTCAGCGTGAGGTTGCCCAGAAACAACAAGCTGGCGAAGATGCTCTGAAAATGGCGGCCCGGGATCTTTTACTGGATGTGAAAGAAAGCCTGGCCAGAAGTTTTACCGATCAGGTTGAGCGCCTGATTGAGCAACAGATGGATAACAGTGAATTTGTCCAACGCATGGTGCTTGAACTTGTCGGGCGGACCGCTACAGATGCCAGCCTGAATGAAGCAGATAACATTGAAGTCTTATTGCCTGAAAATGTAATCGGGCTGGATGAGCTTCGTCGCAATGCGGATGAATATAAGACCGGACGTTTAAGTCAATTTGTCCAATCCCTCTCCGTTGAGCTGCTCAGAGATGGCGTAAGTTTTAATACTCATGGGGGGGCCGGCATTCGTGTCCGGTTGGTGGGTAAGGAGGTCGAAGTGGACCTGACCGACAGCGCAGTATCTCAGTTGCTGCTGCGCCATCTGCAGCCTCGCTTCAGAGCTTTACTTGAGGGAGTTATTCGCTAGTGAGCTACTACACTCTGGTCACTGCACTGCCGGATCTGCCCCCACTTGCAAAGTGTAAACAGATGCCGATCTCCCGGATTGCCCTGAACCGTCGTCTATCCATGCTGAGCGATCACGATCAGCATCAGTTGAAGCTGGCTGAGGATCTCTATTTTTTTGATTCAGAACAGCTGGGAAAGCGCTCGGATCAGGCACTGGTTTACCAATGGCAGCATCAGTTAAGTCAGATTGAATCAGATGTGGTACGCCAGTGCATACAAAACCGTCTGGAGTGGCAGAGCTTGTTGGCTGCGCTTCGTCAAAGGCAGCAGAGTGATCAAGGCCCGGAGGCGTTCTACGGATTGGGCCGCTGGACCAATCGCATTCGGCTGCACTGGTCAGAACCGGCATTTGGTCTTGAAGGCGCACTCCCCTTATTGAATGAGCTTCAGCCTTTGGTGCAAAAAGGGGCAGCAGGAGAGATAGAGCGCCAGATCAATAACTGGCTCTGGCATGATCTTCTGCAGGCTGAACGCCGCCACCATTTTACACTGGAAACAGTTATTTGCTTTGTGTTGCGCTGGGAGCTTGCTGAGAAGCAGATACGAAATGATGAAGATCAGGCCATCGATGCCTTTGAGTCTATGGCTGAGGTGCTACTTTCTGCACCCGTCATCAGGGAACATATAGAATCAGCCTTTGAGGAACTTTCCTAATGAAGGATGTAAAGATAACGGCGCGGGTGACCGGTGTACGTGACGACATTGTCACTCTGCGGCTGGAAAAGGATGAAAAGGGTAACTTCTATCCTCTGATTAAAAATGAGGTGGTTTATATTTGCCCATCTCGTGTGCCATCAGATAACCGTCAGGAGTATCTCCAGGCCGAAGTCTTGCGTGTGCGTCATGGTGAGGCGGATGTTCAGGTGTTTGAGAATACCCGCGGAGTAGCGGTTGGTGATCCTGTTCGTCAATCCGGTCAGATGCTGTCAGTAACTTTAGGCCCCGGCCTTTTAGGTCAGGTTTATGATGGTTTGCAAAACCCTCTTGAAATTATTGCCGGGCAGCATGGGTTTTTCCTGCCCAGGGGATTGCAGGTTGATGGTATCGATACACAAAAACAATGGGCGTTCCAGCCGACGGTTAAAGCAGGCACCCGTCTGAAGGCTGGCGACCCGGTAGGCCATGTTCAGGAAGGCCGTTTTAAGCACAAAATTATGGTGCCTTTTAATCAGGCCGGAGAGGTTGAAGTGACCTGGATTCAGGAAGGCACTTTTACCACCACAACACCGGTTGCGCGTTTTAAAGACCATAAAGGTAAGGAACATGAGCTGACCATGCAACAGAAATGGCCAGTACGGATTCCGGTTTGCCAGCCATTGTTAGCGCAACGCTACAGTCAGCGTGAGTATCCGGAGCAGCCACTGTTAACATCAATCCGCCTGATTGATACTTTCTTTCCCATTGCCAAGGGAGGTACTGCCTGTATTCCCGGACCATTTGGGGCGGGTAAAACGGTTCTTCAGGGGTTGATCTCCCGTTTCTCTGATGTGGATATCGTGATTATCGTTGCCTGTGGTGAACGTGCCGGTGAAGTGGTTGAAACCATTACTGAGTTCCCTGCCCTACCTGATCCTAAAGGTGGCACCTTAATGGATCGTACAATTATTATCTGTAATACCTCCTCTATGCCGGTTGCTGCCCGTGAAGCATCGATTTATACCGGTATTACATTGAGTGAGTATTATCGTCAGATGGGCTACAACGCCTTGCTGATTGCAGATTCGACCTCCCGTTGGGCGCAGGCGATGCGTGAAACTTCCGGACGTCTGGAAGAGATTCCGGGTGAAGAGGCTTTCCCGGCTTATCTGGACTCCTCCGTGAAGAGTCTTTATGAGCGTGCCGGTTTAATCCGTAATAATGAAGGTGAACAAGGTAGTCTGACGCTTATTGGTACGGTTTCTCCTGCGGGGGGTAATTTCGAAGAACCGGTGACACAATCTACTCTGCGCACCGTGAAAACCTTCCTGGGCCTGAGTGCAGACCGAGCCTATAAGCGTGCCTACCCCGCTGTTGACCCTCTGATCTCCTGGTCCCGTTATCTTGAGCAGCTCAGTGGTTGGTATAACGAGCACCTGGATGCGCAATGGGTTGGAGATGTGAAGCAGATGCAGGGCCTACTGACTCAGGGCGAAGATATTCAGCAGATGATGCAGGTAACAGGGGAAGAAGGTGTCACTCTGCAGGATTTTCTGACTTACAACCGGGCGCAATGCCTGGATCAGGTTTATCTGCAGCAGGATGCTTTTGACGATGTGGATGCCTCCACCCCAATGACACGACAAATGCGGGTTTTCCGGTTGTTAAAGCGCTGTCTTTTTGAGCATCCGGAGATGGATGACAAGGATACCATACGGGAGCACTTTACTAAGCTGGCAGGTTTCTTCCGCAACCTTAACTATAGCCATGAAGACGGGCCGGATTTCAGGCGCTACTGGAAGGAGATCCATAACCTGAACCAGTTCCCATTGGCCGATGGGGCTTTTGCTGAAGAATAATGCGCTGTTTCTGCGGCGGTATAAAACGAAACGGGAGCCACTAAAGGCTCCCGTTTTATTTGCAGTCAGAAGGTATCAGCCGTCAGACAATGTATGGGCAAAAGGCAAGGCTATAGTTTTTGTCGGGTCAGCAAATAAATAAAGTAACCACCACCAATAAGGGAGGCAACAATACCTGCAGACAGTTGAACCGGATAGAGCGCTATCCTGCCGATCCAGTCAGACAGAACCAAAAGCGATCCGCCAACAATAGATGCCAGCACAATCTGAGGCAGTATTTTTTTTGCTCCCAGCAAATAAGCCATATGTGGTGAAAGCAATCCAACAAAAGAAACAGGCCCGATAATCGCCGTAATCATCGCACAGATACCTGCGATTAAGGTTAACAGCCAGGCTCGGGCTTTACCTATATGAATCCCTCTGGACTGAGCTACTTCATCACTAATTGCGATCAATGTTAATGCCCGATGCCAAACAAGTGCCAGCGCAGAGAGTACAAAGACACCTACTGTCAACATAACAGCCTGCTGGCCGGTAACCTTATAAGTTGAGCCAGACATCCAGAGTAGCAGAGAGAATACCTCATCCGTACCACTGGCAAGAGTGAACTGGAGTATTGCATCCAATAAAGCGGTAAGCGCAATACCTGTTAACACAATAATACCGGGTGAGAATGACTGCCGTTTACCCAGGGAAAGCAAAAGTGCCAGCACAGCAAGGCTACCGGCAAAAGCGATAACCGGGCTGAAAACTAACCATTGTGCGCCGAATATCAGGATGAATAAAACAATACTCAACGTTGCTCCGGCAGATAAACCCAGAATATCCGGGCTGGCCAGAGGGTTTCGGATCAGGCGCTGCAGTACTGTCCCTGCAACGGCTAGTCCGAAGCCTGCTGCAAGTGCTGCCAAAACTCTGGGCCAACGCAATTGCCAGAGATAGCCCTCAGGCCAGAACCAACCCCAGCGAACCTGAGCACCTGAATCAATCAGGGTTGTTTTCGGAAAAACAAAAAGGGCCAGAGAAAGAATTAAAAAGCAAATGCCGGTGGCCAGACTCCAGCTAAAAACCGGTGATCTTTTTAGTGCAGTAACCCGGACGACGCTCTGATTGACATTTGATGCCCCTCGAGCAGAAGCCTCTGCAGACTTAGCCCGATGAAGTGACAGAAGAATCAGCGCCGGTGCTCCAATAAGTGCTGCAGCGGCTCCGCTGGGAACCACCTGACCAAAGAAATCTGTTGCCCGTAAAGCAATAATATCTGTAAGAGTCAACAACAGGGCCCCCAGAACAGCGCTGGCTATCATCTCCTGACGGGATGAGTGACTAAAGAATTTCCGGGCGATCTGGGGTGTCAGTAAACCCACAAACCCTATAAGCCCCACTGCGGCAATAACACTAGCGGTTAACCAAAGTGCCAGTAGCAATAATCCTACTATGACAGGGATGATCGCCATGCCTCTGCTCTGGGCCCCCTGCTCTCCAAGGCGCATCAACATCAGAGGACGATGAGCAACGGCTATCAGAATCAAAAATGGTATGAGTCTGGGTAAAAGCCACTGAATTTTACTCCAGTCAACCTGTGCCAGATCACCGGCTCCCCAGATAAACAAATTACGTACATACTGATCATTCAGCAATACAACGGCAGATGCCAGCGCACCAAATAATAATGATACAGCCATGCCTGCGAGGACGATGGGTAGCCCGCGAAAGCCTGAGTTACGGGCCACCAGAAGACTAAGGCAGGTAGCCAGAATCGCACCGGATAATGCCCACCATTCTCTGTAATCGAGCACCAGAGTCGGAAATAAAACAGAACCGGCTACAATACCAAGCCACGCACCAGAGGATGCCCCCAGGGTCATAGGTGATACCAGTGGGTTCTGCAGAAGTTGCTGCATCAGGCTGCCGACTAATCCTAAGGCTGCACCTGCTATAACCGCCATAACGGCCCTTGGCATATGGCTGTATACATATTCAAAGTCTGGGAAATCTTTCGGGGAAACATGGGCCCAAAGCTGCCACTGTTGCAGCAGGCTGAGCTCTGTTCGGGTCTGAAGGTGCCAGATAACTGCGGCTATCAGTGCTAAACAACTAAAAGCCCAGGCGGGATTAAATCCAGTGCTGCCCCCCAGCTTTAGTGATCCTCCTAAGGGCTCTGATTCAAGATCAACAGTGGACATCAGTTCTGATCCTCCGAAGATACAGAGCCGAGTTCAGGCGGTAGTTGAGTCAGTGATTCAACAAAATGTTCAGCCAGATAGCCTATTGATAAAGCGCCACCATAGGTCCAGGTAGGCTTAACCGGTGCAATCCTTCCTTCCGCAACCACAGGCATCATACGAAACAGAGGCTGATTAAAGAGCTGTTCTTCATGGGGGAGCGGTCGGATATACAGCACGACACCATCGATATAGGCCAGATCGCGAATCGGTTTTTGTACTTGCCCCCAAGTTGAGCTAGGGATCTCAATTGCAGCATCTATACCTAAGGCGTTTAGAGCGGCTAACGGCATTGAATTGTTACCATAGGCCCGTACATGCTGAGCATCAGAGAAACGGACAACACTGACTTTAGGCACTTCACCATTAAAATGCTGTTTAACCTCATCTTTGAGACGTACCAGCTTTTCATGACGCTCCTGCAGTCGCATTTCTGCTATCTCCTGCTTACCCAGTGCGATAGCCAGCTGCATAAATGAGTGTTCAATAGCCTCAATATTACTGTGATCGGCACGGTAATTATCAAAAAAAAGCACGGGTGCTATTGGGCTCAGACGGGCGACCATATCCTGCTGCATACTGCCAACAACAATAAGATCCGGTTTTAACTCTGCAAGACGCTCTACACTAGGCTCAGCCCGGGTGCCCACATCAACGACATTCGCCGGAATCTCAGGACGGGCAACCCAGGTTGTATAACCATTAATATCCGCAACACCTACAGGGGTTACGCCCAGCTCCAGAATCTCCTCAGTTGCGCCCCAGTTCAGCGTGACAATGCGGGTTGCGGGTTGCATAAACTCATGGGAGCCCAGACTGTCTTCCACTGTAGCAGCCTGGGTGATTTGAGGTATAAATGACATTATTACAAGGGCGATAAAAAGCCGATAAAAACTAAAATGTGTATTACTAAAAGACATATCTGCCAATCTCTTTCATCAGATGGAGCTTAGGCCACAACAGCAATATCGTGACCATGTGGATGTTGAAGTGTCTGAATGGGCATATCATAAAGAGCCGTCAGGCTTTCGTTATTCATAAGAGCCTGGGGTTTATCATCAAAAATGATCACGCCTTGTTTTAATGCCAGAATCCGGTCGGCAAATCTTGCTGCCAGATTGATATCGTGCAGAATAATGACGACACCCCGCCCTGTTGCCCTGTTAAGGCGATGAAGAAGGCTCATCAGGGAGTATTGATGAGAAAGATCCAGTGCCGAGGTCGGTTCATCCAACAACATATAGGGGGTTTGCTGGGCGAGAAGCATCGCGATCCAGGCACGCTGTCGCTCACCTCCTGACATGCTATCCACGGCACTATCAGCATATTCATCCAGATCAGTATCTGAGATAGCCTGCTCAATAAACTGTTCATCATCCTGTTGCCAGCGCCCAAGAAGCCCCCGCCATGGGAAGCGTCCCAGACGTACCAGCTCCCGAACATTAAGACCATCAGCCGTTGGAAGATGCTGCGGCAGATATGCAATATTTCGGGCCAGTATTTTTTGGCTCATGAGTGACAGAGGCTGGCCATCAAAAAGAATATCCCCCCGATCCGGTACGATTTGGCGCGCTAACAGTTTCATTAACGTCGACTTTCCTGAGCCATTGTGGCCAAGAATCACGGTAATTTCTTTTTCGTTAAGATTAAGCTCATCAATAGCAAGAATGGTTCTTCCCTGCCGCTCAACCTGAATACTACTGAGGTGCAACATCTGAATGCCTGCATGAAGTTTATGAATAAATAAATCTGAGGGTGCCGGAGATTAATTAATAACCAAACCAGCTAAGCCGGGTTCCAACTTTCCTGAATAAGCCTGATTCGTTCTGGCATCTTATTTTTTGGACAACTGGCACAAACATCCCCATCGGCTTTTCGAAAGTGCTGACAGCACCCTTTTCGGTTAAGAGCCAGCCGCTCACCTTCAGGAAAAGCGTTATCCTGAAAAGGGATACGCATCAGAGCACTCGCTCCTTCAAGGCCTAGCGCCTGGAGCCAAAATTCAGCTAAGGCTTCAGTCTGGGTATTCAGCAGCCGGGAATACGGCTGCGTTGCCGTCGCGACAGACTGGCTGCTAATGCTTTGCAAGAGAAGAAGCGTACTCAGAACACGGTCTGCGAAGAGGCGCCGGGCCAGATTTCTGTTAATGGGATAATGTGTACTGAATTCATTTAAGCCATGTTCAAGAAAAGACTTAAGGTATCGGGCTACAGCGTGAGAAGCATCAGTATGCTCTTTATCTATCCTGATATCGGCAGAGTCGCCAAATAGGTTTTCAGCCAGAGACAGCCCGGTGACTATCTCTCCTTGTCGTCGGATACCAATACGGGAAAAATCAGGTGCCAGGTTAAATAAAGACACCGAAGCTAAGGTTAATATGATGGGCTGCCAGGTCAGCATATTCCAGCTCTGGGCAGCCCAGTAGAAGCGCCCTGCCTCCGGAGAGGCATGTTCAACAGCCTGATAAAGGCTCGCTATAAAGCCTTGATTATCTGCACCCAGGATGTACTCATCTGCGGCAGGTTCGCGAATCACAGGCGCCATAGCCGGCATATGATGTTCTATCAGGTGGCACAATTCCCTGATCACAACCTGCGGATCGATTAGAAAGCGATCGTCACCCTCGCTCTGTAGTGTGGCTCTGCAGTTCATACATTTGCTCAATCAGTTCATGGCTTGTTTCGAATTGCTCAATAGGTGGAATGATAATCCATATCAATACTATTTAAAAGCAGTTAGGAATCAATCTCATTTACACTGAAGAGGTAAGGCATGTCCGACGCAGGCAAGTCTCGCTACACTATTCTTTTCTGCTGAGTCTGTGAGCTGTATCTCCGGGAGCGCCTTTGCGATATTCATCGGGAGTGATATTCATATGTTTTTTAAACATGGCTATAAAAGCGGACGATGTGCTGTACCCCAACTCCAGAGAGATGGTTTCTACTTTTTCACCTTTTTCCAGCATGGGCATAGCTCTGACCACCCGCAGCCGCTGTCGCCATTCTGTCAGCGCGATTCCCAGATCTCTCTGTGCTTTTCTGGCCAGTGTCCTCTCCGTGGTGCCCAGCTCTTTTGCCAGTTGTTTTAAAGGCTGCTGACAGGCTGGGTTTTGTTCAAAATAATTAAGCAGCCGCATCAGCAGTGGATCTGTTGAGTGAGGCAGGTAGCTGCCTGTGCTGGACACCGTCCTCAAAAGGTCAAAAATTACATCAATGAATCGCCGCGCCTCCGGTGTGTAAGGTGTCGTTGGGGGCGATACGCTCAGATGGCTTAACATTTCACGAATTAAAGGGGTCATAATCAGCGCGCAGGGCTGTTCCGGTAACTGCCTGGCCAGCTCCGGGTCAATATAAAGGGAACAGTGCAGGGATTCATGGCGATTAAAGCCATAATGTGAGGTATTTGGGGGGAGCCAAAGCGCATAACTCGATGGCACCCGAAACACGTTACCCTCGGCTATTAGCTCCAGTACCCCACTGAAGGAGTAGATAAACTCCCCCCATGAATGTTGGTGCGGTGGGTAGCGCGTATCCGAGGGCATGGAGCGCTCCAGATAATAAATAGGCTCCGGTAACTGCTGAAAAACCAATGGTTTATGGATAAAGGGTTGTTTCGTCATAAGGGTGACTGTTCCGCATTACTGAATGTCTGTTATGAGCTATATAAATTCTATCAGACACAAGATAATGCATACCTGCAAGGAGTGATTCCCTATATTTGAATCTTCCGGGCTTTTGTATCCCTTTTTAACAGAGATCATCTTAACTGAGAGAAATAGTATGGGTACACGTAAGACGATGGATCTGTTTGCCTTTATGCTTATGACGATCTTTTGCCTGGTAATGGCATTTCAGCAGGTATTACTTAAATCGGTATCATCGGATCTGGCACCTGTGTTTCAAATTGCTCTCAGGTCAGGTATTGGTGCGATTCTGATCGGTATTGTGATGATTTATCAGCGGCAAGGTTTCAGCCTGGCCCGTGAAAATCGTATACCAGCCCTTGCAATTGGCGGTCTGTTTGCCTTTGAGTATCTTTTTCTGGGAGAAGCACTGAATTACACATCAGCGGGCCATGCGGCAGTATTCCTGTATACCTCCCCTATCTTTGCGGCCATCGGTCTGCACTGGAAAGTGGCGGGTGAACATATGACACCTCTGCAGTGGCTGGGGATTTTTATGGCATTTGTTGGCATTGTGGTCTCTTTCCTGGGGCAGGAAGATAACCTTGAGGTCAGCCAGGCAGTACTGTTTGGTGACTTTTTAGCGCTTTGTGCTGGTGCTGCCTGGGGGGCAACAACGGTGTTGGTCCGTGCAACAGGTTTGTCTCACCTGCCAGCAAAAGAAACTCTGCTTTATCAGCTTGTGGGGGCCTTCGTTATTTTGCTTGTTTGGGCCATTTATGCCGATCAGGCTTATTTTAACCCAACAACTGAGGCGCTTTTCAGCCTTGCTTTTCATGGCATAATTGTCGCCTTCCTTAGCTTCCTGCTTTGGTTCTGGTTACTGACCCAGTACAAGGCTTCACAGTTAGGTACCTTTTCTTTTCTGACCCCCTTGCTTGGTGTTTTGCTGGGGGCCTGGTTGCTGGATGAAACCATTGAATCCAGCTTTATAATTGGGGCTGTACTGATTATTGCCGGCATTTTGTTGGTCAATGCCTCGGGATTGCTGGTCCGATTGACCCGGCGGAACGATCAGCCTGCCCGGCTGAATGATTGAATAAATAAGTCATTTCAGACTGCTACAGGTAGTGCGGGTCTGCATCATCTCTGCCAAAGCTTTTACCAGAGCAGTTATTGTCTTTTCATCCGGGCCGGTAAAACCCAGTACAAACCCCTGAGGTACTCTAGCGGGGTTTTCCGGGGGGGTAAAATGCTCTGATAGCGGAAACATTTTTATCCCCAGTTGACGTAAACAGGCCGCAATATCCTGATCCGAGAGTGCAGCTTGCCCTTTTAATTCAGGTATCTCTCCTGTTTCTTTGAGCAAAATCAGCAGGTGCATTCCCCCCTGGGGCTGTTGCCAGTAAAACCACTGAGTTAAATACTGCTCACAAAGCCTGAGCAGATAGTCTCTTTTTTGCCGGTAATGGCGTCGCATCCGGTTAATATGACGGGCAAATTCACCGTTACGCATAAACTCCGCCACCACAGGCTGCATCGGCAGTGCCGCAGACCCTCCCAGTTCATTACGACTTTTCAGCAACAGCGGGCAGAGGGGCATTGGCGCAACGATAAACCCCAGACGTAAACCCCTGAATAGCACCTTAGAAAAGCTACCAACGAAGATAACCCGCCCTGAAGGATCGGCCTGCATTAGCGGGATACCGCTTTTACCGCTGTAATGAAACTCGTTGTCGTAGTCATCCTCTATCAGCCACCCTTTTCCCTGCTGAAGATAGGCAAACCATTGCTGGCGTCTCGATTTACTCATGACGGTGCCGGTAGGATACTGGCGGTTAGGAGTAAGAACCGAAGCTGTTGTTTCTGCCGGTTTCTTCTCATTTTTATCGGGCGTAAGGCAGCCTTCATGATCAAGGGAAAGTTGGCTATATGACTGGCGAGGTAATTGCCAGCTGTTTATCAGCTCACGGATAGGCGGATAAGTTGGGTTTTCACATAGCCAATGAACGCCTGGGCTGACTTTTTCCAGTGTATGACGGATCAGTGTCAGAGCATCACGGCTTCCGGCAGTGATCAGAATCTGCTCTGGCCGGCAACGCAATCCTCTGAGCTGATAAAGATAGTCTGCAATCGCCTGCTTTAGAGAGGGCAGGCCTGTGGGACAGTTATCCTGCAGTACCATGGGATCCGGTGTTCGCCAGCTTGCGCGCATACTCTTAAGCCAGGCTTGCTGCGGAAAGACCTGGGCATCAATTCCGGAGTTAAAGGCCATTAAAGCGGATGTCTCCGCAACAACCTCCCTTCTGACGGGGTGATCTTGCTCCAACAGTAAACAGGCATCACCGGAGACATAGATCCCGCTTTTACTGCGACTGATTAAGACCCCTTCAGCAATAAGCAGCTCATAGCCATTCACCACGGTACTGCGGGAGACACCAAGGCTGTCAGCCAGAACACGGCTACCCGGCAGGCGGTCTCCTGCATTCAGTTTTCCCTGTTTAATGTGACTGATAACCTGATGGTAAAGCTGTTTATAAAGAGGGAGGCCACCCTGACTGAGAGCAAACTGTAAGCTACTGATGATATTGCGTTGAGCTGTCATACATTTAAGAGACCAACCGGTTGATTATAAAAATCTGGACTGAAAAAAAAGATAAAAACTGGACGTTTTTTATCATACCTTCACGGCATAAGCTTGTCTCAGGTTTAAATAACAACAGGGAAAAGACAATGTCCGAGAACAGTTCATCAGCACAGCCTTCTTTAAGCAGTAGCCCTCTGACACAGGTCAAGCGCGGCCCAAAACGGGCATTAACTGACCGTGAAGCCATGCTGGCATTTATCGACCAGTCGCTGCTTTGCTATGTGGGGTTTCAGGTCAACAATCAGGTTCGGGTTATTCCCACTTGTCACTGGAGAGAGGGCGACTACCTGTACTGGCACGGCCACAGTAAGGCGGCCAATATTGCGGATAGTGATCAGGGGAATCAAAAAGTCTGCATTACTATCGCAAGTCTTGATGGTCTGGTTATGGCTCGCTCGGCTTTTCATCACTCGGTCAATTATCGTTCCGTCATGATTTACGGCGCTCCTGAATCCGTCACCGACCCGGATGAGAAGTTACGGCACTTTGAGCTTTTTGTTGACAAAATCAGCCCTAAACGCTGGGATCAGTTGCGGCCAGTCACCGAGCAGGAAGTCAGAGCAACCGGGGTTATGCGGGTGAAACTGGATGAGGTTTCGATGAAGGCCCGTGCTGAAGGTGCTATTGATGATGAGGAGGATCTCGATTGGCCGGTTTGGGCTGGAGTCTTACCCATCAGTCAACACTGGTCAGCACCTGAGCAGGATCAGCTGCAGATTGATAATACTAATATCACCACACCCTTGAGCCCCCCGACTCCGCCGGACTGCGGTATCAATTAATATCGGTACCTGTTCAAATTTGCTTTGTATTGAAACGTTAAGAGGGCTTCAGGCCCTCTTCTGCATCAGACTATCGACCACGAATTGCTTTCAGCTCTTTCTGAAGTTGTGCATTCTGCTTCTTCACTTCATGGTAAAGATTGTTAACCCGCACATACTCCTGCTCGGCGGTATCCAGCTTACGACTGAGCTCGGTAATCTCTTTTGCCTGTTCATCTGATAGCTCCAGTGCCCGGGCCAGACTCTCCTGCTCCTTACGCAGAGCTTCCGGATCATAAGACACTTGTGCCTCAGATGCTTTTACCTGGTCCTTCAGTCGTGCAATCTCATCTTTATAGTCACTAATCTGGCGATTGAGCTGTTTTACCTCCTTGATATGAGACGCTGAATCCTGTTGCTGTGTTTTTGGCGCCGCTGGGCTGCTATTTTTCTGAAGCTTACGAAGGCTGGATTCTTTTTCTGACAGACTCTGCTCCAGCGTCTTAATCATCTCAAGACGCTCGTCAGCAGTTTGCAGAAGCTGCTTTTTTTCATGGCTAAAGCTATGCGTCAGCTTATCGATTTCTGCCTTATGCTCCTGCCAGAAAGCTTGCCAGAGCTGCCGCTGATTTTGTTGAAAAACCTTTTTCAGAGCCTCTGGCGGCGGCGGGATATCGTTTAGATTTTTTTTGATCTTATTGGGAGTGAAGTTTTGCAGAATCTCGACGCATTGAGTGTAAGGAGCACTCGTTTTCTGATGAAGCTCAGCGGCTGAGATTGAGCTCAAGGTATATCCTTCATCAAGCCAGCGTTGTATCTGTTGTTTACAGACATCCTGCAAGTTAGCATCCTGATTCATTGTCCAGCCTTACTGTGAAATATTGATTAGAAAATCATTTTGACTGCAGCTTGCTACCTATACTTCAAGCCTGTGATGCCGGTAGTGTTTGCAGCCCTGATCATGAAACATGCTATTAAAGCGGATTTCAAGCCCCTGCCTCTCTTTTGAGAAAATCAGGTGTAGGTATTACGGAGTGAAGGTGACGGATTACCGCTTATTTTACCCGAATCGGGTTTGCTCTATCGGTTGATCGGTTTGTTTTGCATCCTTCCATCTGCTTGCGCACTGCCCGACCCAGCATTGCAAAATAGTCGGCAAAATGAGCATTAATGCGATTTCGTTCGGCGCCTCTGGGATATAGCCCATACTGAGCCTCGGTTGAAGCTTTAGTTCCTTTTACCAGAAAATTGTTTTTAATCGATGCATCCTGAATAAAAGCCTCAAAAGCCCTGGCACAGAGCTCTTCAGGTTGACTGTAATAGTTCAGCCCCGCTGCTTTATCAGCCAAAAGTGACATCCTGAACAGCTCACTGGGCTCTTCACCATTCTCACTAAGCATCACAGCTGCAAAACAGTTACTTAACTTATGATTTAACGGATGGGCTATCAGATCCTGCCCGCCATTTCCCTGCTGTAACCAGAGATCTGATGCAAATCGGATACCCTCTGCGGTTTTGAAAGACTTACTGGCAAGGTAGTGATCCAGTGCATGGAACCACTCATGGGCGATGCTGCCCGGACCAGCATTTTTTGCCAGAGCAAAGGCCCTCTGATTGGGTGCATAATGGGCTGCAATACCGGGACGACCTCCGGTGCCGTAATGTAATGCCAGAGTTCCCTTTAAAGAGATAACACTCTCAGGAACCTGCAAAATAACCATCAGATCGCAAAGAGCATCATAAAACCGACCCGCAGCACTCAGCTTTTCTTGCTGAGTAACCCAGCGACCTATCTCAATGGAACGAAAGTTAAAGCGTTGCCGAAGCTTAAGAAAGTCACAATGATCTTCCTGGCGATGGCGTGGGCCATTTCGGTAAAATCGCTGTTCTTTATCGCTGGAGGCCTTGTACTGAGGGAATAACTGACGCATGAGGGCATGGGAGTCTGCTGTAGGTTTATGTGATCTTTAAGATGGGGTTGCACCGGCCGCTCCTCCGATACTGTTCGTAAAAACAGTATCGGATGGTAGCGTATTTAATCACTTTCGGGAATGCCCCATAGGAGGGTGTTCATAGTTCTGAGGCATTGATGCCGGAAGCGGTTAACGGCGCAACAGAGCATCTTCGCCCTCTTCTTCTTTATGCTTTTGAGCTTCAAGCTCTTTAAGATGGGCTTTTTCTTTCTCTCTTGCTTCTTTCTGTGCCTTCTCTTCTGCTTTAACTTCAGCCTCTGCTGTAACCTTTTCCATATCATCGGTAACCGCCCAAGGCTCCGCAGGAGATGGACTCAGCTCACCGTGACGTGGTGCAAATCGCTCTTCTGACAGTGCTTTTAACAGACCAAACACCATACAGATCACCACGACAGAAAAAGGCATCGCCGCCGTGATCACTGCGGATTGCAGAGTATCCAATCCACCGGCGATCAGCAGGACAGCCGTCAGCAGTGCCAGAAAGATACCCCACAAGATACGGTGTATCGATGGAGGATCCGCGTCCCCACCGGACAAAATAGTATTAATCACCAGAGTGCCGGCGTTGGCCGAGGTAATCAGGTAGGTACCGATCAGAACAATCAATAATGTTGAGATCACAGGGGTAAACATACCCAGCCCCATGCCCTCAATGGTGACAAACAGTGCGGTTGATACATCATTTTGCACGGCAGCAACCACGTCGCCATTGCCAAACAACTCCTGGTACAAGGCTGTACCACCAAAAAGCCCGATCCAGACGATGGTGATAATGGTTGGTACCAGAAGGACGCCCATCACAAACTCGCCAAAGCTACGCCCCCTGGAGATACGGGCGATAAACATACCGACAAAAGGTGACCAGGCCAGCCACCACCCCCAGAAAAATACTGTCCATTCTGATTGCCAACTGTCGCCATGGGTAACATTAGTATGGAAGGTCATACGGATCAGCGACTGAATATAATCCCCCGTCGCTTCAATAGTTACTCCGATCAGATACTGGGTTGGCCCCAACAACAGCATAAAAAGCACAGCAGCGATACTGAGCCAGAAGTTCATCTCAGAAAGTAAACGCACCCCCCTGGATACGCCGGAAACAACCGAAGCGGTGGCGATAAACATAATCACGCCGATAACCGTGAGTTGGAGTGTCGTGGAGTTTTCCAGATCAAACACCTGATGCAGACCGGCGTTCATCTGTTGAACCCCCAGCCCCAGTGTGGTGGCAATACCAAAAACCGTACCGAATACCGCCAGCAGATCCACCAGATCCCCCAGAGGGCCCCTCACCCGCTCGCCCAGAATCGGGTAAAGCACAGACCGGACGGTAAGAGGCAGGTCATGACGATAGGAAAAATAAGCCATGGTCAAAGCAACAAAGGAGAAAATCGCCCAACCGTTAACGCCCCAGTGGAAAAATGACAACCGCATCGCCACCACTGCTGCATCACCCTCAGATGTGCCCGGCAGGACAAAAGGGTTATCACTTAGCTGCATAATGGGCTGAGCAACAGACCAGAACAGAATCCCAACGCCAGTACCTGCAGCAAACAACATACTGACCCAGGCAAAATAGGTGAACTCAGGCTGCTCCCAGTCACGACCTAAGCGCACTTTTTTATAACGGCCCGTTCCCAGCCAAATCATAAAAATAAGCAGGAAAGCGACTAAGAGTACGTAATACCATTCCAGAAAAGGGTCCAGCCAGTTGCGGGCAGCAGCAATCCCCTGTGCACTGATCTCGGTAAACAAACTACCCATAATCAGTGTGGTGATCACCATAATAATTGAAACCTGTGTCATCAGGGGATTCATCCCCTTGAACAAGCCTTTCTGGGCCTGATTGTACATCGGATATCCTTAATGTCGGTTCAAAGGCGTTATATTGGTTTAGCGTGACTAAGCTTTGGTTTAAAAAAATTATGCCGGGCAAGCACCCGGCATAATTTGCGTCTAACCCTAAACAAAATAATGGGATATTCAAGGGGGATTCAGGTTTTATTCCTACCGCCCAAGCCAATACTTAGTTTCTGTTCTGCATGAGCGGGCAAAAATCCCATCGTGGGAGATCAATGCGAAGTCACTGGAATAGTTGTTACCGAAGCTGTTTTCCCATGGGAAATTAGTTTTACCCCTCGGTGCCGGTGTCGTTCCCGGTGGCATTTGCGACACCAAAGGGGACATGTACCATGGCAAGATTCCGGGCATTTAAATGACTGACCTGGTCATCGAAAAACAGGTGCGGCTGGAAAATATCCAGGATACGGCTTTTATCCATTCCCCCCAGAAAAAAGGTTTCGTTCGGGGAAACGCCCCAGCTTTCCAGCGTGGTGATCACCCTCTCATGACTGGGTGCACTGCGGGCGGTGATGATGGCTGTTCTCAGTACCCGCTCATAGGCTGAGTTTTTGGCCAGCTCAGTATCTTCCAGGCCCTGCAGTGCGGATAACTTACGGAACAGATCCGCTAAAAGCCCCGGATTATGAACCCGGTTCTGGTGCTGTTGCTCATATTCCTGAAACTTTTCCAGCCCACGGGCTTTAAAAACCGCTTCCGATTCATCATCCGCCAAGACGCCGTCAAAATCGAACGCGATTCGCAGCTCGGCATCTGAGCTATCATCCTCCACCTTGGACGGTAGCACCAAGCCCGCCGGATAGCCCGCGATCACGGCGGCCCGAACATCAGCTTCATTACCGGAGAGAAAAAGGGAGGCATTAAACGCCGGAATATAGGAGAAGGGTGACGCCCCGCTGACAAAAGCGGCCCGGGAGATACCTAAGCTGTAGTGTTCTATTGAACGGAATACCCGCTTGCCCGTGGCGGGAGAGTTACGGGACAGCAGAACCACTTCCACCGGTTGTTCACCGGGAAAGCGCTGATTAAAACTCAGAAAGCGGCGAATAAAAGGAAAGGCAACACCTCGTTTCAGAATTTTGTTCAGGTTCTGCTCCTGAAATGCTTTATAGGCGATGGCACCCCGGTCGCGAAACACCTGATCAGACTCAGTAAGATCAAACAGTGCGCTGGAGGAAACCGCAATCACCAGCTTATCTTCAATGGGAAATGGCATCTGAACCTCCTTTCAGCGATCCGGTTAGGCGTGTTGCGAAAACAGGGTGGCAACCGCGTCTGGGTTTGACCCGAAAAAAAGGTGCAGATAGGTGGCCGTCAATCCCTTGTCCCGATAGATAGGCTCCCCCGGTGCCGGATGACGCTGGCGGCGACCATGGGCGATCGGCTCCGGGGTATTTTCACTGAGGGATTTGTGATGGGCGTGGCCACGAATATCCCCTTCCGGCAGAGGCGCTGTTTGCATCCCCTGACAACCCCGTTTACCTCGCATAGAGCCCTCGCCGGCAACAAGACCCAACATCGGGTAGGTCTTTTCATCCAGACAGGTCAGGGTATCCAGGCAGTAGAGAAAGCCGCCACACTCCGCCAGAATCGGTTTGCCGGACTGGTGAAAATGCCTGATTTGAGTGATCAGATCGGCGTTTCCGGACAAGGTTTCAGCATGCAGCTCCGGATAACCACCCGGCAGCCACAAAGCATCCGCTTCCGGCAGTTCTAAGTCTTTCAATGGTGAGAAGAAGCTGTAATCTGCCCCCAACTGCTGTAGCAGTCGCAGGTTAGAATCGTAGATAAAGCTGAAAGCGGCATCTTTGGCAATAGCGATCGTTTTGCCTTTAAGCGGCTTTTCAGAAAGTGCCGCCGATGTGCTCAGGCTTTCAGTCGGATAGAAATCCACCGCTTCAGGCAACTCCAGAATGGGCTGTCCCTTAAGCAGGGCCGCGCCTGCGTTGATCCGGCTTTCCAACTCTGCGGTAATCTCTTCCGCCTGCACCAGACCCAGATGACGTTCAGGCAGTGCAATCTGTTCATCCTGCGCCAAGGTCGCCAGAATCGGGAAGTTTTCCGGCAACGCCTCTTCAATCAGCTCACGATGACGCTCACTGGCGCAACCATTGGCAATCAGTCCGGCAAACTGCAACGCAGGACGATAGTTTGCCAGTCCCACCGCCATCGCCCCTGCGGTTTGTGCCATACCCTTAACATCCATCACCAGTGCCATAGGAATAGCAAAGCGTTCCGCCAGGTCTGCACTGGAAGGTGTACCATCGAATAAGCCCATCACCCCCTCAATCAGAATCAGGTCGGCTTCCTGTGCCGCCTTAAACAGCATTTGCTGGCAGTACTCCTCCCCCGCCATCCACATATCCAGCTGTTCAACCGGTTCACCGGAGGCCTGTCTCAGAATCTGAGGGTCCAGATAATCCGGGCCTGTCTTAAAAACCCGAACAATCCTGCCCTGTAGCCGGTATGCCCGGGCGATGGCTGCCGTGATGGTGGTTTTGCCACAGCCGGAATGGGGCGCAGCGATAAAAAGTGCCGGGCATTGAATGGCGTTATTTGAGCGGGTCGATGACATAAAACAGATAATCCCGGTAAAAAATCCAAAAAAAAGAGGCTGTTAGCCTTGGTCATCTAGTTTGCGGTGATGTGAGATAAGGATCAAGTACTGCCGATAATCACAGTGATTAAAAATGATTTATTTATAGGTACAATGTCAGGTGTTCTTGGAACAGGCACTAACCCGCTCTCTTTTATCTGAGGTGTTGCTATGCCCCGCTATCGGTATGAGTATCTTGAACAGGAGCTGAAACAACAGATCCGCTCAGGCTATCTGCAAACCGGCGACCGACTGCCTTCTATCCGGTCGTTATGCCGTGACTATCAGGTCTCTAAAGCCACGGTACTGCATGCACTTCATCGCCTGGAGTCTGAGCAGCTGGTTCAGGCCAGGCCAAAATCGGGCTATTTTGTCCGAACACCAGAGTATGGAAGCCCATTACCCACACGGGTGCAAACCCCTAAAACGCCAGCACCGGTCTCTGTGTCAGCGATTTTCCGGGATATTATGTCTCAGGGTGCCGCATTTGATATTTTGCCCGCCGCCAGCCAACAGAGCTCCCTGCCACAATTAACACTACTGAACCGCCTGATCGGTCGCCAGATGCGGCTTCACCCTGAGCAAAAAGCCGGTTATTACGATGAGTCTGCGGGCAGATACAGTCTTAGAGCAGCACTTTCTACCCATTTAAGGCAAAGAAAGCTCCGGGTTGCCCCGGAAAATATCTGCATCACCAGCGGCTGCCAGCATAGCCTTTTTATCGCCCTGATGATCACCTGCCAGCCCGGTGATACAGTTGCTGTGGAGTCACCAGCCTTTTACGGTGTGCTGCAGATTATGGAACAGCTCGGGCTCAATATTATTGAAATCTCCGGTGACCCGGTCAGTGGTATCGATATTCAGGAGCTGCAGGAACAACTGACGTGCTGGCCGATAAAAGCCTGTGTTGTTACTCCAAATTTTGGCACTCCAGCGGGCTCCTGTATCCCACCAGAGCATTATGCATCGCTGGTTGATCTGGCATGCCGGAATGACTTCTGGCTGATTGAAGATGATATTTATGGTGATCTGGCATTTTCTTCTGCCGCCACTGCACCGCTCAAAAGTCAGGATAACCCGCAGAATGAGAAAGTTATTCTCTGTGGCTCGGTTTCCAAAAGTCTGTCCAGAGACCTGCGTGTCGGCTGGATTATTGCGGGCAAACTACACAATAAAGCACTGCAGATGAAACTGATCACGCAACTGGCCAGCCCCCAGGCGATTCAGGAAGGTTTAGCGCAATTTATTGCTGAAGGACACTACCGACGCCATCTCAGTCAGTTGCGGCAGAAACTGCAGCAGCAAAGAGACCAGCTATTGGCTTATCTGAATCAAAACTGGGGTAAAGAGATCCGCTACAGCCAGCCCGATGGCGGACTTTGCATTTGGGTTCAGCTACCGGATACCTGCGACAGCCAGGCGGCGTACCGCTCCCTCAGAGCAGAGGGTATTTTATTAACCCCCGGAACACTATTTTCAGCCCATGGCTTGTACCGTCATTATCTGAGATTAAGCTTTTCCCAGCCTTTATCCGCCAAAAGAAAAGCGGCGTTAGACCGCTTGTTTATCTGTGTATTGGAACTTTCTGATGAAACCAGTTGTCAATAGTGATCGGAAAAATGAAAAAAACCGTAAGCTTCATCAGTCCATGAAGCAAAAAAACAAACCAAATAACTTTTAAATAAAAAAAGCGTAGCCATCACAGAAACGTAAACACGTAACTAAAACTAACGAAACACGTCTTATGGAGGCTATCAGGCTGCAGAAAATAAAGAAGGAGTCTGATGATGAAACTTAAAGAACTGAAAAAATTGATTCGTAACGGTGCTGAGCCGGATGCAGAGATTGTCACCCATGCAACCCATAGCCAATATGGTATCCGTATCCTCACCGGCGAAGAAAGCCACCGCCTGATGAACTGGCGAAACCGCCCTCTGATCTTCCGTAGCCTTGATCAGGCAAGAGAGGCACTGGCCCAGGCAGGAATTAAACATGCGACCCTGATTCAGCATGTGGCCCATGATGAGATCATTGGCCGGGTTGCCACCTATGATGAGCCCTATCTGGCACGAATCCCGATGTCGGCTTAACCGCCAGGTATAATCTTCTAATAGAATCCCTCCGCCTTGGAGGGATTTTTGTTTCGGCGCAGGTTATCGTTAAACACGCATTAATATCGATAAATGCCCCAGCCGTAGATCGGAAAAGTGCCGAGGGTGCCTTCCGACGCACAATACATACGTTTACCGGCAAAGCCCGCTGCCCCCTGTAGGTCGCCCTTCAGGGCGTCAATAGCTTACATAAACGGGTATAGCTGACGGGCTAAAGCCCGACCCACAAAAGCAAGCAGCCTTGTAGATACCATCTCTCCGAACCGTCCGTAAAGGGTTAGCTAACCACTTGCGGGCGGTATTCGCTTTGATGTTTTACAACGCCAAAACAAATCTGTACCAACTTACGCATTCCGGCTCCTAAA
>JBLWVL010000008.1:0-120735 GCA_048268485.1 Oceanospirillum sp.
CCTGACTCCTTTCCGAACTCAGAAGTGAAACTGCTCAGCGCCGATGGTAGTGTGGGGTCTCCCCATGTGAGAGTAGGACATCGTCAAGCGCCTTATTTGGCTGACTGCGTGAGCAGGCCGCCCAAAAGAACCCCGCTTCCATGAAGCGGGGTTTTTTTATGTCTGGAATTTATGGTTGGGAGACGTAAAAAAGGTTATCAAAGCCTAAAGAAACGAGTGCAGTAATACAGGAACTAAGTACAGGGACAGAGGGTGTGAGCGAAAAGCTGCGATCATGTCGCTGTACACCTCGGTATGATGCATAACGTTTTTTACCTTATTGTGCATGAAACTTCTTGTGCCTTTCTGTCTCAACACTTATGTGCGCTGCTCTAGAACCGTAATGTTTTGGATGCCTGGGTAAATGCAGAAATTGATAAGAGTGAGGCTGATATTTCCGCGCACCCAAAAATTGCGCCCTTAGATTGGCTGGTTCTTCTTGGGCAGACTGACCTTAACCGTCAGCCCTCCGCCTGTAGTTTGCTGAAGTAGTAAGGTTCCATTATGTCGCTCAGTAATGCGCTTAACAATGGAAAGGCCTAGGCCGGCACCACTCTCATGACCCGAACGGTAAAACCTTTCTGTCAGCCGTTTGAGGTCAGCCTGATTAACCCCAGAGCCATGGTCAGTAACGGTGAGAACAAAATATTTTTTTTGGTTTTCTAAGAAAAGCTCTATATGGCCTTTTACGGGTGAAAATTTTACAGCGTTGCTGATCAGGTTTTGTAGTAAAACATCGAGCATTCCTTCCTCAAAATAAGCTTCCCACAGGCATGTCTCGTCTGCTTCAAGGCTGAGTTCGATCTTTTTTTTCCAAGCTAGGGGCATAAGCTCGGCCAGATTACTGCGGGTTTCCCTTAGCAGATCAATGCTTACTCTTCTTTGAAGACTAATTCCGGGATCTAGTCTGGCAAGAGTAAGCAGTTGAGAAACAATTCGCGTAGAACGGTCTACAGCCAGATTTAATTGCTTAAGCGAGGCTTTTTGCTGGCTTTCTGATTCTGCCTGTAAAGCATTATCGGCATGTATTTTCTGAACGGCCAATGGTGTTCTTAGCTCATGCGCTGCATCGGCTATTAAACGCTGCTCTCTAGCTATAAGCGTCTCTGTTTCGCTCAGAAGGCGGTTTAAAGCTTCCTGTATAGGTTTTAACTCGGAGGGTGGTGTTTTGAGTCGTATCGGTTTGAGATTGTCAGGTGCTCGTCCTTCTATTAGCCGGGTGAGCTCTTTTAATGGTGAAAGTCCCCAGTTAATTGCACTCCATAAAAGAAGGGCAAGTACCGGTATACCAATAAGCTCGGGGATAAGAGTCTGAATAACAACTTTCTCGACAAGCTCTCCACGCACATCTTCCCGCTCTGCAACACTCACTACGAATGGAAAACTGGAGGCATGTGTTTTCAGTGTGAATGTAATCCATTGGTGATCTTTATAGGTCATTTTACTGAAACCGACCTTTTCAGTACCCATAGGCTTTTCCGGACTAGAGGGTGAGCGAATAATAACCTGATGCCCGTGTCTTACCTGGTAAGATATTTTGCTTTCATATTTGTGTCCTTCTGATCCGGTTTCCTCGAGGAGGGCCGTTTCAAATGCTTTTTGCAGTTGTTGCTCATCCCTGCTGTTAAGCTGTGTATCGTGGATTCCTAAAACCAATGCCTGCAGAAGGCGGGCATTTTGAGCCAAGCGGGCATCAAAGATTTCTTCAATCTCATGGCTCGCGTCTTTAAAGCTGACGTATCCTATTAAACTGCTCATGGCCATCAGCAAAAGTAAAACAAACAGCAGTGTTCGTTTGGTAATTGACGCAGGTAGCATTTATGCCTCTGTTTTATCGATGACGTATCCGATGCCTCTCAAGGTCCGAATCAGTTTTGGAAAAAGCTTTTTTCGCAGGTGATGAATGTGCACCTCCATTGCGTTGCTTTCTACATCTTCATCCCATCCATAAAGCAGTTGCTGGAGTCTGTCCCGTGTAAACACGTGGTTTGGCTGATTCATCATCTCATAGAGTAGCGTGTACTCACGTCGGGTTAAGGTGATCATATTCCCTTTGTAAAATACCTGCTGACTGGCTGGGTTGATTTCTATCCCTCTCAGGCTGATTGTCGGTTGAGTGCGCCCAGAACTACGTCGCTGTAGAGCCCGAATGCGAGCTTTCAACTCTGTCATATCAAAAGGCTTGACCAGATAGTCGTCTGCACCGCTATCAAGACCGTTTATTCTGTCTTGTACGGCATCTCTTGCTGTTAGGATGAGAATAGGGAGATCCTTACCCTGGTTCCTAACCTGTCTTAAAACAGATATACCGTCCAGCCGAGGCAAGCCAAGATCAAGTACTACCAGGTCGAAATAATGAGTTTCAAGTGCCTGCAGTGCCTGAAGCCCATCTGTAAGCCAGTCAACAGTGTAGCCTTCAGTTTTCAGAGCTTGCTGCAAACCTGATCCCAAACCCGGATCATCTTCCACCAGAAGAACACGCATATAGGTTCCTTAACTTAAAATATGCTTACAGAAGTTTGTTTACCTGACCGATGAACTGTTGGGGCCCCAGCTCGCCCTGAACTCTGGCTGAGGTGAGTTCTTGTCCATTTGCTTTATAGAAGAGTAAGCTCGGAGGTCCAAAGAGTCCATGCTGTTGGAGAAAGCCACGCTGTTCAGAAGTATTATCTGTCATATTCAGCTGAATAAAGGTGACCTTTTCACGAAAGGCCTGAACATCTGGATGATTAAACACTTCACGTTCCATCACCTTACAGCTGGCACACCAATCGGCATAGAGATCAATAACAACCGGATGGGCAGCAGCACTGGCTTTTTGGATGGCGGCCTGCATGCTTTGAACCGAATCATAACGGGTAAACAAAGGGTTTTCATGTTCAGTCTCTGATTGAGCTGACGCTGAAACGAATGCAAGAGGCTTTAAAGGGTCATCATGGCCTGCAAGACCAGCGAGAAGCAGGGTGATACCATAAGTCATCAGAGCTATGGCGAGTCCGCGGAGGGTTTTTCCCCAGTGGCTAAGGGATTCTGATTGTCCGAAATTACCGAGGTGAGCGGCATAGACAATCGCCAGCAGTGACCACAGCAGGATACTTACATTGCCCGGAAGCAAGCGGCTAAGAAGGCTAATCGCAACACCTACTAACAGAACCCCGAAGAAAGCTTTTACTTCCAACATCCAGCTACCGGCGCTGGGTAGCCACTTTCCGCCACCAGCTCCAACCAGAATGAGTGGCACGCCCATGCCAAGGCTTAGTGCAAACAGAGATGCACCGCCCAGTAAAGCATCCCCAGTGGTACTGATATAAACCAGAGCTCCAGCCAATGGTGCTGAGACACAAGGTGACACCACAAGGGCAGATATCAGTCCCATTAATGCAACACCTGCATACTTTCCACCGCTGCTTTTCTGACCCATACGATCTAAGCGGTCACGCAGGAATGATGGTAGCTGAAGTTCATAAAAACCAAACATCGCCATTGCCAGTGCAGCGAAAAGTGAGGAGAAAATGATTAACGCTGCTGGACTTTGCAGAGAAGCCTGAAGGTTCATTTTTGCGCCAAAATAACCGACAAGAACACCCGCCAGGGTATAGGTCAGAGACATACCCAATACATAGGCAGTTGATAAGCCTATGCCTCGACGCAGCGTGATATCCGTACCCTGACCAGCAATGATACCCGCCAGAATAGGAATCATAGGTAAAACACAGGGTGTAAAGGTTAAACCTAAACCCAGAACAAAGAAGGTGACAACTACCCAGTAACCTTCAGTACTGGCCAGCATGGCTGCAATAGCGCCTGCATTCTCTTCAACTGCTAAAGCTTGACCCGTTGTAGGAGTCGGTTGACTGCTCTCAGACATCTTTATGTTTGAGTCTGTATTGGTAGCGGGTTGCACATCCAGGGTTTTTCTCTGCGGCGGATAGCAGAGACCATTCTCAGAACAGCCCTGATAACTCAGCATTAGCTGATGACTGGCTGGTAAGGCTTCTATATCGAGCCTGTGATGAAAAACCTGAACCAGCCCAAAATTCGGATCGTTTTTCTCTTCAGCCTGAGTCAGAAAGGTGACATCAGTTAATGGCTGTCTGTTTTCATCGGTTAGTTTAAGGCGATTTTTATATAGGTAGTATCCATCTGCAATATCCCAATGAAGCTTTAGAACCCCATTGCTGAGTTGCTTGTAGCTAAACCTGAACGCTTGCTCAGGTGGAAGAAATTCATCTTCCTTTGAGGCTCCTGCAAATGCACTCAGGCTGAGGCCAGTAAGTGCTGCCATAAGAATGAAAATCAGCAGTTGCTTTAATCTGGGCTGCAGGCTTAAACGGTAGTTCTGAGACATGAGTGGGTCCTCGCTAATCCCTTGAGATGTTTCAGCTATTTTCTGTCCGGAAACTTAAGGTTTGCTTAAGTAACCGCCCTGCATGCTTAAGAAAATCTTAAGTTTTCTAAGGGAAGATGCTTATCAGTCGATGACCAATCGAGGAATCAGGGAGTCCGGATATGTCTTTTTTATTTAAAAAACAGCTTGTAGCCGCAGGTTTATCCTTAACGGTTTTAAGTACCCAGGTTGTGGCTTCAGAGCTGAAACCTGCTCAGCAAGCTCAGTTGGCACCTATGACTCAGGTAAGTCTTCCTGATGTTAAAGGTGGTGCAGCGTCTCTTTCTGACTTTAAAGGAAAGGTAGTTTTAGTTGACTTCTGGGCTTCCTGGTGCGGCCCCTGTCGGCAGTCGTTTCCCTGGATGAACCAACTTCAGGACACGTACCGGGCCGAGGGACTTGAGGTTATTGCGATCAATCTTGATCAGGAAGCTGAGTTAGCGAAAGCGTTTCTTCAGGATGTTCCTGCCCAGTTTACTGTTCTTCTGGATACCGATGCACAGCTACCTGGTGAGTATGGTGTCATCGGAATGCCATCAAGCTACCTTATTGACCGAAATGGAAAAATTCGGGCGCAGCATATTGGTTTTCATAGTGACCGGGTAAAAGACTATGAAGACACCATTAAAGCGCTATTGTCTGAATGAGGCTTAAGACGATGACCAAAGTAATGCTTATATCAGCCCTGATGAGCAGCATGCTGCTTACTGGCTGTTCTGACCTGGGGGTTAAGCCCTGGGAGCGTGATGTTCTTGCAAAAGAAGAGATGCAGCTGATTTCTGACCCTGTTGCAGCGGGTCTGGATGATCATATCTACTTCAGTAAAGAAGCGACCAGTGGCGGACGCGGATTCGGAGGTGGTGGCTGTGGCTGTAACTAAACAAAAACAGGTTGCCCAAAATGATCAGGCGCTGAAAGCGATGCTGGCATCGGCCGGTTGCGCATTGCTGGCAGGGTTGCCAACTCAGGCCCAGGCTGCTGAACTGGATAATTGGGATTTTGATACCGCAGCGTTGATCTACGCGGAAGGAGATAGCCGCGTCAGTGCACTTGAGCCTGTGGTCAGTGCTACACGAAACTTCGATAGTGAAACTAAGCTAAACCTGAAGTTTGCTTTTGATACCCTGACAGGGGCATCTCCAAATGGTGCGACTTCTTCTGATCAGGCACAAACTTTTGCCCGGCCATCCGGTAATGGACGCTATACGACGGATGCAGATGCTCAGCCCCTTGATGACACTTTCCGGGATTCACGCGCGGCTTTCTCGGCAAACTGGTCTGCGCCCATTAATCGAGATTGGGCCTACAGTGCCGGTGGCTATCTATCTTCTGAGCATGATTACCAGTCATTGGGTGTTAACGGTACCGTTTCACATTACCTGAACCAGAAGAATACGACCCTTACCTTAGGGCTCAACCTATCTGCAGATAGCCTGAATCCGGAAGGAGGGCTGCCTGTAGGGCTGAGTCGTACTCCGGTTCCGGATAGCGCAACGTTCTCTACCGATCTGAATAACAGTCGAGATGGTTCGTCTGATGATAAGCAGGTTGTGGATGTTATTCTTGGCCTCACGCAGGTGATCGACCGAAAAACACTGATGCAGTTTAATTACTCATTGAGTTCCGGATCCGGTTATCTGAATGACCCTTATAAGATCGTATCAGTCATCGATAGCAATGCGGGGGAAAATTACGGTGGTAACTTTATAAAGGACGGAGCCAATCTCTATCTCTACGAAAAGCGTCCTGACTCGCGGCTGAAACATGCGCTTTTCTGGCAAGGAAAACATCAGTTGGACAACGGAGATATTGTTGACCTGAGCTATCGCTTTATGTTCGATGACTGGGGGGTAAACTCTCATACAGTCGATCTTAAATATCGCTGGGATTTGGGTAAGCACTATATCGAGCCCCAGTTGCGCTGGTATACCCAAAGCGCTGCTGATTTCTATAAGCGTTATGTAACATCCTCCGATTACCAGTCTTTGGATGAAGTCAGTGCGGATTATCGCCTGGGTGATCTGGACACCTATACTCTGGGTTTCCGCTACGGCTATCGAATGAGCCAGAATTCAGAGCTGTATACTCGGGTCTCTTTCTATCAGCAAAGCAATTCCGGTGATACTGGTTTTGGCGAGCTGAAAACTCAGGAGCTTTACCCGGATACAACAGCGACTATGGTCACGGTTGGGTATCGGTTCTGATAAGGATTTTATGCGCTAAGGGGGATGCTTTGGCTTCCCCTTTATAGCGATGCATTTTGTTTATGAATGCTAGAGTCTTCCTTAGTGGTCATCCAGCTTACGTTTGGTGTAGATATCGTAACGGCTTGACTTCCCTTCAAGCGCATAGGTCGGTGCTATGCCTTTAATGGCAGGTGCTTTTCGTGGTCGTTTAACAACAACCCGATGAGAGGCAAGCTCCAGGGCTACAGCAAGCAGCTGGTCATCGTCAGTGTCAAATCCAACCAGTTGATGAAACAGCTTCATTTCTTTCTTTACTGATGCGCTTTTTTCCCGTGATGGGAACATAGGATCAAGGTAGATAACCTGTGGTGAGAACCCCATTGCAGTCATTGCCTGGGTCATACTATCGGTTGAGTTACCGGGAACCAGTCGCATACGGGAGGCAATCTCAGACGTTTCCGGGTCTGATAAAGCACGATTCAACCCATCCTCTAACAGTGTGGCTACAACTGGATGCCGTTCCATCAAAAGCATGTCACATCCTAACCCTGCCAGAACAAAAGCATCGCCTCCCAGGCCTGCCGTTGCATCGAGAACCCGAGGTTTAATACCTGACTTAAGGCCGACAGCTTTAGCGATGAGCTGACTTTTGCCTCCGCCATACTGGCGGCGATGAGCTGCTTTACCTGAAGAGAATTCTACCTGGATGGGCTTGGGGGCTTTTTTACCTGTTTCACCAAGAGATATACCCTGATCTCCGATCTGTAAAATGAGGGCCCCGGCCTCTTCGGGTAGTTCACTGACCAGCTCTGCTGATAGGTGTTCGGGCAATGGATTGCTAAGTAGCTGTTCAGCCTGAGATTGGTATCTGTCTTGCTGGAGATAGATATAAAGCGGTGTCACCAAATTTGAATCAGACATAGCAATAACTCAGAGTTAGACAAAAAATACCAGCAGGATAGTGCCTAAAATAAGGCGATATATAACGAAAGGTAGCATACCGATCCGGTCCAGCAGATGCAGAAATATATGGATACACGCAAGGGCTGCACCGAAAGCGATCAGGCCGCCAACCAAAGTATGGCTAATCTGTGCTTCTGTACCGGTCTGGTATAGCTCAGCACCTTTCAGCAAGCCTGCAGCCATAATCAAGGGAATCGACAGTAAAAAACTGAACCGAGCCGCTGTTTTTCGGTTCAGCCCCAGCATGAGTCCTGCTGTGATAGTAATACCGGAGCGTGATGTTCCCGGGATCAGAGCCAGAGTTTGTGCCAGACCGATCCAGATTGCATCTTTTATGGTGAAGTCATCTTCCCCACGTTTGCGAGATCCTTTGATATCGGCCCACCAGAGCAGAACACCAAAAAGCAGTGTTGTAATGGCGATAATCCAGGTGGCCCGAAGGCTTTGTTCTATGACACCATTGAACAGTTCACCAATGATACATGCTGGGACTGTGGCAAAAATGACTCCCCATGCCATCAGACTTTGTTGGCTTCTCTGCTGATGAAAGACGCTGGCAAACCAAGCTTTTGTCATTTGACAAATATCACGATAGAAATAAAGCATAACGGCCAATAAAGTGCCGACATGGACAGCAACATCAAACGCCAGCCCCTGATCAGCCCAGCCGAACAGCTGGGAAGGTAGTATGAGATGTCCGGAGCTTGAAATCGGTAAAAACTCTGTCAGCCCCTGTAAAAGAGCTAGAAATGTAACCTGGAACCAATCCACAAATGTCAGTCCTTTTGCTGAGGCACGCGTTCACTGTGTGCTATCCGGACAATTCTGATAGCTCCGGCTTAAGAGAACATTAAGGGATTACTGCTTTATGTTCTCTTATGGGGCCCTTCGCCTTTTTTAAACGCTACATTATCACGCAGATAAACAGGTATCGCGTCTTCAGCAGAAACCGTTTTACCCTGTTGCCAGTAAAGTTCCGCCAGGCGAGCAATATCGCCGGCTTTTGGCAGAAGATCGGGGTAAGTTTGCTGCACGAGACCCTGCATAACGGGCGAGAACTGATCCAGCAGCTGCCAACCACTGCCAGCCCCCACCCAGTCCGCATCATCGATAGGTTTAGCCAGAGAAACCTGGTCTGGGGCGATTACTTCCGGCTGGGAGACACAATCAAAACCATTGCCGTTCCAGTGATAAGCGGCCCAGTAAACTTCGCCCATACGAGCATCAAGGGAGGAGATAATATAGTGGGCAAAGCGCTCCCGGAAAAGAGTAAATGCCATGGTTTCAAGCGTTGTGACAGGAATCACAGGCAGGTCTGCGCCAAAAGCCAGTCCCTGGGTTACACCTGTTGCGATACGTAAACCCGTAAACGAACCCGGGCCGTTGGCGAATGCGATAGCATCCAGCTCTTGAAGCTTAATACCTGCGTCGGCCAGAATCTCTTCCACCATAGGAAGCAGCAGCTGAGTGTGCTTACGGGGCTGAAGCTGAAAATTCTCCACAACCTGATCGCCCAATTTCAGGGCTACCGAGCAAGCTTCTGTTGACGTATCGAGCGCGAGAATGCGTACCATCTTTTATCTGCCTAAGAACAAAAAGACAATTATACGCATTCCCTTGGCATGAGCGAAATGTAAATGGGGCTTTAAATCATTCTGCTATAGCCGGAAAAAAGGCAATCCGGCACATATAATGAACAGGATTGCAGCCGGAAACGTCAGCTCAAGTTGAGCAGAGCCAAGATGTTACCCTTGGTGACCGTGAAACTGACTCACGCGGTGGAATATGTGGTTGTCGCAGCGGTGGCAGCGTTCAATCGGACGTGTATGGGTGACAACAACAATTTTGTCGCACTCCGTACAACTAAAGGTACCGGCAGTTGCCAGTTCACCTTCAATATAGGTTCCGGGATCACTTTCCAGTTTTTGCTCAAGCTCTAACTGGTCGATGCGGGTTTTATCTGCAACGGACTGAAGTGCGCGGGCCAAAGACAGTTCCAGCGCTGACAGGTCAATATTCAGCCACTCACCTAATCCGCGGCCGGTTGAGCTGACAAAGTGCCCCAGATCCTGAAGATCCCGGTTTAACCAGGTGGTCAGCAGGGCTACTTCATCTTTGGTCAGACGCTCCAGATCCTGCTCGAATTCCACCGCATCGCGGACCTCCTTCTCCAGGGTTTCCAGTGTGTTGTGCTCGGCTTCTGCCAGACGCTTTTCAATACGGGCCAGTGCATTATCGTAATGGCGGGCCAACTTGTTATTGCTGTCTGAGTGGTTTTCTTTTGATAAATCCGACATAACGTCTCCTTGATCGGGAAAGACAGAGCATGATTCCGGTGAAGATATCACAGGTGCACCCATCACCTTGTTATTTTTGAGTATTTACTATCCAGTAGCAAGAGTCATGGATCAGGATCACTAAAAAACGGATCATAAGAAATTTCTTTTTTTTAATCGCTGACTCCTGAAAGGTAAACCCTCTATTTTCTCCCTGTAGCCCCTACCTGTAATCCAGTCACTAGGGTAGAATCGAGGGTTTAACGAAAACGCTACTTCTAGACCCTATTTGTTAACCCTTCCGGGCCCCCGGAACTGGCAAGGTAACCAAGCGATAATGGACGTTCAGTACACTCCCCACAAGATCGAACAGGAAGCACAGGCTTTCTGGGAAAAGAATCAATGCTTTAAAGCTGTAGAAGATGCAAACCGTGAAAAATTCTACTGCTTGTCTATGTTCCCGTACCCAAGCGGCCGTCTGCATATGGGTCACGTGCGTAACTACACCATTGGTGATGTACTGTCCCGTTATCAGCGACTACGTGGCAAAAACGTGCTACAGCCTATGGGCTGGGATGCGTTTGGTCTGCCGGCAGAAAATGCTGCCATTAAAAATAACGTAGCTCCGGCCAAATGGACCTACGAAAACATCGATTATATGCGTGACCAGCTGAAGCAACTGGGTTTTGCTTACGACTGGGATCGAGAAATTGCCACCTGCCACCCGGAATACTATCGCTGGGAACAGTGGTTCTTCACCCGCCTGTTCGAAAAAGGTTTGGTTTACAAGAAGACATCTGCCGTGAACTGGTGCCCTCACGATATGACGGTTCTTGCCAACGAGCAGGTGATCGACGGTTGCTGCTGGCGCTGCGATACCGAAGTTGAGCGACGTGAGATTCCTCAGTGGTTCCTGAAGATTACGGATTACGCCGATCAGCTGCTGGACGATCTGGATAAGGTTGACTGGCCAGAGCAGGTTAAAACCATGCAGCGTAACTGGATCGGTAAATCCCGTGGTGTTGAACTGCGTTTCGGCCTGAAAGACCGTAGCGAAGAACTGGAAGTGTTTACAACGCGCCCTGATACTCTGATGGGGGTAACCTATGTGGCGGTTGCGGCTCAGCATCCGCTGTCTCTGGAAGCTGCGCAGACCAACCCTGAGCTGGCTGAGTTTGTCGAAGAGTGCAAACACACCAAGGTTGCTGAAGCGGATATGGCAACCATGGAGAAGAAGGGGATGCCAACTGGCTTTACCGCCCTTCATCCACTGACCGGCCGTGAAGTACCCGTCATGGTGGCTAACTTCGTTCTGATGGATTATGGCTCAGGTGCCGTGATGGCGGTTCCGGGTCACGACCAGCGAGACTGGGAGTTTGCCACCAAATACGGCCTGCCGATTGAGCAGGTGATTGCCGCCGCTGAAGGTGACGAAGCGGATCTGTCCAAAGAAGCCTACACCGAAAAAGGCAAACTGATTAACTCCGGTGAGTTTGACGGTCTCGACTTTGAAGCCGCTTTTGATGCGATTGCTGCCAAGCTGGAAGGCGAAGGTAAAGGCAAGATTACCATCAACTACCGTTTGCGCGATTGGGGTGTCTCCCGTCAGCGTTACTGGGGGGCGCCAATCCCGATGATCAGCTGTGACAGCTGTGGTGACGTACCTGTGCCAGAAGACCAGCTGCCGGTGGTACTGCCGGAAGATGTGGATTTCGATGGCGTTGGCTCCCCCATCAAGAAGATGCCGGAATTCTACGAAACCACTTGTCCTAAGTGTGGTGGTCCAGCAACCCGTGAAACTGATACCTTCGACACCTTTATGGAGTCCTCCTGGTACTACGCTCGTTACGCTTGCCGTAACCAGGGTGAGGCGATGCTCGACTCTGAAGCGGATTACTGGACGCCGGTAAACCATTATATCGGTGGTATCGAGCATGCCATTCTGCACCTGCTGTACAGCCGCTTCTATCACAAATTGCTACGTGATGAAGGGCTTGTGAATTCGGATGAGCCGTTCCAGCGCCTGCTGACTCAAGGCATGGTACTGAAAGATGGCAGCAAGATGTCCAAATCCAAGGGCAACACCGTTGACCCGCAGGAACTGATCCAGAAATACGGTGCCGATACCGTACGTCTGTTTATCATGTTTGCTGCACCACCGGAGCAATCTCTGGAATGGTCCGACTCCGGTGTGGAAGGGGCGAACCGCTTCCTGAAGCGTCTTTGGAAAATGGTACAAGGCCACGTTGAAGCTGGTCCTGCACCGGAACTGAATCCGGCGGCTCTGAACGACAAGCAGAAAGAACTGCGTCGCAAGACTCACGAAACCATCGCCAAGATCAGCGATGATATGGAACGTCGTCTGACCTTTAACACCGCCATTGCGGCTGTTATGGAGCTGACCAACGCCATCACCAAAGTGAATGATGACAGTGCTGAGATGCATGCTGTTCAGCACGAAGCGATTGAAGCCTGTGTTGTAATGTTGTCACCTATGGTGCCGCATATCGCACACACTCTATGGCAGTTGCTGGGACATGAAGATGCTGTTATCGACGCCCAGTGGCCACAGGTAGATCAGGATGCGCTTGCCCGCGACTCGATTCAGATGGTTGTTCAGGTCAATGGTAAGGTCCGCAGCAAAATCGATGTGGCTGCAGACGCACCAAAAGATGTCGTTGAAGAGCAGGCAAAAGCTGATGAAAAAGTGGCTAAATTCCTGGAAGGTGTCACTATTCGTAAAGTGATTGTTGTTCCGGGTAAGTTGGTCAATATTGTAGCGAACTAACCTTATTCCAGAGGGGTAGTTCACTGCACTAAAACAGGCACGGCTTAGCCCGTGCCTGTTTTTTTCCGATGTTACACTTTGCTTAAATCTACTAATTAACTTAAACCTGCGAATAAAACGGAATTCAGATGACGTTGCCAAAGATGAACCTCTTGTCTATTTCTAAGTGGTTAGGTGGGATTGTGCTGGCAATACTGGTCAGCGGTTGCGGCTTTCAGCTGCGTGAGACAGCTGGTTTTCCAGTGGCGCTGTCGCCACTGTATCTCACTGAACAATCTTCTGTTTTCTATAATACTTTGGTTACCCAGCTGACTCAGGGGGATGTTGTGCTTCTGAAAGGCAAAGAGGGGGCTCGTTGGCATCTCTGGCTGAGTCAGGTACGTCATCAGAAACAGCAAATGACCTTTAACTCTGATTCCAATAGTTATGATCTCTATGCGGAAGTGAGCTTCCAGTTGATGAATTCTGATGGGAAATTGGTTGCTCCCCAACGCACACTAAGAACCAGTCGTAGCTATACCAGCAATGATAGCCTTTATAGTGAAGCCAGTGACCTTGCTTCATTACGCTTTGAGATGGAAGGTTACCTTGCCCAGCGGGTTGCTCGTCAGCTGAGTCGCATCGACCTGCCTGTGGATGAGCAAGTTACTGGTGATAGCCAACAACCATGAAAGTTTTTGCGGATAAGCTTGGCGAACAGTTAAAAAAGGGACTTCAGCCGATCTATCTAATATCCGGTGATGAGCCACTGCAGATGCGCGAAGCGTGCGATATGGTTCGTGCTGCCGTTCGTCAGGCTGGGGCGGAAGAGCGTGAAGTTCATCATGTGGATAACAGTTTCAGCTGGTCTGTTCTGTTGGAATCCAGTGCCAGCATGAGTCTCTTTTCCAGTCATAAGCTGATTGAGCTGCATATTCCCAGTGGCAAACCAGGACAGGAAGGCAGTCAGGCGTTACAGGCCTATGCTCAGGAAATTTCGGATAATCGCGGCCAAAGCGATAACACGCTGATGATTATCTCCGGCAAACTGGAGGGTTCATCAACGAATAGCAAATGGTTTAAGGCTCTGGATGCTGTCGGTATTTTTGTGCCTGTGTGGCCTCTGGATCAGCAACGCCTGCCAGGCTGGATTACTCACCGGTTAAGGGCTGTGGGTTTTCACCCGACACCTGAAGCGGTTTCACTGTTGGCGCAGAGGGTGGAGGGTAACCTGCTGGCCTGTGATCAGGAGATTCAGAAGCTACGCCTTGCCTATCCCGATCAAAGGGAACTGGATGATCAGGCGATTCTGGCCGCTGTACACGATAGCTCACGCTACGATGTCTTTAATCTAACCGATGCACTACTGAACGCAGATCCGGTACGTACCAGTAAGATTCTTGCAGGATTGCAGGGCGAAGGACTTGAGCCACCCATTATTCTTTGGGGTATCACCCGTGAGCTACGTCAGTTAGTCAACCTGAAACACAGGGTTGATCAAGGACAATCCTTTGATCGCATCTGCCGAGATCTGAGAATCTGGGATAAGCGCAAGCCGACTTATCAGAAAGCTCTGAAAACCCATAGCCGTAAACAGCTGCACCAGTTGATTCTGATGGCCGAACAGGTGGACCGGAGGATCAAGGGGATTGAGAAAGGTAAAAGCTGGCCTCTGCTGAGCCAGCTATGTCTGAAGTTCAGCGGATTGAATGTGCTCTGAGAGCAACTTAGTCTCAGAGCTTTACTCAGACGAGCTTTCGGTTACTTTTGTATGTTGTCTCTTCGGCTTGAGATGATTGCAATAATCAGTGGACAGGATTGTTAGTCAGCATCAACACCGGCTAATGCTTCGGCTAACTGGAGAGGCTCAATCTCAAGACCTTCGAGCTCGGCATTCCAGTTAGCGCCAACCAGAACGCCATCATTATCCAGCTCAGGTAACCACTCCTGAACAAAATCTTCAATTTCGACTTTGCTGATCTGGTAGTCTGCCCACTCCTCAACACAATGAGCTTCGGCATCTTCTTTGTCAGACCAGAAAGGGATCACGTCAGTATCCTCGAACTCCTGAGAGTCCACCACAACCCAGCCATCCTCCGACTCAATACCCCAAAGCTCTCCGTTAAAACGGATCTCTTCAATAAAGAGCGAGTAGTTGTCATCAATATTATCAGTCAGGCGTGTCATAATAGGATCACCAAATTTAATCAGTTAGAAGCAATATGACTGCTTAATAAGTAACACGCAGGCCAGCCGGGTTAACCCCACGAGGCGATCTGGGTGCAAACAATCACTACCACATTCAGGACTGCCAGATTAGCATGGCTAACAGGAATTGCTATCTAAGATAGATTAATTTTTATTAAAAACTAAAATTTCCTCTTCATTGAGAGAATTTTCCCGCCACAACTTGACCGTACCGGCGCTAAACCGCAAGATGGCGCGGTCTAAACCGGCTGTTCGGTACCCCGGACGCATTATCGATATTTGAGAACAAAGCAAACTGATCATGGCAAAATTCACACCCTCCGTAAATCTTATCTGTCCACTGGATCAGCAACCTCTGACACTTGAAGGGCGCAGCCTTAAGTGTGCTTCAGGCCATAGTTTTGATATTGCCAAACAGGGTTACGTAAACCTGCTGCCCGTTCAGAAAAAGAAATCGAAAGATCCCGGTGACAGTAAGGAGATGATTCAGGCCCGCCAGCGTTTTTTACAGGCTGGGCTTTATCAGCCTATCTCTGATCAGTTGAATCAACTGGTTAGCGAACAGCTGGATGTTTCGGGTAATAAACCTGTAACTATTCTGGATGCCGGTTGTGGTGAAGGCTACTACCTGAGCCGTTTGGCAACAGAAAATAAGTTGATTGAAAAAACGCAGGTTGAATTACTTGGTGTGGATATCTCTAAATGGGGTGTTCAGGCGGCAACCAAATATCAGCTTCCGATCACCTGGATTGTAGGTACCAATGCCCAGTTACCTGTTGAGCCTGGTTCACTGGATCTGATTATCTGTATGTTTGGTTTCTGGCAACCGGAGTGGTTTGCCAAGGTACTAAAACCCGGCGGCAAGGTGATTCTGGCCGAATCAGGTGTTGATCACCTGATTGAGTTACGTGAGATCATTTATAAAGAAGTTCACCGGAAGAATGTACCTGAACTTAAGGACATAGCTGAAGTAGGTTTTAAGCTGATTGATCAGCAGCAGCTTGAATTCCGGCCTGCCACTCTAAATAAAGAGCAGGTTCAGGATCTGCTGGTGATGACCCCGCACCTGTACCGGGCTAACTACGAAGGCAAGCAGAGTGCTCAGCAGCTGGACCAGCTTGACCTGACCGCTCAGGTTGTCTTTCGGGTGCTGCAATATCAAACTTAGGCTAAAAAGCTTTTAAGGTGTCTGTAATCCGGCCGGTTAAATAAGGCTTAAGCGGGCACCAGCCAGTAGCGCAACCCCGTCACTCTGAGAAAATCCTCTGCCTGATCTCCCTTAAGCAAAGCCAGAGTGGCTATCAGGCCGCTCTGAACACAGCTTGGGGCGGCAACGGTGATGGACCGGGGGGCATTCTCAATCGGCCAGCCGGTTTTAGGATTCAGTACATGACTGTAACGCACGCCATCTTTTAGCAAGAAACGCCGACTGTCTCCGGAAGTTGCAAGCCCACCACCCGAGAGACTGAGAAGTGCAAGTGAGTTCCTTTCAGTGTCTGGTTGCTCAATTGCAACTTTCCAGGGCTCGCCATTTAAGCGCAGACCATTGCAGGCCATATCTCCCCCCAGGTTAACCAGAGCAGAAATAGGTGTCTCATCGGCCTGCGCTTCGGCAAGCATTAAGCCCAAGGCACGATCGACAGCATACTCTTTACCGATGCCGCCAAAATCTAACTCCATGTTTTCCGGTAAAAGCAGCTCGGCTTTGTTACCGGTTTTACGATAGTCCAGCTTTGACCATCCGATATGAGACAGCAGATCTTGCACTGCCAGAGTTTCCGGCAGCTGGTTGCTTCCGTTGAAAGACCAGGCTTTTCGTAATATGCCAGAGGTTAGATCAAATAAACCGTCGGATATCTGCCAGCCCTGATCAGCAAACTCCAGCAGACGATACGTTTCTTCATCAATTTCCTGCCAGTGCCCCGTATGCTGATGAAGGCGGGTAAAGGTGTTTTTATCCAGATAGCGGCTGTATTTTTGCTCAATACGCCAAACCTCACGAATTGCTATATCCGCAAGATACTTGGCTAATCCAACTCGATCTTCCGGGAGATCAATAAGCAGTTCACACTCACTGGCCATCGCCTGGAATGTGATCTGAAAAAAATTCTCACGGAATTCCAGTTGAGGCTTAGAGTGGACAGGATGATAAATAGGCAGTTGTTGCATATGATCTATTTTTCCAAAATGTCCTTCTACCAATATCGCTTAAGTATGCGGGATAAAAGAGATACAGCACAAGGAAATTAGACTCTGCTTTATTTGACCGGGGGAGGGGAGACTAGGCTTTTTTTAAGTTTTAAGGGTAGTTTAAGAACTGAGAATTATTCGGTGATTTTTATATAAAACAGAAATATCTGGAATCAAAAAAACAAGTAACTGGCTCGTTCCGCTAATGGGGACACTAGCTGGAATACTCTGCGTTTATGATCCAGATATTATAATGCGGTCTGGGAGGAGTTAGTCTTCAACCTGCTCGGCATTTAGTGTACCAAGAATAAAGCCGCTTACTTCTGATATACGGCCTCGCCACCACATGCCTCGGTTATTTGGAATAGGCGCACCATTGGTGTTGAAAAAACGTGCATCCTGAAGGTGAATAAAGCTGGCACCTTTGTCGTCAGAAGACTCCTCACTGTCATACAGGCTGGCGTACTTATCAAATGCCTGACGAATATTTTCCAGCGCTTCTCTATTACCAAATGCAACCGATGTTTCTGAAATAAACTCACCGGAGAAGCCATCAAAGTACTTACGGCCGTTTACGATATGGCCGGATACCAGAAAGCCGTCCATTTGCAAGGTAATACCGATCTCAATATCACTGCTGTTTACGGTATTGACCAGATTTTCCAAAAACCAATCTTTGTTTTGATTCATCATCATTTCCTGTGAGTTACTCATTCATTACTCCTGATTGGCAAACCCTGAGTATGAGTTTTAGCCTGAGCTGGTATCGCAAATATCTTAACGTGGAGGAATGCTAACACAGCCTTTTGTTAAAAAAAGCCATGCTGTGTCAGCTTAGTGTTTCTCTCGGTAAGCATACTGACATACATCTTAAAATAACGATGAGCAGCTTCAGAGAGCTTAGTTGTCCTGTGTTTTTATGACATGTTTTGGCTGGTGGGTCAGCAGGCGAATACTGTGCCTTAAAGCGGGATCAAATAAGGGACGACACTGCACTGAGAACCACTCCAGGCTGTCGCCAAATGTCAGGTGACCTTCCTCAGTGCTTTGTAAGTAGTTCAGTGAAAGCAGTAACTCTGTTAGTTGATGAAACAGGGGTTTGTGGAAGTATTCCGGTGCGTTCAGGCCGTGCAGAATGGAAAGCCGTTGTGCCAGTACCTGGCATTCCTTTGTCAGGGTGTCTGTTGTGAAGCTGCCACTGCCAAAGTGCAATAGCAGTGCAACCATAAGATAACCTCGTTCCAGACTGGGCTGAATAGGGCGTGCCATCAGTGTTAGCAGAGCGCCTTGTTCCTGATATGGACTGACCCGTACCAGGTGTTCACCATCGTCAATCAGCAGTTCCTGTTCTGTAAAGAAGTGGATAATGGTATCAATTTGGTGGTGTACGGCATCACCTTGCCACGGAAGGTAGAGTTCCTGGCTGATGAAGGGGTAGAGGGTGCTGAGTAGCTCATGGAGATGACTACGAGTGTAATGACTTTGCTGGTTAAAGCAGAAAGCGATCAGAGAAGGTAGGGCAAACAAGTGTAATATGTTATTGCGATACCAGGTCATCAACAGTGCCTGCTGCTCATTAAGCTGTAGCAGGTCGCCATAAGTATGGGGTAACCGGGAGATAAGCTCCAGCTTCTCTGCCTCTGCGATCAATTGTTCGGCGGTTTGGCGATTTACAGGTGCATCGCCTTTGTGTCTTAGCTGATTATGCAGCTTCTGACTGAAATGGATAAAGTGGCTCAGGTTGCTGGATTCAAGGGTAAAGCTTGGGGCGGTTAATAATCCCAATGCACAAAGGTTGGCGCCATTTAATGTCGCTGTATTATTGATGCCGGTGGCGACCTCCTTGGACAGAGCGCTTACAGCAGTGGTTAGCCATTGGGGTTTGTCATTGGTCTCAGAGTTTTCATGCCAGTGGGGAACAGCCATGTCTAGGGTTTTCTTCAGATCAATAGGATCACCGAAAGCGAGACTTACTTTGCCAAAGTGCTCTTTTAGTGTTTTTGCTGCTTTAAGTAGACCCAGAACCGACTCACCTTTTTTGGCTTTTCCGCGTAGCTCCCCCAGATAGGTTCGCCCTTCAACTACTTTCTCATAGCCAATGTAGACGGGAATCAGCCGGATCTGCCGATGGGGGTTACGTAGGTAACCCTGTACTGTCATCGATAGCATTCCGGGTTTGGGTTGCAGCGTTCTTCCGGTGCGGCTTCGCCCTCCCTCCACAAAGTATTCTGTGGCATACCCTTTATTCAGCAAGAGGAAAAGGTATTCCGAAAATACGGCGGCGTAGAGAGGGTTGTCACGAAAGCTGCGGCGGATAAAGAAAGCACCACCCCGACGCAGGAGGGAGCCGACAATCGGAAGATTCAGGTTAATACCAGCTGCGACATGGGGCGGTGTCAGGCCATGGTTATACAGGGCATAAGAAAGCAACAGGTAATCCATGTGGCTTCGGTGGCAAGGAACGTAAATCACAGTACTGTGTTTTGCGGTTTCCTGTACCTGCTCAATATTGTGTATCTGTACACCATCATACAGGCGGTTCCAGAGCCAGCTAAGCAATACATCAAACATTTTTTGTGTGCTGTAAGAGACATTCGCTACAATTTCATCAGCATATTTTTCTGCTTTATAGCGAGCTTTTTGGCTGCTTATCTGATGCTCTCCGGGCTGAGTGGCCTCATGAATAGCAGCCTGTATCCGTGGGCTTCGTATCAACTGTCTGATCAGCTGTTTTCGATCCGGAAGTTCGGGGCCTGTGACACTGATTCGGGTCTGGCGAAAATGTACACGTAACAGCCGGGCTGCTTTCCGCACATGCTGGTTGATAAGAGTGGACTGAGGGCTGGTAGCGATCAATTGCCTGAGAGATACCGGTTCGGCAAAATGCACCAAGGTATGACGACCATGGAACAGAATGGCTGCCAGGCGTTGCAGACTTTGCCGCACAGAGCCTCTTTGATCCGAGAAACGGTTGAGCCAGTGTGTTTCCTGCCCCGGTGCCCGTCCCCAGAAAATTGTGACAGGTATTAGCTGGATGTCCTGTTCCGGATTTTCCAGTAAGTAAGCCATAACACGCACCAACCGTGGTGATACCGTATGCTCTGCAACCCCTTTCAGACCGTAGTAGTGATTGTGTAATGCAATATAGGAAACAGATTCTTCAGGTTGCTCACTGGCCTGCTCTGACCAGGGTAGCTTGTAATGGCGGGTTATATGGCTCAGGAGTAGGCGGTCTGAGAGGCTCTTATTCCCTAAAGCATAGAAATAAGAATCGTTATTATTATCTGCTTGAGGTAAATTACGGTGAAAGCTAATGCGAACGAACAGCAGCATCAGGCGTTCGGCCAGCACCATCAGAACCCTTACAAGGCGGTTTCTCAGACGGTCTGCTCGTTGTTTGATGCGGGCCGGATAAATCATAGTTGGCATGTTCCTGTTGTTATTCTTTGTTAAGTGCTTGCAGAGTGTGCTGATACTACTACCTCGCTTAAACAGATTATAACTGATTAGGCGTATTAGACTTGAATTACGATCACGATGTTTATTTTCAGATTAGTCTTCATCGTTTCAGTATTTGCTGCTTCTAAAAAGAAGTAGCTTATCCAAATTAAATGGGAGTTTTGGCTTGAAATCTGAGTCGATCAACGCAGATAAAACCCTTGACCTGTATACGCAGCCTGCTAAGAGTACAGCCTCACTGATGCACCAGGAGATCACCCCACAATCGCTTTGGCAGGTTGTCAGGCAGCATAAAAAATCTCTGGTCCTGGCAAACCTGATCGCGATTGCGGCGACTTTGTTTAGTGTTCCTTTACCGCTGTTGATTCCTCTGCTTGTGGATGAGGTATTACTTAATCAGCCAGGGAAAATCACAGCAACGATTAACGACTTTTTCCCTCAGGAGTGGCAACTGCCTGCGGTCTATATTGCTGTCGTTCTTGTGGCAACCGTTCTGATGAGGGCTGCTGCGTTGGTGTTGAATGTCTGGCAGACCCGTCAATTCACCCTGATCTCAAAAGAGATTGTTTTTATGCTGCGCAAGCGCTTGTTGGGGCATCTGCAGCGGATCTCTATGGCAGAATATGAACATCTTGGGTCAGGTTCAATCGCTTCTTATCTGGTCACTGATGTCGATACTATCGATCGTTTTATCAGTAGTTCCGTCAGCCGCTTTGTGGTTGCGTTTCTTTCTCTGGTCGGAGCAGCTGTGATCCTGTTCTGGATGCATTGGCAGCTGGCACTGTTTATTTTGTTGCTCAATCCTGTTGTGATCTGGACAACTATGCGTCTGGGTAAGCACGTTAAACAATTGAAGAAAACTCAGAACTCAGCTTTTGAAGCGTTCCAGATGGCGTTGAGTGAGACCTTGGATGTGGTTCAGCAGTTGAGAACCAGTAATCGGGAAGAGCATTACATCAAGCGCCTGATCCGCAAAGCATCTGATGTGAAAGAACACTCTGCCAGCTTTGAATGGAAAAGTGATGCTGTCAGCCGGCTAAGTTTTCTGGTCTTTCTTTTTGGTTTCGATGTTTTCCGTGCACTGTCGATGCTGATGGTGCTTTATTCGGATCTTTCTGTCGGGCAGATGCTGGCAGTATTTGGTTATCTTTGGTTTATGATGGGGCCTGTGCAGGAGGTGTTGGGAATTCAGTACGCCTGGTTTGCTGCCAAAGCTGCCACTGGCCGACTCAATAATTTGCTGAAGCTGCAGCAGGAACCTGATTACCCTGAAGTGAATAACCCTTTTTCCGGCAAAGTAACAACCGGTATCTGTATTAGAGACTTACATCTGAGGTATGGCGATAATGAGCCCGTGCTTCGGGGCGTGAACCTTGATATTCAACCAGGTGAAAAAGTTGCTTTGGTGGGAACCAGTGGTGGTGGTAAGTCAACATTGGTACAGGCTCTATTAGGACTTTATCAGCCGGAATCCGGTCAGGTGTTTTACGATGATGCTCCTATTGAGACTATTGGGTTGTTGCAGGTACGTAATCATGTCGCAACGGTGTTGCAACATCCGGCACTATTTAATGGTACGGTCAGAGATAATCTTACGCTGGGGCGCGAACAAACGGATGAGAAGCTTTGGCAGGCTCTGGAAATCGCTCAATTAAAAGAATTTGTCCTGGAGTTAGGCCAGCAGCTGGATACCCTTGTCGGTCAGAAAGGCCTTCGGCTTTCTGGTGGACAGAAGCAGCGTTTGGCTATTGCCCGAATGATACTGAGCGAGCCTAAGGTAGTGATTCTGGATGAAGCCACGTCAGCGTTAGATACTGAAACTGAAGCTCGTTTACATGAAGCGATGGCAGCATTTCTGAAAGAGCGTACCACTCTTATCATTGCTCATCGGTTAAGTGCTGTGAAGCAGGCAGATCGGGTCTATGTATTTGATGACGGGCATATCATTGAAGAGGGGCGTCACGATGAGCTCCTTGAACAGCAAGGGGTTTACCATAAGCTTTATGGTCAGCGTCAGCAGCATTGATCAGGGTGAGAGGCTGGTACAGAAACAGATGATGAAAAAGAGCGGAGGTGCCTGAACCTCGCCCTTTTTTGTGCGTTGCTGAAGGCTCAATCTGAGAAAGGGTGGCTTACTTACGCTTGCCACCTCGGCGGTTTTTCCCCTGGCCACCTTTTCCATTAGCACCCTTACCAGCGCCACCCTTTGAGCCTCCTTTACCTTTTCCGGGGAAAGAAGAGGGCCTCTCAACCGGAGCATGGAACAGCAGGTATAGATCCACCAGAATCTCCGGCAACTGAGCTGCCAGGCGATTTGTGGTGTCCAAGTCGGCAACAATATCATCCAGCTCTTCATCCGGAAACAGGCAGGAGATTGCCATAAATGGCAGTAGTAGCTCTGCGGCATCCTGCTCGTGCTGACCAAACCAGATCTCTTCCCGCATCATCACTGCCTCAATAAAACCTGCACACCAGGCACTGACTTCGCTGTCGTCCAGTACCTCATCTTCTTCGAGCTCAGGTATGAAAGGCAGTTCAATAGTCTGGCCGCGATAAAGTATGGTACGGGTTTGCTCCAGCATGTTTTCCAGCCAGCCTATTACGGTTTCTTCACTGAGCTTGCCAGAATCAGAGGGAGAGAACTCAGGCATGCCATTAAACGCAACCGGTAGCCACTCACCGGCAGGTACCGGGTCGGGACAAACAGCCAGTGCTACCATAAAGCCATGCAGACCAATAACATCCAGTGCTTCAGGATCAACCTGATCGGATTCCAGAAAATCATACAGCTGATCCAGGATCTCTTCGTCGATCACAGCTACCGGGATGGATTCTTCTTTCATAACTACCTCTGAATGGATGCCTGCAACAGGTGAACTCCCTATCTAAAAAGCGAACGTTTTGTGTTGCTTAACGACTGACTGCGCTTCTTATGTAAAACGGGGGCGGTAAATTGCTGGCATTGTACCAGTGTCCCTGCGTAGCGTGTACCTATGTTAAATAAGCTTGTGCAGCGATACTGGGGCTGTTGTCTACAGGCAGACAATTGCGATTTTACTGGCAAACTGACACCATTCTGTTTCATTTTCATAATTGATCATTAAGAGACTGTAATACAAAGCCGTGAATACAGATAACTTGCTGAGAAAACACCCCGAGGCGATGCCCGTTTGCCCCGACCCTAAAGATAAAGTTCAGGCAGAGGTAGCGCTGCGTTTTGGTCTGATTTACTGGATGAACCGGGTGGAAACTTTTTTCGGCAAAACCTATCCGGTGCCGGAGCTGGATCTGAGCCTGAGAGGAAAGTGTGCTGGTCAAGCCTATCTGCAACAATGGAAGCTGCGCTTTAATCTGACTCTTATGGCAGAGAACTATCAGGATTTTATGCTCAATGTCGTTCCGCATGAGCTGGCGCATCTGATTGCTTTTCGTGAGTTTGGACACCGGATTAAGCCCCATGGCCGGGAATGGCAAGGGGTTATGGAGCAGGCACTGGGTGTACCGGCGAAAACAACGCATCAATATGATGTCAGTACAACGGCGAAACAAAATTACTTATATCGATGTGGTTGTCCGGAACGGATTCATGGCTTGACGATCCGCCGCCATAATAAAATCTCTCAGGGAATCAAGTATTTATGCCGTACCTGTCGGCAAGAGCTGACCTTTAAAGAAGAAAGAAAACTGGAAAACAATCCCTGAAACTTATAGAGCCTATTTATACAGGCAGTTATTACGGCCAGTTTTGCTCTTTAGAGCAGATGATTTTATGACCCGAAAGTCGAATGAAAGCTTGTTGTGCACCTGCGAGAAGATGAAACCGGAAATGTCTATATGGTCACAAAAGAAAAATACGTTTGTAACACATTGATTTATAAGGAAAAAATAGTGCTACCAAGGTCTAATGTTTTCACGCCTCTCAGCCCAGTATAACTTTGCATCGAATATGTATTCCGGGTGAGGTTGTTTTGTTGACCTCCGCATCATAAAAATAAAGCGTCCGGGGTTTCTTTTCTTTACAGGCACAGAGGCAGGATTTAGATGAGCGAACAACAAAAAGTGTACCCAGTTCCAGCAGACGTGGCTTCAAATGCTTTGATCAATAAAGCGAAGTATGAAGAGATGTATAAACAGTCTGTTGAACAGCCAGATGCATTCTGGGCTGAACACGGCCAGCGTATTGACTGGATGAAGCCTTTCACCAAAGTTAAGAATGTAAGTTTTGATACTCATAATGTCGACATCAACTGGTTTGAAGATGGTACTCTGAACGCCAGTGCTAACTGTCTGGATCGCCATCTGGAAACCCGTGGTGATCAGGTTGCTATTATTTGGGAGGGTGACAACCCTGAGCAATCTGAGAATATTACTTATCGTGACCTGTACACTCGTGTATGTAAGTTCTCGAACGCGCTGAAAAGTCAGGGTGTTCGTAAAGGGGATGTAGTGACCATCTATATGCCTATGATTCCTGAGGCGGCTGTTGCGATGTTGGCCTGTGCCCGTATCGGTGCGGTTCACTCTGTTGTGTTTGGTGGTTTCTCTCCTGATGCGATTGCTGGTCGTATTATTAACTCTGACTCCCGTATTGTGATCACGGCCGATCAGGGCCGCCGTGGTGGTAAAGCGGTTCCTCTGAAAGAGAACGTGGATGAAGCGCTGACTAACCCGCAAGTGAAGACGGTTGAAAAAGTTGTTGTGGTTCAATGCACCGGCGGTGATATTGCATGGCATGATCATCGTGATGTCTGGTATCACGACATCTATGAAGGGGCTTCTGATATCTGTCCACCGGAAGAGATGGGAGCAGAAGATCCGCTGTTTATTCTGTACACCTCTGGTTCTACCGGTGCGCCTAAAGGTCTCAAGCATACGACCGGTGGTTACATGGTTTATGCATCCATGACTCACCAATATATCTTTGATTACAAAGAGGGTGATGTTTACTGGTGTACGGCTGATGTAGGTTGGATTACTGGTCACAGTTATATCGTTTACGGTCCTCTGGCTAATGGTGCAACTACTCTGATGTTTGAAGGTGTACCTTCTTACCCATCTCACAGCCGCTTTGGTGATGTGATTGATAAGCACAATGTCAATATTTTGTACACGGCACCAACTGCTGTGCGTGCCCTGATGGCGCAGGGTGAGGATGTCATGGGCAACACCAAACGTGATTCTCTGCGTCTGCTGGGGTCTGTAGGTGAGCCGATTAACCCTGAAGCCTGGGAGTGGTATCACAAAAATATCGGTAACGGCAACTGCCCAATTGTTGATACCTGGTGGCAGACTGAAACCGGCGGGATTCTGATCTCTCCTCTGCCAGGGGCAACAGACTTGAAACCGGGTTCTGCAACCTTGCCGTTCTTTGGTGTTCAGCCTGCGTTGGTTGATGGTCAGGGAACTGAGCTGGAAGGTGCGACAGAAGGTGGTTTGATCCTACAAGATAGCTGGCCGGGTCAGGCTCGTACTATCTGGGGTGATCATGAGCGTTTCGTTCAGACCTATTTCAGTACTTATCCTGGCACATACTTTACCGGTGATGGTGCGCGCCGTGATGAAGATGGTTATTTCTGGATCACCGGCCGCGTTGATGATGTTCTGAATGTATCCGGCCATCGTATGGGAACGGCTGAAATTGAAAGTGCGATGGTTGCACACAAAGACGTTGCTGAAGCTGCTGTTGTGGGCTATCCCCATGAGATTAAAGGTCAGGGCATCTACATCTACATTACATTGAATGATGGTGTTGATGAATCTGAGGATCTGCGTAAAGAGTTGGTTAAGTGGGTTCGTAAAGAGATCGGTCCAATTGCTACTCCGGATCTGATTCAGTTCTCTGATGGCTTGCCTAAAACCCGCTCTGGTAAGATTATGCGCCGTATTCTGCGTAAGATCGCTGCGAATGAGTGCGATGGTTTAGGGGATACCTCAACACTGGCAGACCCAAGTGTTGTAGACAACCTCATCGAGTCTCGCCTGAACCGTTAGTCATTGAGTTTCGCGACTTTTATAGGCGAAAAGACGAAAAACTCCCGTGCGATTACCGCACGGGAGTTTTTTTTTGCAGGCAAAAGTGTCAACAATAAGGTATTATTGATCAGCAAATAAGAGTGAAAAAATATAAGATTAGCAGGGAGTTGGAGGAAGTTAATGGCATTAGCACATAAGATCATAATTGCTGACGATCATCCATTATTTCGTGCCGCGCTGCAGCAAGCGGTAAAGCAGGTGGCACCTGAAGCCGAGATTGTTGAGGCTGAAGATATGGAGGCTGTGCAGACCGCAGCCAGTAACAATTCCGATGCGGATCTTATTTTATTGGATCTGCATATGCCTGGAGCGCACGGTTTCTCTGGTTTGGTTTTCCTGCGGGGGCAGTGTCCTGCTATTCCCGTGATTGTTGTCTCTGGTACTGAAGAGCCTATTGTGATTCAGCGAGCGATTGATTTTGGCTCATCCGGCTTTATTCCTAAATCATCTTCATTGGAGACCATCGCAGAAGCGATTGAAGAAGTACTTAATGGTGAAATCTGGCTTCCTCCTGAGATCTCTGAAACACTGAGTGAAGTCAGTGAAGAGCAGGCCCGTTTTGCTGAAGCTCTCTCAACACTGACTCCGCAACAGTTCCGTGTACTGAATATGCTTACTGAAGGCTTGCTGAATAAGCAGATTGCCTATGAGCTTAATGTTTCTGAAGCCACTATTAAGGCGCATGTAACGGCTATTTTGCGTAAGTTGGGTGTGCACAGTCGTACTCAGGCGGTGATTGCAGCGAAGCAGCTCGAGGTTGAGCCACCGAAAGTAGCTGATTGAGTGCTACCCCCGACAGACTCCTTCCGATAAAAAGCCGCTGTTTAGCGGCTTTTTTATGTTCATGCATTGTTGATCACTGCTTCAGCTTTTGGCTTTTCAGAATACGGGTGACCATAGCTCTTAGGGGGGCTGGCTTAAGGGGTTTGTGCAGTAGTGTATAGCCCTCCCGTTTGATCTCTTCTGCAACGGCTTCAGTCCTGTCGGCTGTTATCATAATGCCGGGAATCTGCTCATGCCTTGCTTCGTTAAGTGCTGACAGTGCCATGACGCCGGTTACATCGTTATCCAGGTGATAGTCTGCCAGTACAATATCCGGTGTACCCGAATTTCGGATGGCTGATTTTGCTCCGCCAATGGTTGTGGCTTTACTTACCCGGCAATCCCAGTTGCTGAGCATCGCTTCCATTCCTTCAAGGATTAAGGGCTCGTTATCTATGCAGAGAATATGCAGCCCTGCCAATGGATTATTACGCTGGCGCTTTGTGGCTGGGGTGGCACTTTTTTCGTTTTGCTCCTTTGGAAGGTCTTCAGGTTTCCCTAAGGGAACTTCTACACTAAATACAGTACCTTCACCGGGCCATGATCTAACCTGAAGTTTGTGGTCCAGTACCCGGCTCATACGCTCAGCGATCGACAGCCCAAGCCCTAGGCCTTTTTCGCCCTCTTTGTTGTGACGCTCAGGATGATCCAGGCGCTTAAACTCCTGGAAAATTTCAGAGAGCTTTTCTTCAGGGATGCCTGGGCCAGTGTCCCAGACTTCGATACGAACGCCATTTTTAATTCTTCGGCAACCCAGTAGAATTTTTCCGTGCTGAGTATAGCGAGCGGCATTTGATAAGAAATTCTGGACAATTCTTCTTAGCATTTGGCTATCGCTACGGATAATAGCCCGACTACTGACTGTGTTTAATTGCAGGCCGCGATCATCAGCCATAACACCGAACTCTGCCTTAAGAGGCTTAAGAATATCGGCTAGGTAAAAAGTGCTGATATTGGGTTGCAGTGCACCAGCGTCTAGTTTGGATATATCCAGCAGGGTACTGAGCAGCTCTTCTGCAGCCTTCAGCGAGCTGTCGATATTACGGGTCATGCGATATTGATCAGGATTTTCTTCTTTTACCTGATGAGCTAACGCAGAAGTGAACAGACGTGCGGCATTCAGGGGCTGAAGCAGGTCATGAGATGCTGCTGCTAAGAAGCGGGTTTTGGAGGCGTTGGCCTGTTCTGATGTTTGTTTAGCCTGCATCAGGTCCTGATTGAGATCGGAAAGCTCTTGGGTACGTTCTTTCACCCGTTCTTCCAGTGTTTCATTCGTCTCTTTTAGTGCTATTTCAGCTTTACGGCGTTCGGTTATATCCTGATAAAGGGAGAAAAAACCGAGAATTTCTCCCTGATCATTTTTATGAGGGGTGTAGGTGACCAGGCCATATCGCATACGCCCATTATCCAGCATATGTTCCAGCTCAAAAATAGTGCGCTCACCTTGTAGTACGCGTTCAATATAGGGGCGGCGAGCTTCGTACTGGCTGAGAGATAACACTTTATAAATAGGCTGGCCGATAATTGTCGTCCGGTCGACACTCATCGCTTCTTCATAGGCTTTGTTGGTGAAAAGGTAGCGTAGCTCTATATCAAAATAAGCGATCAGAGCAGGGACATTATCAGTATAAATCCGAATATTGTTTTCACTCTGGATCAGTGCTTCTTCCGTTTGTTTTTGCTGGGTTATATCCTGATAGGTATAAACAAAGCCTCCGCCAGGCATGGGGTTGCCTTCTACATCCAGCACGGTGCCATCTTTACGGTAGCGAATATAGCGGTGAGGTTCACCATAGCGAATATTATCCAGAAGCTGCTGAACCTGATCTTCCGGGTCTCCGAGTCCGTACTCTCCGGTTTGAGCATTAAAGCGAAAGATATTTTCGATGGGCTCACCGACGCGAATCAGGTTGTCCGGGAAATTGAACAGGTCCAGATAGTGCTGATTCCATACGACTAACCTCAGGTTGTGGTCGACCACGGAGATACCTTGACTGACGTTTTCAATCGTGGCCTGCAGCAGGGCACGGTTGAATTCGAGAACCTGGGAGGCTTCATCCACAATGGAGATAACATCGCTGATCTGAATCTCTTTACCCTGAAGCGCTGAGTTAATCACGATGCGGGCAGATGATGCTCCCAGCACACCGGTAAGAAGGCGTTCCGTAAATTGAATAACCTCGATGCTAGCCCTGTCATCCGGTCGGAAAGATTCTTTATTATTACGCAGAAAATAATCAGAGAAGGCTTTATCGACCGCTTCCGGTTCAAGAAAGCGTTCACATAAGGCCATCAGGTCACCCACTGAGGTTGAGCCCATCCATGGCCGGGCAGACTTGGTATTTCGGGTATCAATGCTGTCGATAAATGCTGAAGCCTGAATCCGGTCAATCACCCGTTGCCGAGTGATGTTTGAGACGGCTATATACAGTATCAGATTGATGCCCAGACTGAAGGCTACACCGTGGGTCAGGAAGTCCAGATTGGCACCGAAAAGGGCTTCTGGTCTCAACCAGTATATTCCCATGGGGCCATCGACAAAGATGCTGGACTCGAGCCAGCCGGCATTAGCAAGACTGGGTAACATCATAGTGTATGCCCAGATGAGGATACCACTGCTCATCCCTGCCAGGGCACCGTATCGGTTTCCTCTTTTCCAGTACATGCCACCGATTAGCGCCGGGCCAAATTGGGCTACTGCAGCAAAAGAGAGCAACCCAGTGGCAGCCAGAGAGTTGAATTCGGCAATGGCAAGATAGGTCAGATAAGCTAGGGCCAGCACACCCAGGATTGTGATCCGTCGGATTCTTAATACCAGTTGACCAAAATCGTGATGGGAGGTGTTGCCACTCCATCGGAACTTCAGCAAAAGTGGGATCACAATGTCATTAGACACCATAATGCTGATGGCGATTGTTGCCAAAATAACCATACTGGTGGCGGCCGAAAACCCTCCAATAAAGGACAGAAGAGTCAGCCCGCCTTGCTGTGCAGCCATCGGTAGTGTCAGTACAAAGGTGTCAGGCTCGACGGTTCCGTCAGGAAAAATCAGCAGGCCTGCTGCTGCAATCGGCAAGACGAAAAAAGAGATGGCTACCAGGTAAGCAGGAAATACCCAGCGTGAAGTCCGGGCATCTTCAACATGGGTGTTTTCCACCACGGCCATATGGAATTGTCGGGGCAGGCAGAGAATTGCCAGCATCGCGAGAAGTGTTTGAGCTAAGAAACCGTTACTGATGGGGTCTTTATTAAGCTCTTTCTCAATTTCCAAATAGTAACGTGCGTGAGTCAGTAGGTCATTGAAACCATTGAACATGCCGTAAGTAATTGAAGCGCCAACAACGATAAAAGCCAGTAATTTAATGACAGATTCAAACGCGATGGCCAGAACAAGACCATCATGGTGCTCTGTTGCATCCACATTACGCGTGCCGAAGATAATGGCAAAAACGGCCATCATAATGGCGACATAGAAACCGGTATCGCTAAAGAAATCGACGCTATTGTGCGTCATGGGGGCGGGATAACTGGTAATAACGTTGTATGACATAGTGACAGCTTTTAGCTGCAGCGCGATATAGGGCAGTGTTCCTACCAGGGCTATCAGGGTGACAAGAATAGCCAGGCTCTGGGTTTTACCATAACGGGAGGAAATAAAATCAGCGATGGAGGTGATGTTTTGCTTTTTACTCACCCGGATGATTTTCCGGATGAGTCCTGAAAACAGCACATACATAATAATGGGGCCGAGAAAAATACTCAGATAGGTCCAACTACTGTGTGTGGCTTGCCCAACTGTGCCGTAAAAAGTCCATGAGGTACAGTAAACACCAAGAGCGAGACTATAGACAAAGGGTCGGCGAGACGTCAGGCGTGCTTTGCTACGCTTTGCTTTTGCGTCTCCCCACCAGGCTATAGAGAAAAGAATTGCAATGTAGATCAGTGAGATAGTCACTAATATCCAGCCTTGGAACATACCCGATCACCTGATGAAAAATGAATCAATATTGTCATGTAGCTGACATCAGGCTTCAAGGCAAATATAAGGGTGGCAACCAATCAGTAGAGTATCTCCAGTAAGATGCTCCCCTTTTTTTGTCTAAGACCTGGGATTAAGGGTCGGTTTGCCCGACCGGTTAAGACTAAAGTAAAGGGGTTAAAAACCTCAGATTTGTTAGATTGTCCTATGGACTGGTTTGTACCAATAATAAAAAAATTAAATAACAAAAAAGGTTAGCCCATGAAAGAAGAGCAAGCGATTGCATATTGGCGCGAGAATATCGGTTTGATTATTCGCTATCTCATCATCTGGTTTGTGGCTTCTTATGGCTGCGGCATTTTGTTTGTCGATGCCCTGAATAAAATACATTTCTTTGGCTTCAAAATGGGTTTCTGGTTTGCTCAGCAAGGATCTATTTTTATTTTTTTGGCGTTGTTGGTTATGTACGCACGAAGTATGAATAAGCTCGATAAGAAATACGATGTACATGAGTGACCTTCTGATTGAGCTTTTCACGCCTCCTGTGAGCCTAAAATAATAAAAACGAATTCTGAGGAAACCTTTCGCCATGAGCCTTGATGTACTTACCTACTTATTTATTGGCCTGTCATTCACTCTTTATCTCGGTATAGCCATTTGGGCACGGGCTGGCTCAACAAAAGAGTTTTATGTGGCTGGCGGCGGTATTCATCCTGCTGCGAACGGAATGGCAACAGCTGCTGACTGGATGTCTGCCGCTTCATTTATCTCCCTGGCGGGCATTGTGTCTTTCACCGGTTATGATGCTTCTGGCTATTTGATGGGGTGGACTGGTGGCTATGTCATGCTGGCCTTGTTATTGGCACCCTACCTGCGCAAATTTGGTAAGTTCACGGTGCCGGACTTTATTGGTGATCGCTACTATTCGAATACAGCCCGCACCCTTGCTGTTATCTGTGTCATTTTTATTTCTTTCACTTATATCGCAGGGCAGATGCGTGGAACAGGGATTGTTTTTTCCCGCTTTCTGCATGTGGATATTGATACCGGTGTTCTGATCGGTATGGTTATTGTGTTCTTTTATGCGGTTATGGGAGGGATGAAAGGCATTACGTACACGCAAGTGGCTCAGTACTGCATTCTGATTTTTGCCTATACCGTCCCAGCGGTTTTCCTGGTGATGCAGATGACAGGCCATGTTTTGCCTCAGACCGGGCTGGGAGCTACGGTTTTAGAGTCGGTTAATCCAATATGGGCTGGTAAACCGGTGCTTTTTGTACTGGATGAAATTGTGCAGGACCTAGGATTTCATGAATATACCACGGGCACCCGAACAACCATTGATACCTTCTTTATTACAGCGGCACTGATGGCGGGCACAGCAGGTTTACCCCATGTGATTGTTCGTTTCTTTACAGTGCCAAGTGTCCGTGATGCCCGCTCTTCTGCCGGGTGGGCGCTGATGTTTATTGCGGCTCTATATCTAACCGTCCCTGCTGTAGGTGCTATGGGGCAATTAAACCTGATTAATACTCTTAATGGAGAGCAGGGAAAAGGGGTTTCTTATTCCGAAGTGCCGTCATGGTTTAAGAACTGGGAGCAATCCGGCCTTATCGCCTGGAACGACAGGAATGGCGATGGCAAGGTTCAGTATGCGGCTGGTGATGCCTTTATGGGAGGAAAGCCGGTGCTTACAGATCAATACGGTGAGCTGGGACAGCGTTTAACTGAGAACCCTTTGGTTGATACTGAAACCTCTCCAGGGTTTGACCCGAATGTTCAGCCTTATGCTAATGAGGTGTTCGTTGATCGGGATATTATGGTACTTGCAAACCCTGAGATTGCCAGTTTGCCTGACTGGGTGATTGCCTTAATTGCCGCTGGCGCTGTTGCTGCTGCACTTTCCACCGCTGCCGGCCTGTTACTTGTAATATCGACCGCTATCTCACACGATTTACTTAAAAAAACCTTATTGCCGGAAATTAATGAGCGACAGGAACTGGTTGCTGCCCGCATGGCGTCGGTGGCTGCGATATGTATCGCGGGATATTTTGGTTTGAACCCCCCGGGTTATGTCGCTGCTACAGTAGCTCTTGCTTTTGGTCTGGCGGCAGCGAGTTTTTTTCCCGCTATCTTTATGGGAGTCTTCTTTAAACGAATGAACAAAGAGGGTGCTGTTGCAGGTATGCTGGTCGGTCTTACTTCAACACTGGCTTATATTATCTATTTCAAGTTTATGGGAGGGGTGGAAGAGAATCTTTTCCTGGGGATTTCTCCGGAAGGTTTTGGCGCGCTGGGAATGCTGCTGAATTTTTCCGTGGCCTTTATGGTATCCAGAGTGACGCCCGAGCCACCGGAGGAAATTCAGGTAATGGTTGATGATATTCGTATCCCAAGACATACAGGTAGTATCCTGGATCAACAGCCGGGATAGGTCGTTTTATACATTATATATGACTTAAGAATGGATGATTTGCTCATCCTTTTTTATATGCGTTGCAGCAAAATAAACGAATAATCAGTCTGAGAACATTGATTGTGTCAGTCAGATTTGATCAAAGTATGACCATTTGGTTTTAGGGTTTGGTTTTTAGCATATTAAACCTATTAGACCTTTATGTTAGAAGGTAAGAAAACGCTTACTTTCTGATATTGGATGGATTTTCTATCTTTATGTTTTTTAAGGATTTTATTGTTTTTTTGGCGATGGTTTGATCGCTCTACTACTAATGTCGGGGATTACATTGCAGAGGATATTTTTGAAAATCAATCAGGCCTGAAGAGCTGGAATTTTCATAACAATAAAATGAGGGTAAAGCAAAAGGCTTGTATCGGTTGGTTTAAATGGCAACGAGTGCCGTTGATCTATACTTGCTGCTGGCGCCTCATAATTCTCAGGCTTTATATCCTGAACTCTTAATAACAATAAACGGAGAGCATCACTATGGCAGATAGTAAAAGCAATGCTGCTGAATACTGGTCGGCTAACTTACGCCTGATCTTTGGAAGTCTGATTGTCTGGGCTTTAGTTTCCTATGGGTTTGCAATTCTTCTACGTCCATTGCTGGCTGGTATTCCTGTTGGAGGTACGGATTTAGGTTTCTGGTTTGCCCAGCAGGGGTCAATTATTTCCTTTATCGGTATCATTTTCCATTACGCATGGAAGATGAACAAACTTGATGAAAAATTTGGCCTTGGGGAGTAAGGAAGCATGAGTCAATTTGCGATTAATATTCTGTTTGTAGGGGCATCTTTTGCACTCTACATCGGTATTGCCATCTGGGCCCGAGCGGGTTCAACAAAAGAGTTCTACGTAGCTGGTGGCGGCGTACACCCTGTTGCTAATGGTATGGCAACAGCAGCTGACTGGATGTCTGCTGCATCATTTATCTCCATGGCTGGTTTGCTGGCCTCTAAAGGTTACTTCGCCTCATCCTTCCTGATGGGCTGGACTGGTGGTTATGTACTGCTGGCCATGCTTCTGGCTCCTTACCTGCGTAAGTTTGGTAAGTTCACTGTCCCTGATTTCATTGGTGACCGCTTCTACAGCAGTACAGCCCGTACCTTAGCTGTAATCTGCCTGATTGTTGCTTCCGTTACTTATGTAATCGGTCAGATGAGTGGTGCCGGTGTTGCATTCTCCCGCTTCCTGGAAGTTTCCAATGATGCTGGTATCTGGATTGCTGCTCTGATCGTATTTTTGTACGCAGTATTCGGTGGTATGAAAGGTATTACCTATACTCAGGTAGCTCAGTACGTTGTACTGATTATTGCTTATACCATTCCTGCGATCTTCATCGCGATGCAGCTGACCGGTAACCCGATTCCAATGTTTGGTATGTTTGGTACTCACGTTGAATCCGGTGTACCTCTTCTGGAAAAACTAAACACTGTTGTTACTGAGCTGGGCTTTAGTAGCTATACCGCAGATGTGGACAATAAACTGAACATGGTTCTGTTTACTCTGTCTCTGATGTTTGGTACTGCAGGTCTGCCACACGTTATCATCCGTTTCTTCACTGTACCTAAAGTTGCTGATGCACGTTGGTCTGCAGGTTGGGCGCTGATCTTTATCGCTCTGCTGTACCTGACAGCTCCTGCTGTTGCATCTATGGCTCGTCTGAACCTGATTACAACGGTTTATCCTGAAGCTGCAGCTAAACAGGAAAGTTATGAGCAGGCGATGCAGAATCCAATTCTGTTCTCTGAACGTCCAGAGTGGATGAAAACCTGGGAAGAGACTGGTCTGATCAAGTACGAAGATAAGAATAACGATGGTCGTATTCAGTTCTACAATGACAAAAATGCAGACTTCAACAATACTGCTGAAGCGCGTGGCTGGAATGGTAATGAGCTGAACGTAAATAACGATATTCTGGTACTGGCTAACCCTGAGATTGCACAACTTCCGGGTTGGGTTATTGGTCTGATCGCTGCCGGTGGTATCGCTGCGGCACTGTCAACGGCTGCTGGTCTGTTGTTGGCAATCTCTGCGGCAATCAGTCACGATTTGATCAAGAAAACCATCAATCCAAACATCACTGAAAAAGGTGAGATGCTTGCTGCTCGTATCTCTATGGCTGCAGCTATTCTGGTAGCAACCTGGTTGGGTCTGAACCCTCCTGGCTTTGCTGCACAGACGGTGGCACTGGCATTTGGTATTGCCGCGGCTTCGATCTTCCCTGTTCTTATGATGGGTATCTTCTCTGTCACCATGAATAACAAAGGTGCGGTTGCAGGTATGTTGGCGGGTCTGATTACAACTCTGGTTTACATCTTTACCTATAAAGGTTGGTTGTTTATCCCAGGTACTAACACCTTGCCGGATACTGCTGAGCATTGGATTCTGGGTATTTCCCCTCTATCCTTCGGTGCAATTGGTGCAGTAATCAACTTTGCAACAGCCTTCATTGTTTCCGGTGCTACAGAGAAACCACCTGTAGAAATTCAGGAAATGGTAGAAAGCGTACGTTTCCCTAAAGGTGCTGGTGAGGCAGTTGATCACTAATAGCTCTTCAGCTCGGGCAGGTTTACAATCTGCAAGGGTATAAGAAAGCAAAGCGGGCTTCCTTCTAAGGAAGCCCGACTTATTTGAAGGAAGGGTTTTTATGATTTGGCACTTAATTGCTGCGTTCGTTGTGGGGATTGCCTGTGCAGGTATCGCTCTATTTCTTAGGAAAATCAGCCGCCAGCGCTTACCTAAGTGGATTATTCCTGTTTTTGCCGGTGTTGGTATGCTGGCTTATCAGGTTCATACCGAGTATGACTGGTTTGACCACAAAACTGCGAGTTTACCTGAGAACTCTGTTGTGGTTGCTTCAGAAGCTCCGGGAAGCCTCTGGCGTCCATGGACTTATATGATTCCTATGACAACGGCTTTTACTGTTTTGGATACAGCTAGTATTCAGCCACGTTCCATTGATAATCAGATAATTTCTGAGTTCATGCTTTACCGTTTTGAGAAGCAACATGTTGATCGTGTTAAGGCTCAGGCTTATGTGCTTAACTGTGATACTCGCGATCTCCTGCCTATGAATGAAAAAAGAATGTTGGATCTGGAGAAACGTCAGGTTCTCACTCAGGATAATGAGTTATTGCTTCAGGTTTGCCGCTAACTATTCCTCCTCTCTTTAAAAGCCTGATACTAAAGTCAGGCTTACAGCTGACCGGTGGGTCTGCTAGATTCGGTTAATAACACAAAGTTACCGAATGCGCTGGCAGGCCTGTGGTTCGGGCGTACACACCTTCACTACTAGCCTATCCGCCTTCAGAATCTTTGGCTCTGATAACAAGGATAAAAATCTATGAGCAATGAGTTCGACCTCTCTCATCCGCCTTTTGATTTGCTCAGAACGGAAGAGCAGGAAAAACTGATATCCAGTTTGGATATTGGCTATTTTGGTAAAGATGAAATTGTCATCGATGCCGGACAGGTGAGTGAATCTGTTTTTGTTGTGCTGAAAGGTGCTGTTGTTGAGCTGGATCTGACAAAAGAATCCGAGCAGGATGGCGGCGTGATCCGGGAATATGCCCATGACGATCTGTTTGGTGCGATAGGTATTATTAACGGTTCCAGTCGTTATACATTCAAGACCGTTGAAGAAACGATTGCCTGGTTACTGCCAAAAGAGATATTCCTCGGCCTGATGCACAGTAATGAGCCTTTTGCGGCTTATTTTCAGAACACCCTGGCGGAAAAGGCACGCTTACTGGAACGGCGCCGCAGCGAAAAGTTGGGCAATGGCGATATGTCCTCCTTTATGATGGCTAAGGTCGCAGACTCCGTTTTGCGCGAAGCGGTTATCTTACAGTCCGGTACCACAATTCTCGAGGCCACACGCACCATGCGTGAGCAGCACTCAGATTGCTTGCTGGTTCATAAAGACTCTCAATATGGCATGGTAACCCGCACAGACTTGCTTGAAGGTGTGGTACTGCAGGATATGGGACTTGATAGCGATATCTGCGATTTAGCCTGCTATGACCTGCTGACGGTTCAGGCTGATGATTTTTTGTTCAATGCTCTGGTTCTGATGACACGCCACAAGATTCAGCGGGTAGTTGTTTTTGATCATAACCAATTAGCAGGTCTGGTAGAGCTGACCGATGTGCTAAGTTTTTTCTCCAGCCAATCCCATGTAATTGGTTTGCAGATTGAACGAGCAGGTAATCTTGAAGAGCTTGCCAGGGCGGCCAAGGGGACAACAGAGCTGATCAATGGTCTGGTAGCCCAGGGGGTTAAAATTCGCTTTGCGATGGATCTTCTGGCTGCATTAAATGGCCGTATTATTGCTAAAGCTTATGAGCAATTAGTCCCTGAAGAGATTCGTAAAAAAACTTGCTTGCTTGTTATGGGGAGCGAGGGTCGAGGTGAGCAGGTACTAAAGACTGATCAGGATAACGCCTTGATTATAGCGGACGACCTGGACTGGCAAGAGTGCAGTCAGGTAATGGATAAGTTTACGAATACATTGCTTGATTTTGGTTACCCACTTTGCCCCGGCAATATTATGGTTTCGAACCCAGAGTGGGTTATGAAAGAATCAGAGTGGAGGAAAACTTTGAATCAGTGGAGCGGCTCTGTTGAAGGAACTGGCCTGATGAATCTCGCCATTTTTGTTGATGCTCATGCCGTTGCCGGTGATGCACGACTGTTTAGCCGCCTGCGTGATCACCTATTCCACTCTTTGGAGGGTAACGAAGTTTTCTACTCCTATTTTGCTATGCCTTTGCGCCGCTTCAGTACACCATTAACCTTCTTTGGTGGTTTGAAAAACTCCGATGGTATGGATATTAAAAAAGGTGGCATCTTCCCGATAGTTCATGGCATTCGTACCATGGCACTGCAATTTAAGATAAAAGAAACTAACACCTTTCAGCGCATTGATGCTTTGGTCGAGAAGCGAGTGATGAAGCGCAAGTTTGCGGATGATTTAGCTGAAGCGCTGGTTGTACTAAGCTCCCTGCGTTTACAGCAGCAGCTCAAGGTTGAAACGGGGCAGGCTCCATCAGGTGAGAGTAATATGGTAAGTGCTGTGAGCCTTAATAAACTTGACCGAGACCTGCTCCGTGAAGCGCTGCATATGGTGAAAGAATTTAAATCAAGAATGTCACATCGCTATCACCTTGAAAGATAAACACTGAAGTTATTGTGAGGTAAGCAAAATGGTTTTGAAAACAATAAGAAGTGCTACCGATAAATGGGCCCATAAAGATGGCGACTACGCCTTTATGTTTGAGCCGTATACAGGCGATGAGATTATCGCCTTGGACTGTGAAATGACGGATCTGGACCCTCAGAAAGCAGAGCTGGTGTCTATTGCTGCGGTAAAAATTAAAGGCACTCAGGTGCTGACCAGTGAAAAGCTGGATATCAAGCTACAGAAACCAGAAAGCCTGACCGGTGACTCGATTAAAGTTCATCGCATCCGTGGTGTCGATCTGCGTGGCGGTGAGGTGCTACCTGATGCTTTGGAGCAGTTGCTGCATTTTATTGGCAATCGTCCAATTATGGGGTATTACATTGATTATGACATCACGGTGTTAAACCGCTTTATTCGCCCACGGTTTGGTTTTAGCTTGCCGAATAAAACGATTGAGCTGTCTCAGAGCTACGAGGCGAAGGTCAAGCGTGCTAACCCAGAGCTACAGCCGGACCTTCACTTTGAGAAAATCGCTGAAAAACTGGGGGTGCCTATGGTTGGGCAGCGTCACAGCGCTCTGGGTGATGCTATTACGACGGCGCTTATGTATGTGCGTTTATTGAAAGGTCCGATTCCTACCAGTTAAGTCTGAGTCTTTGTGAAGCAGAATTGAGTTGCGTCCGACTTCAGATTCCCCGTTTGATAAGTGCTACTCTGTAGAGTTGGCCTGCAATAGATATTGCAGGCCTTTTTTATTTGGAGCGGTAAAGAATACCAGATTAAATTATGCCTGAAAGAGTTTGGGGGCCGGGCGGTCTACCCGTGAATTCAGAAAAGAAAGATCCGGGCCAGCAGGGATTATCTGGGTTGGATTGATATTTTCGTGGCTGAAGTAGTAGTGACGCTTAATTTGGTCAAAATGAACCGTACAGCGAATCTCTTTAAACTGATAGATCGCTTTGGTGTAATCCCAAAGGTTCGGATAATCAACAATTCTGCGTAAATTACACTTAAAGTGGCCAACATAAACCGGATCAAACCGAATCAGAGTCGTAAAGAGGCGGATATCCGCTTCAGTCAGATATTCACCTGTCAGATAAGGCGTTTTTTCCAGTTGGTTTTCAATCTTATCCAGTGTCTCAAACAGAGAGATAAAAGCTTCTTCGTATGCTTGCTGGCTTGTGGCAAAACCGCAAAGGTATACGCCATTATTTACGTTTGGATAAATCTGTTCATTCCATTGGTCAATTTCTGCTCTAAGGCATTCAGGGTACAGGTCAATGTGATTATCGGTTATCTCGTTAAAAGCGGTGTTGAGCAGGCGAATAATTTCTGAAGATTCATTATTTACAATACTTCCCTGCTGAAGGTCCCATAGCACCGGAACTGTTACCCGGCCGGTATAATCTTTTTTGGCATGAGTATAGAGCTGGTGGTGAAACTCGTAGCCATAGTTTGGCTCTGGAGTGTCGTAGACCCAGCCATTGCTCAGCATATCCGGGGATACGGCGGTGAAAGGAAGTAATTGCTCCAGCCCTTTGAGGTGGCGGACAATCATGCTGCGATGGGCCCAAGGACAGGCATGAGAGATATAAAGGTGATATCTGTCTTTCTCTACAGGGTGGTCATCTGAGCCTAAAAGATGGCGAAACTGAGCGTCTTCCCGTACAAAATGTCCATCGCTTTTCTTTGTGTCATACCATTGGTCATGCCAAAGGCCGTCGATCAGTAAACCCATTTTCAACACCTTATTATTAAACTTCAGTTGATATGAGCTTACTTAATTAAAAAGAAAGAAAAATCCTAATTATGCCGAGTTTTCCTTCGAAAATATCGAATCATTAGTGATCTGTCAGAGGGTGGGTATATTTCTGCTAAGGCGAATCAGGAGTGCTCCGTTAGATACCCACCGTATACCGGAGGTAGGCCACCCCCGGTTATATGTGGATTGATTACCAACTACCTTTTTGATTTGGCAGGATCCAGCTATGTGAAAACCAGTAGAATCGTGTTGATTTATCATGAGGGGCTGTGCAGGTATATTCTATCGGACCAACATTTTCCCCCAGTTTACTTTGCATCGTAAATGTCGGGCGTTTACCTTCTTCTTCACTTGTGTAGGTATTTACCGGTAAGCCATCAGCATTTTGACAGCGTAGGCCACTTAGTTGGTAGCTGCCTGACAGTAGCTCAACCTGAGCCTGTGGTCGTTTATTATCGGCGGCAAGAATGGTTGGCTGAGCTTTTACCCGACGTACAGGCAGTGGTAGGCTTGTGAGCTTTACTGAAAGGTTGTTAATGTTACTTGCAGTGCCGGTTGCTGTGAACCTTGGCTGATAAGTCATTGATGTGTAGCGGCTTACTGGCCCCTGGTGCAGTCCGAAGGCAACCAGCCCTTTCGATTTTATCACCTTCCGCACGACTTCATCAGCCTGGCCTGCCTGATAGGCAAAAAGTTTAGGTGCAATCCCTAAATACTTTTGTAGGGCTTTCTGGTTCAGTTCAATCTCTTTTGTAATCCGTAATCGCCTCTCTTCCGCGGTTTCGCCAGGCAGTGCTTTGGCAAGGTTGCTGGAGGTGATCCCCATACTGCCGATAGTGCCGCCAGCTTTCTGAACGTTTCGGAGCTGTTTCCAGTTCATATAAAGAGGGTGTTCTTTCAGAATGGGAGCTGCCGCAACAAATACGGTAAAAGGGAGTTTGCGGTCTGAAAGATATTTGAGTGCATTGTTATATACACTGATATAGGCGTGATCAAAGGTAATCGCGACTGTTTTATCAGGAATGCTCTGTTTGTTTTTAACGCGGTCAATAATTTTTTCCAGCGGCCATACAGTAAAGTTGTGATTTTTCAGGTAGTCCAGATGCTGAAGAAATTCTTCCTCCGTTGCACTTTTACTGGGAGGGGTCCGGTCACTAATGTGTTGATACTGTAAGACGACGGCATGCCGGGCTGCAAGTGTCTCAGTACTGTTGATCAGTAATGTCGTAGCCAGAACCAGTACGCTGAACAGATAGGTTTTTTTCATTGGAAAGCTGCCTTTAGAATTGCCATGGCTTCATTGATCTCCTGGATTTTTGATGGGTCTCCGCCCCGATCCGGGTGGTGCTGCATCGCCAGTTTACGGTAGCGTTGTTTTATTTCTGCAAAGGTAATCGGTTCGCTTAGCTCCAGGCACTCCAGTGCCCGATGGCTGAGTCCGCGCTTCACCTGCTTTTCTTCTTCGATATCAATCTTTTTCCAGAAATTTCGCAACATATCATCCAGCTCTTCCTCTGTGGTTTCCTGCAGAGCTGTCAGATCAAGATAATAATCGCGCATTGGATCCTTCTCTTCGAGAAGGTCATGACCAAATTCGTAGGGGTGTAACTGAATATGAACGGCTGAAATTTCCATAATCCAATGAGCTCTCTTAATGAGCTCATCTTTGAGTTCATAGAGGGCGTTGTAGACCAGAAAGTGCGTACGGAAAAGCGTCATGGTGTCGGAGAAGGTAGCCGGGGTCACTTCGATAACCCCTGTCTCGCCCAAGGCTTTAATCAAGGAGTGTTCATTCAGGCCCTGAGGGTGAGCTTCAAGAACCAGCTGAATCGTGTCCAGCAGACGTGATCGCTGCAGAGTATTCATTTAACGCCTTACCTGTCATCCATTGTGTCCAAGAATGGACCTAATCCAAGCGTATCAAAATTTATAACTCATCATAAACGCTTTAAACATCAAAGTGTTGTCATTTTTTGTGCTTTTTTATCAACTCTTCGAGTTTACAATTAACTGGTTTTTGGGTAAAAGACCCCCCTTAGTTTTGCCTTGCCACAGGAGCCCCCATGCAGGAACTTTTACCAAAAGATAAACGCGAGTTTAATAAGCTGCAAAAGCGTTTGCGCCGTCATGTCGGACAGGCTATTGCCGACTACAATATGATTCAGGAAGGCGATAAGGTAATGGTATGTCTTTCAGGGGGGAAAGACTCGTACACCATGCTGGATATCCTGATGAGCCTGCAAAAAAGTGCACCGGTTAAATTTGACCTGGTGGCTGTGAACCTGGATCAGAAGCAACCAGGTTTTCCTGAACATGTGTTGCCCGCATATCTGGATACTATTGGTGTGGAATACCATATTTTGGAGCGTGATACTTACAGTATCGTTCAGGAGAAAGTTCCGGAAGGAAAAACTACCTGTGCGCTCTGCTCCCGATTGCGCAGAGGCTCTCTCTATGGCTTTGCGGAAGAGATCGGTGCCACCAAAATCGCTTTGGGTCACCACAGGGATGATATGCTGGAGACACTGTTTCTGAATATGTTCTACGGTGGGACCCTTAAAGCGATGCCTCCCAAATTACTGAGTGATGACGGTAAGAATATTGTTATTCGTCCACTGGCGTATTGTGTTGAAAAAGATATTGAAGCTTTCTCTGAATGGAAAAAATTCCCGATCATTCCCTGTAATCTCTGTGGCTCTCAGGATGGCCTGCAACGACAGGTAGTTAAAGAGATGCTGCAAAGCTGGGAAAAGCAGCATCCGGGCCGCTTGGATACTATGTTTCGTGCCATGCAAAATGTTGCTCCTTCACAGCTGGGTGATACTGAGCTGTTTGATTTCAAAAACCTGGAGGAGAAGCAGTTGAAGATGATGGCTCAACGTATTGATATTGTTGATGCTGGTTGATGGGCCCTTGGCTGTAAACGAAAAAAGAGAGCCGAGGCTCTCTTTTCTATATTTTATGTAAGTGTTTTCTCAACCATCGCTGGCTAGCTTAGTGTCCTGAGCGACTTTTTGCTCCTGGTCGGGCAGGCCTGCAAGCGTACTCAGGTCATCCATATTCAGAATATGAACTTCTTTACCATTCACCGCGATCAGGTCGCTGTTTTGGAAGCGGGTAAAAACCCGGCTTACCGTTTCAACAGCGAGTCCTAAATAGTTGCCAATCTCATTACGGGACATTGGCAAGCGGAAGGTAAACGGTGAATAACCGCGGCGTTTAAAACGAGTTGAGAGGTTTGTCAGGAAGGTTGCAACACGTTGTTCCGCATTTTTTTTGCTCAACAGCATCATCATCTGTTTATCATCACGTAACTCTCTACTCATGATGCGCAGAACCTGAGAGCGAAGTTCGGGAAGTTCTTTTGCCAGTTCTTCGAGGCGGGCAAATGGAATTTCACAAACTGTTGTTGTTTCCAGTGCTTTTGCTGATACCGGATAAGTTTCGCAATCAATACCATCAAGACCAACCAGTTCACTGGGCAGATGAAAGTTAGTGATCTGCTCTTCGCCGTCATTGGTCATGGCGTAGTTTTTAATGCTGCCGGAACGTACCGCGTAAACACAATCAAAGCGATCGCCCTGATGGAAAAGGTGCTCGCCTTTCTTCAGTGGTTGACGGCGCTTAATTATTTTATCCAGCTGGTCAATGTCTTCAAAATTCAGTGAAATCGGCAGACAGAGAGAGCTCAGGCTGCAGGTAACACACTTAGTTTCCTTGCTCGGGTGAAAACATATTCCCTTAAGTTGCCCCTTTGGCATATCAGAACTCCGGGCTAATGACTAACAAGAATGGCTCACGGATGCCTCTGTAATTCAGAAGCTGTAGCTCATTATGAACATTTTGCTGAACTACGCAAAGTTTTTTGATGCATATCAGGTTTATCAGAATAGCATGATTTAAGACAAAAAAAGGGAGAAAGACGGCGTCTTCTCCCTTTCTCTGGCTGTGACTACCTCTCAGATAATACGGGAGTAGGATTGTGCCAGTGCTTTTTTATCCAGATATTTATCAAATGCCATACACACAGCCCTGACAAGTAAACGGCCTGCGGGTGTGACTTTTATCTTATTACCGGATAATTCAATCAAACCATCGTTATGGTGCTGTTGAAGAAACTGCAGTTCCTCATTGAAATAGCTGTCAAAGTCGATATTAAAGTCACGGCTGATGTTATCGCCATCCAGCTCAAAGTGACAGATGATCTGATTAATCACGCTGCGGCGTAAAAGGTCATCATCGGTCAGCTCAAGACCTTTAATAACAGCCAATTTGCCGTTGTCGATAAAAGCTTCGTACTCGTCGATCGTGTAGGCGTTCTGACTGTAGGTATTAGCCAGTTGACTGATCGATGAAACGCCCATGGCAATCAGGTCGCAGTCAGAGTGTGTGGTGTAACCCTGGAAGTTACGGTGTAGTTTACCTTCGCGCTGGGCCGCAGACAGGCTGTCATCCGGTTTGGCGAAGTGGTCCATTCCGATGTAGACGTAGCCCGCATCAACCAGGCGATTGATGGTGTGTTCCAGTATCTGCAATTTGACGCTTGGCTCAGGAATTTCTTCATCTTTGATGCGACGCTGAGGTTTGAAACGTTCCGGCAGGTGAGCGTAGTTAAAGACAGAAATACGGTCCGGGCTCATTTTAATGATGGTTTCCAGCGTTTCGCTGAAGGTGGCTACAGTCTGTAGCGGCAGACCATAAATCAGATCAATATTCAGCGAGCGGAAGCCCAGGCGGCGGGAGTGATCAAGAATATCCTGAGTCATCTCTTCTGATTGGACTCGGTTGACCGCTTTTTGCACTGCCTGATTGAAATCCTGTACACCCAGGCTTACCCGATTGAAGCCTAATTCCCGCAGCAGTTCCATTGTTTCGCCAGTGGCTTCACGGGGGTCGATTTCGATAGAGAAATCCCCCTCGTCATTGCCTTGCAGGTTAAATGCTTCACGGGTTTTGGCCATTAGTTGGCGCATCTGATCATGACTGAGAAAGGTTGGCGTTCCGCCTCCCCAGTGCAGTTGTTTTACCTGGCGATTCTCAGCGTTAGCCAGGCTGGCCTGCATTTCAATCTCTTTATAGACCCGCTCCAGGTAAGGCTCGGCTTTAGCGGTGTCTTTAGTAGCGATCTTGTTACAACCGCAGTAGAAACAGATGGTATCGCAGAATGGAATATGAAAATAAAGTGACAACGGGCCTCCTGCATCAACACTACGTTGAGCGGCTGCACGGTATTCAGTTTCGTCAAACTGATCAGTGAACTGAACAGCGGTCGGATATGAGGTGTAGCGGGGCCCAGAGATGTTATAGCGCTGGATAAGGTCGTGATCCCACTGGATCTGAGTCCGTTTATTCATAGTTAAACCTTTTCGGCATTGCCGTGCAGTGCATCAGTTAATGCATAATCAGTAGGTAATGGTCCGTTGTTTCCCGGTTGGCTGTTCTCTCATTGCCCTGAAGTGGCAGAACCCTGGTCGCCTGATAGCTCCATGTCACTTTTTGGTCTGATATGCCCGGAGTGCTCTTGAGACTCAGTGCCTGACATATTGGGCGCAGAGGTATCATCAGAGTGAATATGGTGATGCCCAATATCAAAAAGTGGCGTCAGTTGCCATAGTGCAAAAATAATGATGATTATAGCCGCGAGGGAGCGTACACCAGGTGAGCGGCTTAAGTCTTTGATCTGGCTCGCTAAAAGGCCAGTCATTAGCATTGCAGGCAGAGTACCTAAACCAAAAAAAAGCATAATGGCGGCACCCTGAAGTGGATGAGCTACTGATAATGCCCAGATCAGAATGCTGTAGACCAGCCCACAAGGTAACCAGCCCCAGACCAGCCCTAGTAACAGGGCTTGAGTATTGCTTCTAACCGGCATTAGCCGGGATGCCATGGGTTGAAGGTACTTCCAGAGGTAGCGGCCACCGTTCTCGATATAGACCAGTCCTTTCCACCAGTTAGCGATATAAAAGGCCATCATAATGAGAATAATACTGGCAACAATGCGCATAATTTCAGCAATAACCAATAGGCTATCGCTTAATAAAGCTCCAAGAGATGCGACGATGGTACCGGCCAGGGTATAGCTGAAGATGCGGCCGCTGTTGTAAGCCAGTAAAGGCAGCATTCCTGTGCTGGAAGGTGAGCGAGCCAGTGTCAGTGTGCTCATGATGCCACCGCACATCCCCAGACAGTGAGCGCTTCCCATCAGGCCAAAGACAAAGGCTGCTAATAACGTCATGAGGCTGAAGTCAGCGCCCATCAGATTGAGTAGTCCGGGTGATTCCATTATATCTGTTTTGAATCCTTGGCATCCGATACTTCAGCCTGTTCGGGAGTATGAGTTTCGGCCGGTTGCTCATTACTGCCTGAGGGCCGTTGTCTGACTGGCTTGACATCATCATCATACAAAATGCTGTAAGCCGGACCACTAAGATCGTCAAACTGCCCCTTATCCACGGCCCAAAAGAAGGCCCATATGGCTACGCCAAGGAGAATAAGGGAAAGAGGGATTAATAAGAAAAGAATACTCATGTGTGTTGCTCCTTCTGACGTTCAGAAGATGTCAGCTGTGGCAGTTTAGCATTAAGCCGCAGAGCATTGAGTACAACGATCAGCGAGCTGGCAGACATGCCAATAGCGGCAAGGTAGGGTGGGATAACTCCCGCTGCGGCCAAAGGTAAGGCCGTTAGATTGTAACCCGCAGCCCATGTGAGGTTCTGGCGAATGATACGACGGGTTTTTTGACTCAAAGTGATTCCTTCCGGAATTCTCTGTAGCTGGCCGGACATCAGAATGGCATCTGCACTTGTTTTAGCCAGGTCAGTGGCGCTTCCCATGGCAATGGATATATCAGCACCCGCCAGTACAGGGATGTCGTTTACGCCATCACCGACCATGATGATACGCTCTCCTTGCTGTTGGAGTTTGCGGATATAACTGAGTTTATCCTCGGGGGAAGCTCCTGATCGAATATTACGGATACCGGTAGACTGAGCGATGACGTTAACGGCCCCTGACTGATCACCGGATAGGAGGTCGACTTCAAGCCCTAGTGACTGGAGCGCAGAGACAGCATCTTTTGCGCCATTTCGAATACGGTCTCCAATAGAAAACCAGGCAACAGGCTGGGCATTTTTACTGAATAGCAACCATTGACCACTATCAGGCAGTTCTGGTGCTGGATTGTTATCTGTGGCAAACAGAGGCGTGCCGATGCGATATATATCTCCCAGAATAGTCCCGCTTAGCCCTTTACCAGGGGTGGACTGCACGTCTTCAGCCAGATAGAAACCACGATATTCATCAAAAGCCCGGGCAATTGGGTGTTCAGAAGTACGTTCCAGAGCTGCTGCTAATTTAAGAGCATCTTCTGCATCGAGAGCTTCGTTCAGAACTCTTGTTTCAGTCAGAATTAAGCGACCTTCAGTCAGAGTCCCTGTTTTATCGAACACGATTCGGGTTGCCTGTGCCAGGCTCTCGACAACGTGTCCCCGGGTAACCAGAATACCTTGCTCCCGAAGTGCATTGGTTGATGTTGTCAGGGCTGTTGGTGTTGCCAAAGAAAGCGCGCATGGGCAAGTGACTACGAGTACCGATAAGACGATCCAGAATGCATCTTGCGGGCTATGTAGCCACCAGAAAAGACCAACACCACAGGTTGATATCAACACACCAAGTACAAACCAGTGTGCAACTTTATTAGTGATTTCAGCTGTTTTCGGGCGTTCAGAGAAAGCCCGATCCAGCAGGTGAGCAATATTCGCTACTCTTGCATTCTGCCCGGTCTGTTCAACACGAATTTTTAATGGGCTTTCGACATTCATTGTGCCTGCGAGTACTTTGTCTCCGGCAGCCTTGGACACGGGCATATACTCACCGGTCAGGGCTGATTCGTTCAGGCTGCTTTGTCCTTCAAGAATGATGCCGTCAGCCGGTAGAGTATGGCCGGGTTTGATCAGAAGGATATCCCCCTCTTTTAGCTCCCGGGTTAACACGACCTCTTCTTTGTCGGCTATTTCTCCTGTCGTAAGGCGAGTCGTACTGGTCGGAATCAGGGTGTTCAGGGCGTTACCGCTGCGGCCAATACGGTGGCGGGCACGCATCTCAAGGTAGCGGCCAAATAATAGAAAGAAAGTGAACATGCTGACGGAGTCAAAATAGACTTCGCCACTGTTCGTAATAGTTGCCCATGCACTGGCAGCAAAAGCAACGCCTATTGCCAGGGAGACGGGAACATCCATGGTTAGATGCTTGCTTCTCAGGTCACGGAAAGCAGCTCTGAAAAACGGTTGAGCAGAATAGAGAATCACCGGGGCAGAGACAATCAGAGAGAGCCAACGGAATAACATGACATACTGCTCTTCCATCTCTTCAAATGCCCCGGCGTAAAGCATGATGGCAAACATCATCGCCTGCATCATGCCAAGGCCCGCAATAATCAGGCGTCGAATCGTCTTTTTCTCTTGTTTGACCAGGCGTTCCTGCTGTTCATCTGCCTGATAGGGGTATGCCTGAAAGCCGATAGCGGCAAACATTGCCATAAGCTTGCTCAGCTCGACCTTATCCGGCGACCAGCGCAGTGTTGCTCTGTGGTTGCTGAGGTTAACGCGAATAGTATCCACGCCATTGCTCTGACTGACCTGATGTTCAATCAGCCAGACACAGGCCGCACAGGTGATGCCATCAATGGCGAGAGAGGCCTCTTTTACACCATTACCAAGATCACGAACAAAGCTTTCCTGCACGTCCTCTCTATCATAAAGAGCAAATGCAGCCTGTTGCTCATCGGTCATATCGTCGGGCCGGGTGGCCGGAGCATCTCGAAAGCGATAATAGTTTTCAAGTCCACCATTGACGATAGCGTGGGCTACAGCCTCGCAACCAACGCAGCACATTGGCTGCTTCTCGCCTTCAATAACAACAGAGAACCTGGAGCCGGCAGGAACCGGCTCTCCGCAGTGGTAACAGGATAAGCTCATCATAATCCGCCGGTATTATTGGCCTGCTTTAAGTATCAGGGCATCTTCAACAGGAAATTCAGCACTGCCTTTCAGGCGCCACTGACTATCCGGTGGCGTGATATCCATATACCAAAGATTTAACGGTGCTTTTTCAACCTGCCCTCGGTAATGGTTTTCGGTCACCTGATTCAGCGTGATGCTGTAATCCTTAGCTGCGCGGGTTGGATTAACAAAGTCGAGTTTCAACTGGGCTGGCCAGCTTTGCAGCTGACCATCAAGTGTCAGAAGAACATCGCCAGTCAGGTTGTCGATCCTGACCTCTGCAGCCATTTTAAGCTCAGCCGCTTTATGATCTTTCTCCAGAGTCTGGTTGATGGCCAGCCCCTCTTTATAGTAGTTGTCATTTACAGTGCCATCAAAAACCTGAATGGAGAATGTCAGCATTGTTATGCCCACAATCACGGTGACAATCAGGGGAACCAGGAGAAACCATGGCCAGAACTGTTTGTACCATGCAATGGGTTTAGTGTTGGGATTCTGCATTGTTATTACCGCTGTACGGCTCCAATAAAGCGAGATTCTTTACTCAGTTCATAACCTGAGTTATCGGTCGATTTTACGGTGACCTGAATATCAGCACTTGGTTCAGACATTTTTTCACGACTGATCTTCATGCGGACAGGAAGGCTGATAACTTCACCGGCGCTCACTGAGACTTCTTTCGTGCCCACCAGTTCCAGGCCTTCAAGGCCTTTTACAGACAATTCGTAAGTGCGGGTTGCCTGGTCCATATTCGCCAGCTTAATAATAAAACTGTTCTCAATATTACCTTCGGCATCCATCCGGTATAACTGATTGCGATCACGCAGTACTTCCAGTTCGAGAGGAATCCTGTCGCCCACAGCGAAAGCGAAAGCGATAATCATAGCCATCAGTGCTGCAAAGTAACCGATCAGACGAGGGCGAAGAATATGGGTTTTCTTACCTTCCAGTTCGTTTTCTGTGGTGTAACGAACAAGGCCTCGCTCATAACCCATCTTATCCATCATTTCGTTACAGCCATCAATGCATGCGGCACAGGTGATGCACTCGTACTGAAGGCCATCGCGGATGTCGATACCAACCGGGCAAACCTGAACGCATACACCGCAGTCGATGCAGTCACCCAGGCCACGTTCTTTATATGTATCATCACCCTTCTTACGTGGACCACGACCCTCACCACGTTTCTCATCATAAGAAACAACCAGGGTGTCTCGGTCAAACATGACGCTCTGGAAGCGTGCGTAAGGGCACATATACATACAAACCTGCTCACGCATCCAGCCTGCATTGACATAGGTCGCAATAGTAAAGAAGAGTAACCACCAGGTTTCCCATGGACCAAGATCTCCTGACAATATTCGAGAAGCAAGGTCGCGTACTGGTGAGAAATAACCAACAAAAGCAAATGCTGTTGCTGCTGAGATCGTTAACCAGATTAAGTGCTTGGCAGCTTTGCGCAGAAACTTTTCCCCGTTCATCGGCGCTTTATCCAGAGAGACACGCTTGTTGCGCGAGCCCTCTGTTATACGTTCAGCCCAGATAAAGAAGAAAGTCCACACACTTTGGGGGCAGGCATATCCACACCAGACCCGGCCTGCAAAAACGGTCATAAAAAACAGCAGGAAAGCGGCAATAATTAATGCCCATGACAGCAGCATGAAGTCATGAGGGAAGAAGGTTGAACCAAAAACATTAAACTGCCGGTTAGGCAGGTCAAAAAAGATCGCCTGCTTACCATCCCATTGAAGCCAGGAAAACGTGAAATAAGCCAGTAGGAATATCCAGTTAACGGAGGTTCGAAGGTTTGTAAACAAGCCAATCGCTTTACGCACATAAATATGCTTGCGCTTCTGATAAAGACTTTCCCCCTCCTGTTTTTTCTCAATTTTACGTTCGTTTGCAGACTTAACGGCATGGGCGCGCTTTTTTGCGGCATCCGTAATGTCTTGAGTAGGAATTCTATCCTTCATCGCTAACCAACCTTTTCTACAATTATAAGTATAGATTGGAACCACAAATAACAGGTTCAGGTTTCTACGATTCTACGGGATTTTTAGGGGGGGAGGGAGGAAAAGGAATGCGACATTATGTCGCATTCCTTCAGGTGTTTACTTACCTTGGGACAGGCTGTAAACGTAGGCAGCTACCAAGTGAACTTTATCTTCACCGATATACTTAGCCTGGGCAGGCATGTGGCCGTTACGGCCAAGGCGGATAGACTGCTCAACAGACTTCGCCACACCCCATTCGGGGTTTAGGTATAGCCAGGTATTGTCAGTCAGGTTTGGAGCTCCCAGCATCTGGTTACCCTTACCGTCAGCGCCATGGCATGCAACACACATTGCAGTGTAAGTAGCAGAACCCGCTTGAGCCGCGGCAGAATCAGTTTCCTGGCCGCTCAGGCTTAGCACGTACTGTGTCATCTGAGTTACACCTTCATCACCCAGAACTTCACCCCAGGCTGGCATCTGACCGTTACGGCCATTAATGATGGTGTGCTTGATGGCATCAGCAGAGCCGCCGTATAACCAATCGGTATCCGTCAGATTAGGAAAGCCGTAAGCACCGCGGCCGTCTGAACCATGGCACAGTGCACAGTTGTTGGCGTACAGGCGCTGGCCCACTTTCATCGCTTCTTCGTCCATGGCCAGATCCGCTACAGGGATGCTGGCGTACTGTTCAAAGATAGGCGCGTAGTTTTCATCAGCATACTTTACCTCAGCTTCCCACTGGTTGACCTGTGTCCAGCCAAGGAAGCCTTTGAAGGTACCTAAGCCAGGATACAGCGCCAGATAAACCAGGCTGAAGATGATGGTTGCGATGAACATGATGAACCACCAGCGTGGCATCGGGTTGTCATATTCTTCGATTCCGTCGAAGCTATGACCCATAGTCTTCACATCACCACTTTTGGGGGAGGCGACACGGTTGGCAAACAGAACCCACCAGCAGCCTGCAATAACACCCAGAGTGATAACAATGATCCATGCGCTCCAAAAGCTAGTCATGGTCTTTATTCTCCAATTTTGATTTGCCCGAGTTATGGCTATCTTCGTCGGCGAATGGCAGGTTAGCCGCTTCATCGAAGCTGGCTTTCTGTCGCTTGCTATAGGCCCAGATCGCCAGGCCAATAAAGCCAACCATTACTAAAATGGTTGAAACACCGCGCAAGTCATTGATATCCATAAACCCTTACCGTTTGTCTTTCAGTACAGTGCCCAGCTGTTGCAGGTATGCAACCAGAGCCTCAATCTCTTTCTTGCCCTGAACTCCAGCTTTGGCATTTGCAATATCTTCTTCTGTGTAAGGCACACCTAAGGTTTGCAATGTTTCCAGCTTTTTAGCTGTCAGTTTGCCATCAAGAGTATTGCTGAATAACCATGGGTAAGATGGCATCTTAGACTCAGGCACTACGTCACGTGGGTTGTACAGGTGGGCACGGTGCCAGTCGTCAGAGTATCGGCCGCCAACACGAGCCAGGTCAGGACCTGTACGCTTAGACCCCCATAGGAATGGGTGGTTGTAGACAGACTCACCGGCTACAGAGTAGTGACCATAGCGCTCGGTTTCTGCACGGAATGGGCGAATCATTTGAGAGTGGCATACGTTACAACCTTCGCGGATGTAAATGTCACGACCCTCAATCTGAAGAGCTGTTAAAGGCTTCAGGCCTTCAACCGGCTGGGTTGTTTCTTTCTGGAAGAACAAAGGCACGATTTCGGCAAGGCCACCAAAGCTGACCGCTACCAGAATCAGTACGATCATCAAGCCAACGTTCTTTTCAATATTTTCGTGTTTCATGTCTATCGTTCCTTACCTTGGCATCAGGCTGTCTGTGCAACAGGTTTGGCTTCTGTATTGCGTACTGTCATCCAGACGTTGTATGCCATGATCAACATGCCAGTTACCCAGAAGACACCGCCTATCCAGCGAACCAAGAAGCCCGGATGGCTGGCTTCCAGAGCCTCGACGAAGCTGTAAGTCAGGGTGCCGTCGGCATTAACTGCACGCCACATCAGGCCTTGCAGGATGCCGTTAACCCACATTGATGCGATGTAAAGAACAGTACCGATAGTCGCCAGCCAGAAGTGAACGTTAATCAGGTTAACGCTGTGCATCTGCTCTTTATCAAACAGGCGAGGGATCAGGTGATAGATAGCACCGATAGAGATCATTGCTACCCAGCCCAGAGCGCCGGCGTGAACATGACCGATGGTCCAGTCAGTGTAGTGTGACAGTGCGTTTACTGTCTTGATCGCCATCATCGGGCCTTCAAAGGTAGACATACCGTAGAAGGACAGAGATACAACCAGGAAGCGAAGGATCGGATCGTTACGCAGTTTGTGCCATGCGCCGGACAGCGTCATCATACCGTTGATCATACCACCCCATGATGGAGCCAGCAGAATCAGGGACAACACCATACCCAGAGATTGGGTCCAGTCCGGCAGAGCTGTGTAGTGCAGATGGTGAGGGCCAGCCCACATATAAGTACAGATCAGCGCCCAGAAGTGAACGATAGACAGGCGATAAGAGTAAACCGGGCGCTCTGCTTGCTTAGGAACGAAATAGTACATCATGCCCAAGAAGCCAGCTGTCAGGAAGAAACCTACAGCGTTGTGGCCATACCACCACTGAGCCATCGCATCGATAGCGCCGGAGTATGCAGAGTAAGACTTAGTAAAGCTTACCGGCAGAGCCGCGCTGTTAACGATGTGCAGAATAGCAACCGTGATAATAAAGGCCGCATAGAACCAGTTTGCCACATAGATGTGGGAGGTTTTACGGATTTTAACTGTTGCCAAAAAGTTGATTGCATAAGCAACCCATACCACGGCAATCAGGATATCAATTGGCCATTCCAGCTCAGCATACTCTTTTGAGCTGGTCAGACCCAAAGGAAGTGTAATCGCCGCCAGTACGATTACTAGCTGCCAACCCCAGAAGGTGAAGGATGCCAGAGCGTCGGAGAACAGACGAACCTGACAGGTACGTTGTACGACGTAGTAAGAAGTAGCGAACAGTGCGCTACCACCGAAGGCGAAAATAACCGCGTTAGTGTGCAGTGGACGAAGACGACCAAAGCTCAACCAAGCAGTATCAAAGTTTAGTGCCGGCCACACCAGCTGAGCAGCGATCAGGACACCGACGGTCATACCGACGATACCCCAAACGACTGTCATGATGGCGAACTGCCGGACCACCTTGTAATTGTAGGTCGGTTGTTCAGTTGCTGTGCTCATGTCAGGTTCCCATTAACAGCGAGTTTAAGTGAAGGAATCCAGCCGAAGTCTCTTGGAAAACGGCTTTTTTGGCAATGATGCATATCAAGGAAGCGCGACAATCCGCCGCACCGTACCGTGGGCATTGGGTTGTGCATGGCAAACCTTGATCAAATTGCATCACACCTGATTTCAGCGCTTCCTCTAGCGAATCTTTCAGGCGGGGGGATTTTAACAGTAAATAGGAAGGGATGGCATAGCCGAAAGTCGTAAAAACCTAACGCTGATAGGGGTTTGTTGATCTGGGTCGATAATTATAGCCCTGTTTTTTGCTGGGTTTTTGCCGGTTGGCTATCATTTATGGAGGGCTGCAGAGCTTGTGTTTGATTGCTTTGCGGAAGGTTTTGGTTCTTTAGTGATATGGCGTCATGGTTTTCTCCTTTTCTGCATCGCTTTTAATGACGTGAGGGTTGAAGTTTGGGGGATTTTTACTTTCAGAGTTTCTGTAGCTGAAAATGTTGGGGTGCGCTTTAAGTATTCAGGGAAGAGGTGTTTGTATTTGGCAAGCCTACCTGGATGTCCGGCAGGCTTAATTAAAAATGTGTAGGCTAACTAACTGAAAAATAATTTAAATTTTTTCAAAAAAGTATTTGACAGTGTTTGATAAATCCCTATAATTTGCGCCACAAGTTCCGGGGTGGTTAGCTCAGCCGGGAGAGCACCAGCCTTACAAGCTGGGGGTCACAGGTTCGATCCCTGTACCACCCACCATTATTATGAATGGTTCTGAAACTTGTGCTGATGATATGCGGACCGGTAGTTCAGTTGGTTAGAATACCGGCCTGTCACGCCGGGGGTCGCGGGTTCGAGTCCCGTCCGGTCCGCCATTTAGCTTTTTGCCTGATACGCAACTATATCGAATGTCTTTCAGACAGTCCCGTGGGTGGTTAGCTCAGCCGGGAGAGCACCAGCCTTACAAGCTGGGGGTCACAGGTTCGATCCCTGTACCACCCACCACTTTCGCTAAGCGGAAGTAAGATAGATTTTATATGCGGACCGGTAGTTCAGTTGGTTAGAATACCGGCCTGTCACGCCGGGGGTCGCGGGTTCGAGTCCCGTCCGGTCCGCCATTTAGCTTTTTGCCTGATACGCAACTATATCGAATGTCTTTCAGACAGTCCCGTGGGTGGTTAGCTCAGCCGGGAGAGCACCAGCCTTACAAGCTGGGGGTCACAGGTTCGATCCCTGTACCACCCACCACTTTCGCTAAGCGGAAGTAAGATAGATTTTATATGCGGACCGGTAGTTCAGTTGGTTAGAATACCGGCCTGTCACGCCGGGGGTCGCGGGTTCGAGTCCCGTCCGGTCCGCCATTTGCTTGCTCTTGTCTCAGTATTTTATTCTTTTATCTCATCTGAATAATTTCTTTGTATACCCCTTCTGTTACTTTATTTTCGTTCTGACTGCTATTGTTGTTGACTCCGATATTGTCCGGGTGCCTGTCCGTGCCAACGCTTGAATGCCCTTTGAAATGCAGGTGACGAAGAAAATCCCATCAGCCATGCTATTTCGCCAATCGTTAACTTCGTATCTCTTATGTAGCGGGTTGCCAGCTCTTTGCGGGTTTGATCAAGGAGTTGGGTGAAGCTTACGCCTTCAGATTGTAGTTGGCGGCGCAGCGTCCAGGGTTCCAGGCTGAAATGGCGAGCGACACTACTGAGTGATGGTGTCTGGCCGCTGAGCTGCATCGCAATCGCTTCCCCCACCTTATCCACAAGTGTTCTACCCTGTAATATTTCGCCCAGAGCTTGTTGACAGAGCCGTTCCAGCTGACGGAACGTAATCAGGTTGCCGTGGACAGTATTGCTTTGGCACAGCTCATTGGGGAGCCAGAGAGTATTCCCCTGGGCGGAAAACTGTACCGGAAGTTTCCATTTTCGGTAGGCTGCGGCATAAGTTGGGCGCTCAAATTCAATTTCTATAGTGGCACCTGCCTGACTGATTTCAGGTAAAGAGCTGCCACTCCATTCCTGTAGTAAACTTAACCAGCCTCCCAATACAGCATCGACAACAAAGTAGTTATATCGGTTGTATGGGCTTATGGAGTAAAAGCAAAAACCGGTGCGCTCTGCTTCCCTGCGAACAAAGCTATGTCCGCGGCTGTTTGAGCTATAAAGACGCTCAAAGCGAATCGATGTTTCCAGGGCGTCTCCCAGCGTTGCTGCGGATTGTGCGGTTAGCCCCATCAGCCCAAAGTGGTGGCTTCGACACTTTTCTCCCATCAGAATGCCTATATCCTGACGATTCGTGAGTCGGGCTGCCTGCTCACCTAAGCGCATATAGCGAGGGATACTGATTCTTCGATCCGGATGACTAAGACCTAACCCCCCCAGACCAAAGTCCGAAAAGAGACTTTCTGCGTTTTTTCCTTGCTCGGTGATAACCTGCTGAAGGCATTGCAGAATATTGACGTTAATATCGCCTAGTTTCATGATTTAAAAACTGTTCTCTAAAGTTATTATTTTGTTGTGCAAAGATAATACGTTTTTATGTTCATGGTTTACAGTTAACCAACATAAAAATAAAGCTCTGATTTTAAGTTGTGGAGCAGCCTGATTGATGATCGAGGACCTATTAATGACAATGGCAAATACAGAAGTGCATTATCCAACCCTGCTTAAACCCCTTGACCTGGGCTTTGTCACCTTGCCTAACCGGGTTCTTATGGGCTCTATGCACACGAATCTGGAAGAAAGCCCTAATGGTTTTCAGCGCCTGGCAGCGTTTTATGCTGAGCGTGCAAAGCATGGTGTGGCTCTGATTGTGACGGGTGGCATTGCTCCCAATAAAGAAGGGGCGGTCTTTGAAGGCTCTGCCAAGATGAGTACGCCGGAGGAAGCAGAAAAACACAGAGTGATGACAAGCGCGGTGCATGATGCCGGTGGTCGTATCTGTATGCAGATCTTACATGCGGGTCGCTATGCTTATTCCCAGCGCTCTGTGGCTCCGTCGGCAATTCAGGCTCCTATTAATCCATTTCCTCCCCATGAGTTAACAGGTGAGGAGGTCGAAAAACAGATTGCGGATTATGTGAATTGTGCCGGTTTAGCTCAACAAGCCGGCTATGACGGCGTTGAGATCATGGGATCTGAGGGCTATCTGATTAACCAGTTTATTGCGACCCGGACCAATAAACGTACTGATGAATGGGGTGGCAGTTTTGATAACCGTGCTCGCTTCGCGACTGAAATTGTGCGTAGGGTTCGGGAGCAGGTTGGGTCGGACTTCATTATTATTTTCCGTTTATCAATGCTGGATCTGGTTGAAGGGGGGAGCGACTGGCAGGAAGTGGTTGAACTGGGTAAGCAAATAGAAGCTGCGGGTGCGACGCTTATTAATACCGGTATTGGTTGGCACGAAGCCCGGGTTCCGACCATTGCCACCAGTGTTCCCCGGGCTGCTTTTACCCGCGTCACACAGCAGATGAAGCAAGAGCTTAGCATTCCGTTGATTACCACCAACCGTATCAATACACCGGAGGTAGCGGAAGAAGTGCTGGCTGAAGGTCATGCGGATATGGTTTCTATGGCGCGACCTTTTCTGGCCGATCCGGCTTTTGTCAGTAAAGCTGCTGAAAACCGTGCGGATGAAATTAATACCTGTATCGGATGTAATCAGGCTTGTTTGGATCATACCTTCCAGATGAAGCTGACCTCATGCCTGGTGAACCCTCGTGCCTGCCATGAAACAGAAATTATCAGCCAGCCTGCGAAGCAGGTTAAGTCGGTTGCTGTTGTAGGGGCAGGTCCGGCCGGTTTGTCAGCCTCGACGACTGCTGCTGAACGGGGACATAATGTCACCTTATTTGATTCGGGCTCTGAGATTGGCGGGCAGTTTAATTACGCTAAGCGTATTCCGGGTAAAGAAGAGTTTTATGAAACTCTGCGCTACTTTAAGCGCCGTATTGAAGTGACAGGTGTTGAGCTGCGCTTAAATACCCGTGTCACCGCTGAGGATCTTAAAGATTTTGATGAAGTCATTCTGGCAACAGGTATTGCACCGCGAACACCGGATATTGAGGGTATTGATCACCCGAAAGTGGTTAGTTACATCGACGCAATTACGGGGGCCAAGCCTATTGGTCAGAAGGTTGCTGTGATGGGGGCCGGAGGTATCGGTTTTGATGTTTCTGAGCTACTGACTCAAAAGGGGGAGTCTGCCAGTTTGAATATTGATGAGTTTATGCGTGAGTGGGGTGTTGATCTTACGGTTCAGCACCGTGCTGGCATTGAGGGCGTTGAGGCCCATAACCCTGAACCTGCGCGGGAAGTCTGGCTGATGCAGCGTAAAGCCAGCAAGCTAGGTAAGGGGCTTGGTAAAACGACGGGCTGGATTCATCGCGCGTCACTGCAGAAGCGTAATGCGAATATGCTATCTGGCTGCGACTATCTGAAAATTGATGATGAGGGTTTGCATCTGACCATTGATGGTGAGCGGGATCTGTTGCCGGTGGATAATATTGTGATCTGTGCGGGACAGGAGCCATGTCGTGAACTGGAGGTGGGACTGCAGGCTCTTGGCAAGAACCCTCACCTGATTGGTGGCGCTGATGTTGCTGCTGAGCTGGATGCCAAGCGGGCAATCGATCAAGGCTTGCGATTGGCTGTGACCTTGTAAGTTTAAGCGTTGTTCAAATACCAGCAAGGGAGCTTCGGCTCCCTTTTTTGCTTTTTACGCCTTTGTTTATCTGTATCTCGTCTTTGTGGTGCCTGGGTTGTATCGTATTCGTCAGCATGCATCGGCTGTCTTATAATGGCCGATCTTTGATAATGTTTTAAATGTGAGCAATAGATATGCAGATCTGGGTGGATGCGGACGCTTGTCCGAAGGTGATTAAAGATATTTTGTTCCGAGCCTCACAGCGTTTGGATCTACCGATGACTCTGGTGGCAAACCAACCCCTGGTCGTGCCACCGAATTGCAAAATACGAGCGGTGCAGGTGCCGCCGGGTTTTGATGTGGCTGATAATTATATCGTTCAGAATCTCAGTGCCGGAGATTTGGTCATCACAGCGGATATTCCCTTGGCAGCAGAGGTAATCGAAGAAGAAGCCCATGCGCTGAACCCCCGTGGGGAGTTGTACACTAAAAATAATATCCGTGAGCGCCTGATGATGCGCGACTTTATGTCTGATCTGCGCAGTAGTGGTGTGCAGACCGGAGGGCCGGCAGCTCTCAGTCAACGTGATCGTCAGGAGTTTGGTAATGCGCTGGATAAATTTCTGGCCAAACATGTAAAAGCTGCCAGCTGATATGCCGGATAATCAAGCTCTTTCCCGGTTTCAGTGCTGGCAGGAAATGATTGCTGACCCTCCTTTGCAGCAGATTGACCATCCTCTGCTGAGGGAAAACAATGTTGACCTGAAGGTGCTGAGAACGGATCTGGTGCATCCCATTATTTCTGGCAACAAAGCCTATAAACTCAAATACAATCTTGATGCTGCGATTCAGCAACAGGCTTTGGGGGTGCTCTCCTTTGGTGGTGCCTGGTCAAACCATCTTCATGCTCTGGCCTATTCCTGCCACCTTTTACAGCTTTCCTGTGTTGCTGTGGTTAGGGGGGAGCCAGAGCTGATTGCTAAAAGTGCCATGCTGCAGGATTTAAAGATGTGGGGCACTCAACTGCACTTTATAAACCGACAAGAATATCGTCTACGAAATAATCCGGATTGGTTGAAGGACTTAACTGCTGCTTACCCAAGCTATTTTATTGTACCTGAAGGTGGCAGCAGCGCTCTGGCTAACCCCGGTATTACTGAGCTTTCTCATCAATTGGAAAGCGAATGTGAAAGAAGTGACTGGCAGCCGGATCAGCTTTGGTGCGCCGTTGGGACTGGCGGTACACTAGCGGGATTGGTTTCCGGACGAACAAAAGAATACCGTATTATCGGTGTACCTGTTTTAAAAGGTGGTGAATTTCTGATTCGTGATATTGATGATCGCCTGCTTTCTGATAGCTGTTGTGGTGTCGAAAAGAAAAATTGGCAGCTGCTGCTTGATGGTCATTTTGGTGGTTATGCTAAAGCTTCGCCCAGCCTGCTACAGCAGATGGCTCAGTTGAGTGCTGAGATTGAAGTTTATAACCCTGGCTTGTCTCTGCTTCTGGATCCGGTTTATACCGGAAAGCTTTTTTTGCGTTTCTGGCAATCACTGCAGGCCGGTGAGTTCAGGACGGGGGAGAAGAGGGTGCTTCTTTTGCACACCGGAGGCCTTCAGGGGCGACGAGGTTATGGATTAAGTGAAGCCGTGGCATAATGAGCAAGTTGAGATTACAGGAGAAGGCAAGGTTATGCAGGATCAACCCTTAAAGAACGTTCAGTCCGGCATTCTGGCAGAGCCGAATCAATTCGGTTTTTATATCACGTATACCCTGAGTCATGATGACGATCTTTTGCCGCTGATTCGCGATATGGTTGCGCGTTTTCCCGCAATGATTGACGAGTGTTCCCGGGTTTTTGATGTACCTTCTCTGAATGGCGTTGTTGCCATTGGCTCTGATGCATGGGATCGGCTTTATCCCCAGGGCAGACCCGTTGCTCTGAAATCTTTTCCCGAAATGAAGCAAGGGAGTCGGCTGGCTCCGGAAACACCTTGTGATCTCTATTTCCAGATCCGCTCTGACCGGCATGATATCAACTTTATCGTAGCACGCCGAATTGATAGCATGCTGGGTGAAATAGCCAATTTGCAGGAAGCGATCCCGACCTTTCGTTATTTGGATTGCCGTGACCTGACCGGTTTTGTTGACGGGACAGAGAATCCCCAGGGTGATGAGCGGGCAAAGGTGGCACTGGTGGGCAATGAGGATCCATCTTTTGCTGGTGGCAGCTATGTGCATATTCAGCGTTATGTTCACAATATGCCAGTTTGGAACGAGATTTCTGTTAAGGAACAGGAGCAGGTTTTTGGACGTAGTAAGGCGGATAATATTGAGTTTGAAGGAGAGGCAAAACCACTGACTTCCCACATCAAGCGCACGGGTATTAAAGATGAAGAAGGCGAAGCGATTGAAATTCTTCGTCAGAGTATGCCCTATGGAAACCTGAGTGCTCAGGGGTTGTATTTTGTCTCTTACTGTCGCTTTTCAGACAATTTTACCCGAATGCTGGCCAGTATGGTTTATAGCGATGCCCATGGTCATTATGACCATATGCTGAAGTATACAGAAGCGGTAACAGGAGCTGCTTTGTTTGCACCTTCCCGGGATTTCCTGGTTAAGTATGTTGGAGCGGCGGCAGAAGCTGAGCAGTTGAAGAAAGAGAAAGCCGCGGCTGAGGCTCAGCGGCTGGCAGAAGAAGAAGCTGAGCTGAACTCCACCCGCTCTGAGCTAGCCTATACACCTTTAAGTGAAGCCTTTGTGCAGCCTGATGCTTTAAACCGGGTAGAGCCTGAGATTGAGAAACAGCAGGATGCGGCCTCAGAAACTGATAAAAAAGTATCAGACCCGGGTACAGTACCGGAAGTCAAAACGATTACTCCAACCAATACCGGTGCTCGTCGTTACTCCGCCAGCTTTTATCAGGCGATGTTGGATGATGAGGAGGAAGAACAGCAGCAAAATCAGCAAGCTGATTCCGGGAAGAACCTCAAGCAGCAGCCCGGATTGCCCTGGAAGCTGACAGAAGAGGGTAAAAAAGGTTTGAAGGACGACGATTGAGTCTTTTTCCGGTTTGGTGTTATTGAGGAGCCTGTCTTGCGGGCTCTTTTTGTTTTTTTGATATACAGGCTTTGTTCTGCCTGTTTATGAGCTGAGACCCCTATGTTTTCTATCTCCCGAACAGATAAGCGATTAGCAGTACAGTTACAGGAAAAAATTGATACTAAAACCAAGCCTCCAGGGTCTCTTGGACAATTGGAAGCGGTTGGGCTTAAGGTGGGCTTAATTCAGCAAAGCCTGACGCCTGAGTTGAAAAAACCTCATATGTTGGTATTTGCGGGCGATCATGGTGTTGCTCGCGAAGGCGTCAGCCCCTTTCCTCAGGAAGTCACTCTTCAGATGGTGCTGAATTTTCTGAACGGCGGCGCTGCAATTAATGTGTTTTGTCGCCAGCATGATATTGAGCTGGAAGTGATTAACTCAGGGGTGGCCGGGGAGTTGCCAAAGCACCCTAAGTTGTATGATGCCTGTATTGCCCGTGGGACAGCCAGTTATCTTAATGGTGCTGCCATGACAGATGAGCAGGTTAAACAGGCGCTTCAGGGGGGCGCCGACCAGGTTGTGCGCGTCGCGGCCGAAGGCTCCAATGTTGTTGGCTTTGGCGAAATGGGAATTGGCAACACTTCTTCAGCTGCACTGTTAATGCACCATTTAACAGGGATTCCGCTGGCCGAATGCGTAGGTCGGGGTACGGGGCTTGATGAGAGAGGGGTTCTGAAAAAACTGACGATTCTGCAGCAGGCTTCAGCTTATTACCTGGAAGAGAATGCCGGGAATAGAGAGCATAATCCGTTGCGGATTTTTGCTCGTTTTGGCGGTTTTGAGATCGCTATGATGTGTGGTGCCATGTTAAAAGCCGCAGAGTTAAAAATGTTGGTATTGGTAGATGGTTTTATTGCCACCAGTGCTCTTCTGGTTGCTCAATCATTGTTTCCAGACATACTGGATTACTGTGTATTTACGCACCAGTCTGATGAAAGCGGTCACCGTAAGATGCTGGAATACCTTGATGTTCAGTCGTTGCTGCAGCTTGACCTTCGCCTGGGGGAGGGCAGCGGTGTTGCTGTGGCTTATCCATTGATTGTTTCCGCTGTTGCATTTCTGAATGAGATGGCTTCATTTGCCGATGCCGGGGTCAGTGGTGAGGACGTGGCTGTTGGCGAAAGAGGCAAGAGCGCCGGAAATGGCAACTGATTCCGAAACAGGTCATTTCTGGCGATTCCAGTGGCAGCTTTTGCTTGCTGCTATTGTTCTCTTTACCCGTATCCCTATATGGAAAAAGATACCGGATGAAGCGCTGCAACTGAGTCGTGCTGTCCGCTTTCTGCCTGTGATCGGTATTTTAGTCGGCGGATTAAGTGCGCTCTCTTTCCTCGGGTTTTACGCTATCTGGCAGAGCAGTTGGCTGGCGCTTCTACTGAGCACTGTTGTCAGTATTTTACTCACAGGTGCTTTCCATGAGGATGGTTTTGCGGATTCCTGTGATGCTTTCGGTGGTGGCTGGCAGAAAGAGCAAGTGTTGGCCATTATGAAGGACTCCCGAATCGGTACATATGGAGCCCTGGGTCTGGGATTGATATTGGCCGTTAAGCTTTCAGCACTTCATCTGGTACCCGTTGAGCGGGTGGTCTACGCTATTGTTCTGGGGCATACCTTGAGTCGCAGCTTCTCCGCCAGTTTTATGTACTGTTTGAGCTATGTTCGTGATGAGGTTGACCGTAAACTTTCCGGACACAGTGATCAGTTGACGCTTAAGGAGTTAGCATTTATTGCTGCTGTAGGTTTGTCCGGCCTTTTATTTCTCAGCATCGTGCACTCGGTCATTCTGCTACTGATACTGTGTCTTTTGTATGTGTTGCTCCGTTGGTACTGGTTACGGCGGATCGGGGGTTATACAGGTGACTGTCTCGGTGGTGCACAGCAGTTAGCAGAGGCATGTATCTATCTGGTCCTCGCTGCTACTTTGAGCTGATGTGATTCGGGGAAAATTTTCATGATAACGAAGACCTGCGATTACCTGTTGATTCGCCATCTTAAGCCCCAGGTTGATGCAGGGATCTGCTATGGGGCGACGGATCTTCCCACAGAGGAGCGACCATCAAACGCCTGGCAGAATTTAGGCCGGAGTTGTGACCTACCTGTAATTTCAAGCCCGTTACAGCGAGCGTCTGAACTTGCCCGTTATATTATTTGCTCCCGTGGTGCCGATGCATCACTCTACCTGGATGATCGCTGGCAGGAGTTGGACTTTGGGCATTGGGAAGGACTGAGCTGGCAGGATATAGGCCGGGAGAATGTTGAGCGCTGGCAGCAGAATCTGCTTAATTTCTCTTTTCCCGGAGGGGAGTCTGCAAACCTTATGCAGCAAAGAGTGCTGGCGGCTTTTCATGACTGGCAGCAGCAGGCAACCGGAGGGATTTTAGTGGCCCATCTCGGGGTTATCCGTATCTTGCTGGGATATGTACTGCAGATCCCTTTTCAGCAGCAGTTAGTAATACAGGTGGATTATCAAAAGGCTGTTTGGCTCAGGAAAAGCTGGCTGGAGGATATTGATGGGGGCTATCAGGAAGGCTCGTCCTTATGGCAGCTTAAGGGTTTAAATCTTTCTGCAGAGGCTTTGTCGGCAAGCTTCGCTGAAGGAAGGAATGATTACAAATGAAATTCGTTGATCTGGTTTTAAGGAATTTGAATGGCTGAGCGTGAAGGGGTTATAAAATACCGGCTGGATTACACTGAGTCTGAGGCTTGCTCATCCGAATTGCTTGAGGCGATTCAGCAGTGGCGACTGACTCTTTTTCAGCTGGAGCTGATCGGTCAGAACCCTGGTCGATATGGTGGTTTAGGATATGGCAATATCAGTATTCGGCATGGCGATGGGTTTATTATCAGTGGTACCCAGACCGGAGGAGTGGAGCAGTTGTTGCCGGAGCATTACGCACTGGTCGAGTATTGCGATCCCTTAACCAATCATATTATTGCCAAAGGTCCCGTGAAGCCTTCTTCAGAAGCGCTGACCCATGGTACGGTTTATGCCTTGGATGACTCTGTCCAGGCGGTTATTCATGTGCACAGTCCTGAAATTTGGTTGAATCGTGAGCGCCTGAAGATTGCTGCAACCCCGGCTGACGTACCTTATGGTACGCCTGAAATGGCTCAGGCGGTTAAAAATATCTGGCGGCAAGGGTTGCTTGAGCTCAACACTGTATTCGCAATGGCAGGCCATGAAGATGGTGTTGTCAGTTTTGGTCGGGATATGAATGAAGCTGGCATGGCTATGCTGAATACTTTTCAGTGGGCCAGAACATTTGAGTTGAATGATGCAATTGAGGCAGGGGAGCACCCTGCTGATAGCCAGCACTTCTGATGGCTTGGCGGCTTTCCAGTTTATCGCCTGTTGGTTTTTTGTACTGATAGTATTTTGTTTAAGAACCCCATACCGGTGAGTTTGCTGGTACGGGGCTCAGATTGAGGATAATGTTTTTTTTATGGCTTAGCTGATGCTGTATCTGGCCCTAAGCCAGCCGGGTTAGTTCGCTTGGGTAGCTTGCTTCGGGCATAGTTAACGATCAGAGCAACAAGGGCCAGGGCGGATACCATCATCAGCCATTCCGGCAGTAAGTGCTCACTGGCTGCAAGTTGGGCGTTAATATCAATATTAAAATGACTGACCAGGGCGTTGGTGATAAACCCGGAGATAAAAGCAACGCTTATTACACCACTCAAGTAGCAGGCAAGCGCCTTACCACCCAACTCCCGTTTCACAATTCCCAGTGTTGCCATATTGGTAGCAGGTCCCGCCAGCATAAACACCAGTACAGCGCCTGGAGATATTCCGGATAGCAATAAGCCCGCTGCAACAGGTGTAGATGCTGTAGCACAAATATACATAGGGATGCCCACCAGGGCCATCACTACCATCGCGGTAAAACCGCTACCCCACTGGGTCAGAAATTGCTCCGGTACCCAGGTCAGTGTCATGGCCGCCAACAGAAGGCCGACCATCAACCATCCGGCCATGTCGTTAAATATGTCGACAAAGGCATAGCGTTGCCCTTGAATAAAGCGGTTCAGTACACTTGGTTTTTGCGCGGGTTCATTGGATTTAACTGAAGAGCAGCCGCTTTTTTTGCTGCAGCAACCACTGGTTGTTTCAGTGTTCTTGTTTTCAGGCCGTTCTTGATCAGAATCGTTGCAAAACACTAATGTCATCAGGCCTGCCGAAATAGCGCTCAGAACAGCGGCAATGGGCCGGATAATCGCCATAAAAGGCCCCAGTAGTGCATAAGAAACGGGCACTGAGTCGACACCGGTTTCCGGCGTGGCAATCAGAAAAGATACGGTTGCACTTTTGGATGCCCCACTCCGCCTGAGGCTGATTGCCGCAGGAATGACACTGCAGGAGCATAATGGCAGCGGTGCGCCAAACAGAGCGGCTTTTACGATTGCACCGATACTATCAGATCCAAGGTGCCGGGCGAGTGTGTCAGTAGGGACAAAACTATGAATTAAACCGGCAACAACGAGGCCTCCCAAAAGCCAGGGAGCCGCATCAAGAAGGAGTTCATAGAAGTTTTCAATGAGTGGCATGTTGTTTTTCCTTATCAGGATGACCATCAGCGAGTGCAGTAAGAATTGTGCAGTGGCTTGCCGGTAAGGGGTTGCCACAGCAGGCATCGGTAATCTGCTTCAGAGCACCGCGCATTTGCTGTAGCTCCTGAATTTTTTTTTCAATTTCCATAAGCTTTTCTTCTGCAAAACGTTTTACTGTCTGGCAGGTTTCCTGTTCCCGGTTCACTTCCAGATCCAAGAGTCCCGCAATATCCTTTAAGGAAAACCCAACGGCTTTGGCCCGCAGAATAAACTCAACCTGATTCAGCGCGCTTTCCGGATATAGGCGATAGCCTGACTCTGAACGTTTAGGCTCAGGGAGCAGTCCCTGCTTTTCGTAAAAACGCAGGGTTTCCACTGAAACGCCGCTGGCTTTTGCCAATGAACCAATTTTATAAGAACCGGACATCTGACTGACCTCTTCATTTTTCCGGAATTATAAACCCTATAGGTAACTATAGGGTCAAGTGGGAGTGGTGAGATGTGCCGGTGTCATCAGAAGTAAGGGCTGACCAGTATCTGAATGTGTGTTTTTTATGTTTCTTATGTTCAGGATCGTCCGGGGAAAAAATGGTTATCTGAGTTTAAGTGAGGCTTATGATTGCCGATAATTGTGTTAATCTAAAATTAAATCGGTGGGGTTCTCCTGCCGGGGATATAAGAATATAAACAGAGGTTAACCGATGAAGCATCGTATCATCGCCAGTACCCTAGCCATTGCGGCTACTTTAGCTTCCATTCCATCTGAAGCGGCTCCGGTTTATCGTCAGACAGCCGATAGCAACCCGAGAGTTGATGTTTATCAGCAGTCCTATACTTATGCCGGCATTGATATGATGAGCTACAGCTATAGCGGAACAGCTACTGATTCCGGTAACTCTACCCGACTGACATTTGGGCAGCGTTTCGAGGAATTTGTATCTGCAGAAACCCAATTGGCTGTTGGTGATGGTGCTCATGAATACTCTGTTGGAGTTTATGCCCGTGGTGCTCTGCCATTGGGTAGGCTTCAAATTAAGGGCTTAGTAGGGTTTGCTGCGTCACAGTTTGATAATGCCGGTGTTGTTGAGAACGTAAAAAGCATCTCATACGGCGGTGGAGCTGAATTGACCTTATGGCGGGACTGGTATTTTAATGCTGACTATATGAGTTATGACGAGTCTCTGGACGCTATCAATATCGGTTTTGGTGTTCGTTTCTAATATAGCGTAGGTTAGTGTTTTAAAAGAGCCGGCCTTGCTGGCTTTTTTTGGTTTTGGTGACGCAGAAATTAATTATTGAATTAAATTCAGGAGAGTACTTGTGTCCGAGCTATTACTGTATTGGCCGGAGTTCTTAACGGTTGTTGTCATCCATTTTTTAGCGGTTGCCAGTCCGGGGCCTGATTTTGCAGTTATTTTGCGTCAAAGCCTCTGTGCCAGTAGCCGGTCAGGTATCTGGACCGCTGTTGGGATAGGTAGTGGTATTTTGGTTCACGTTACCTATTCTTTATTGGGGCTTGGTATTCTGATTGCTCAGTCAACCACGGCTTTTACTGTACTTAAGGTTTTAGGTGCAGCTTATCTTTTATGGGTTGGCTGGCAGTGCCTTAAAGCAAAACCATCGGATGAAGGGGCTACGGATGATCTTTCTCAGGATACTGATACCCGTGCTGCTACAGCCTGGAAAGCCTGGCGGCTGGGTTTTCTGACCAATGTACTGAATGCTAAGGCAACGCTCTTTTTTGTGTCTTTGTTTTCTGTCGTGATCAGCCCGGAAACTCCCGTTTGGATTCAAGGGGTTTACGGGGCATGGATGACGCTGATGACCGGGCTCTGGTTTATTGGATTAGCCTTGTTTCTGTCCCGTGGTCAGGTTCGTGCTTTCTTTAGGAAAATTAGCCACTGGATTGAACGTGTGACAGGTGTCGCTCTGATTGCACTGGCTGGAAAACTGGCCACTGCTTCTCAGGGGTAGTGTATTTAATGCATTGATATTATTGTGTTATAGCCTGTGCCAGGGTAACGGAAGGTAGCCCGGCCAGTTATCTGCGACGACAAAAAGCCGCTCGCCTGAGCGGTTTTCCAGCAACACACCCTCGGCACCCATCTGCGGTTTTTTGTTTTTCTTTCTGTCTGTTACAGCTGCTCTTGCCTCTGTGCCTTCCGGTGACGGCTTCAGCTCGTTGATCAGCTGGTTAACGAGGTCACTTTCCGGGAGCCATTCCGGTGACACAGGCGGCGCCATCCAGTGAGGTTTACGACAGATTCTCCACTGGTCGTTTGTGTGCTGGCCTTTTTGTTTTAGCCATTGTTGCAGCGTGATCCATTGACCTTTCAGGTGCTTTGGGTTCATACCCTCGGGCTCAGGTAATGTGCCTTCCGTGGGCGAACCAGGATAAAAAAGACAGCCTCGGGTCAAAGCACTGGATCGGTCAGGTATAAGATTTATGTCGTTTTTGCCTGTATGCTCTAATAGTTTTCGGCGTACTTCCTCATCTTCGGACAGAGTCAGCTGTTGTGTAAAAAGCCGCTGCCACTTGTGCTCCATGCTATCCTGGCAGGCAACGCCCAACCAGTGACTCCACTTTTCAGGTGCCCCCCAACCGGTTTGTGTACCCAGATAAAATTTAATCGCCAGTTCCAGGTGCCAGGTCAGGCCGTCCCTGTGGTCCTTTATCAGAACATCAAACTCACCCAGAGTCCGCTGCTTCCCCTGAATGACAAGGTTGCTGGCCAGTAGTTGCAAGTCTGGGTGCTGCTGGAAATAAAACAGCCATAACTGTTCATGATAATGGCCCAGGCGTTGCGCTTTCCGCCCGCACAAAAAAGCCTCAATAGTATTTGGGTAATGATCAAGTTGTACTAAGGAATCCCAGTCAGGAGGGGGTATTTGCCAGCTTTCTGCAGTACAATGGCACAGTTGCGGAGTGGTTAATAACCAGACCAGGTCCCTGACCGCCTGATGCTGAAATGTTTCCGGTGAGTACATGTCATCCCTATTACTGGTTGCTTGTTGGGGGTTGTCTGCAACAAATTCTGGTAACTGCTGATCCTTTGCTCCGAGTATATCGGATGTTGTATATCTTCTCCGCATTCCGGAAAATGCTCTGAAGAATATACAAGTACCGGTTTTTTGCCAGGCTATAACCGGCTTTCCAGTTTTTTGGAACGCTTACATCCACACCAAACGAATCATAAGACGGCAGATGGAACAATTTAAAAATATTGGCCTAATCGGGCGACTGGGTAGCACTAAGGTTGTGGACACGATGAAGCGGCTGATTCGCTACCTGCAAGAACGGGATCTGCATATCATTATTGAGGATCAGGTTGGCGAAGTAATGCCTGGTCATGGGTTGCAGGAGGTCAGTCGTAAGCTGATTGGTGAGGTTAGTGACCTGGTTATTGTGGTTGGTGGTGATGGCAGTCTTTTGGGTGCCGCCAGGGCTATAGCTAAGTACAACACTCCGGTTTTGGGTGTCAACCGTGGTCGTCTGGGCTTTCTGACGGACATCTCTCCAAGTGAGTTGGAAGAGCGTGTCGGTGAAGTACTGGATGGTCAGTACATCACAGAAACCCGCTTTATGCTGGATGCTGAGGTTTACCGTAACGGCGAACCTGTTGGTAACGCTGTTGGCTTGAATGATGTGGTACTGCATCCGGGTAAGTCAGCCCGCATGATTGAATTCGATCTCTATATTGAGGGGCAGTATGTTTACAACCAGCGCTCAGATGGCCTGATTGTTTCTACTCCTACCGGATCTACGGCTTACTCTCTGTCCGGTGGTGGGCCGATTATGCATCCGAAACTGGACGCTATTGTTCTGGTACCCATGTTTCCCCATACACTAAGTAGCCGTCCGATTGTTGTTGATGGCAGTAGTGAAGTAAAAATTATTATTGCTGAAGATAATGAAGCTTATCCACATGTTAGTTGTGACGGGCAGACTCATCTTGTCACTAAGCCTGGTGATGTTCTTTATGTTAAAAAGCGCCCGTATAAATTACGTCTGATCCATCCTGTAGATCATAATTTTTACGAAATTTGCCGAACAAAGTTGGGCTGGAGTAGTAGTTTTGGCGATCAGTAACACCAGCTTTACCTGTTTACCTGATGCATCAGGCTATGATCTGATTGGCGATATTCATGGTTGTGCCCATACTCTTGAGCGCTTGCTGCTACAAATGGATTATCGTAAGAGCAATGGTGTCTGGCAGCATCCCGAGCGTAAGATTATTTTTCTGGGGGATATTGTCGACAGGGGCCCTCGTATCAGAGAGTCTCTTGAACTGGTTTACAATATGGTTCAGGCTGGCGAAGCAGTCTGTATTATGGGGAATCACGAGCATAACGCTCTGACATACTGTACACCTGCACCGGAAGGTTTTGCTGATGATTATCTGCGCAGCCATAACCCACGCCATACCCGCTTAATCCGGGAAACTCTGGATCAGTTTTCAGGAGCACAGAGTGAGTGGGCGCTTTATCTTGACTGGTTTAAAACCCTACCTCTTTACATTGAGTCTGAAGCGTTCCGGGTGGTACATGCCAGTTGGGACAGAAGATTAATACAGAGACTCAGAGATGAGTATCATACTGACAAGATTACTTACGATTTGCTGATCGAGTCTGTGCAGCCAGGAAGTTTTGGCTTTCGCCTGATGGAACATCTGACCCGGGGGAGTCATATTCGCTTGCCGGAAGGTATCGAAATTCATGGTGGTGATGGCTTCACCCGTAGGACTTTCCGGACGCATTTTTGGGCAGAAAACCCACAAACATACGGTGACGTGATTTTTCAGCCAGATAATCTGCCCGGTAGCCTTGAGGATAGAGAGCTAAGTGAGCAGGAAAAATCAGATTTACTGCACTATTCCCGTGACGAACGCCCCCTGTTCATCGGTCATTATTGGTGTGAAGGCGTACCGGCTCTTGTGACGCCGAATATAGCCTGCCTGGACTACAGTGCGGTGAAATATGGCAAACTGGCCTGTTACCGGTACAGCGGTGAGACTCAACTGGATGCCAGAAATTTTGTCTGGATCTCTGTTGATCGCGATGAGAACCGGGAGCAGCAAAGCTAATCCGCTTTGCAAAACTGTTTTTGGCTACTTTTATATGGCGTATCGTGTTTTTTTGCCACAAGAGCTTGGAACTTTAAGAAATGGACGCATACTAAGAGTATGGTTACTTTCTGAGCATCGGTTGTTCGGGTAACCTGAGGTTCATAATACCAGACATGGCTATATGCCTGCGGTACCGGTTTATAGGTACAGGAGAGTAGGTTTCACTTTGCCCTGTGTTGATTGATTTGAGCCTTGCTTTATTGAATAGAGCCTGCTCAGAGAGCCTGCCTATTTCAAAGGGCGAAGTAAGATGAGTGACAGGATGTTCCTCCAGCGAGTTAATCCGGCAGCACGTACCATGCTGCCGGATTTTTTTATGCCTGTTTTCTGATGTAGAGGTTCTTATGATAAAAGTATTGGAACTGCCAGCGGATATAGATTTGGCTGAATTAAGTCGCGAATTATGGGTACGAAAGATTGGCCACCAGATCCGCCAGACAGATACGGGGCAGGAGATCTTTCTGGCTAATCCTAAAGACTACCCTCAACTGCTGGCGCTGGTGCAGGACTGGCAAAGCGGCACTCTGGCCTACACAGTTGAACCTGAGAAAGATTACTCAGAGGGGCTCAGAAAAGGTCTGATGTCGATGAAACAGTGGCCTTTGACCGCGATAATTTTATTGATAAGCGGGTTGCTGACAGCACTGATCAGCTTTGAACCGGAGCCGAGCTGGCTGGCCCATTTAACGATTGTACCCTTTGAACAAGTCAGTCAGGGGCTGGCCTACCTTCCTCTGTGGCCGACACTTCAGGAGGGGGAGATCTGGCGGCTGATCACACCGGCCTTTCTTCACTTTGGCATTATGCATCTGATTTTTAATAGTTTATGGGTCTGGGAGATGGGGCGTTTGATTGAGCGTCAGCAATCAAGTGGACACCTTGCCGTGCTCTTTTTGGTCAGTGGTATTATCGCTAACCTGGCTCAGTATATAGCGGGGGATATTCTTTTCGGAGGTTTGTCTGGTGTTGTTTACGCCTTGCTGGGGTATTGTTGGTTTTGGGATCGCTTTGCTGCCCGCCCTCAGTTTTTTATCCGCAAACCGGTGTTTATTATACTTTTAGTCTGGCTGGTGTTTTGTCTTGTGGGAGGGGCATCGATGCTGGGCTTTGGCGAAGTTGCCAATGCCGCCCATGTGGCAGGCCTGGTCTCTGGCAGCATATGGGCCCTGGTAAGTGTTAAACTCCTCGGTAAAAATCGGAGTAATAGGCACTCTTATTAGTAATAGGTACTCTTATATTAGTAATAAGTACCCTTGTATTAGTAGTAAGTACTCTTATTGATGGAGTGCCTTTGTTGAATTGAGATCAGGTTTGGCGCTCTGAATGTTAAATTTCTGCGTACTTTTAAGCGGTTATCTGCAACACCTGAAACCAGCAGATACGATATAATCCCGGTATTAATGCTGGTCGTTGTGTACGATCAGCTGCTTATTGACTATGGAGTTCCCCATGACCCTGCAAGATATGATTCAGAATATGACTCCGGAAATTTACGCCAGCCTACGTCAGGCGGTAGAGCTGCGCAAATGGCCGAACGGTGTTCGCCTGACAGAAGAGCAGGTTGAACTTTGTATGGAAGCCGTGATTCTGTTTGAAATTCAGCATGATATGCCCGCTCAGGATCGAGTAGGTTTTATGGAAGATCAATGTGAGAGTGATAAAGAACACACCGACATTATTAAAATAATGCATTGAGCCTACTGGAAAATTCAGGAGATTATATGACGCTTGTTTCCGGTCAGTTGCATAAGATGTTCACTCAGGATACCCAGCCGGTAAGCTACAGACTGGAGCTGGGTGATACAGTGGTTATGCTCAATGACCTGCTAGGTCAAAAGTTGAAGTTCAGTTTTAATGGCGCGATTAACTGCAGCCACTGTGGCCGGAAAACGAAGAAGAGTTATTCACAAGGCTTCTGCTATCCGTGTTTTAAGAAATTAGCACAGTGTGATACCTGCATTATGAGCCCGGAAAAGTGCCATTATGATGCCGGTACGTGTCGGGAGCCTGAGTGGGGCGAAAAATTCTGTTTTCAGGACCACATTGTCTACCTTGCCAATTCCTCCGGTTTAAAAGTTGGCATTACCCGCGAAACCCAGATTCCAACCCGCTGGATGGATCAGGGGGCTCTGGCGGCATTGCCAATCTTTCGGGTGAAAACCCGCAAACAATCAGGCTTGGTTGAGGATGCGATCCGTCAGCACACTTCTGACAGAACGAACTGGCGGAATATGCTTAAGGGGCTTAACCCGGAAATTGACTTATTGGCGGAGCGGGATCGATTATTAGAGCTGGCAAAAGATGATATTTCGGCGTTACAGGCTGAGTTTGGTCTGGAGGCCATCTATCCCTTGTTGGATGCTACGCCATTTACTTTCAGTTACCCAGTGGCCCGCCATCCGGAAAAAGTGACGGCGCTTAATCTGGATAAGACTCCTGAAGTTGAAGGTATCTTGCAGGGAATTAAAGGACAATACCTGATACTGGATACAGGCGTGCTCAATATCCGCAAGTTTAGCGCTTATCACGTGGATCTTGCTATTACTGCTGAGTAGCCTGGACAATTGTCAGGCCCTTTGGCACCAATTTATAAAATCGGTCATCGGAATTGGTGGGCTGTAGAGATAGCCCTGAACCATCTCGCATTGGCTCTTCATCAGTAGCTTGGCCTGGTACTCGGTCTCAACGCCTTCTGCAATAACTTCCAGATGGAGGCTGGTAGCCAGGCTAATAACTGATGAAATCAGAGCATGATCATTCTGGTCTTCAGCACTTTTGGGCATAAAACTCTGATCAATTTTCAGGCGATCAACCGGTAGTTTTTGCAGTCTTCCTAAAGAGGAATAGCCCGTACCAAAGTCATCAATGGCAATTTGAATTCCCAGTACCCGCAGCTGTTGCAGGGCTTGTACCACACGGTCATCTTCTTTCATCAGAGCCGTTTCCGTGACTTCCAGTTCCAGTGAAGCTGCTGGCATGCCTGTTTTTTGCAGAATATTCAGTAAGTCGTGATAGAAATCACTACGTAGCAACTGAACCATAGACACGTTCACGCAGACTCGCTTAATCCCTATTCTCATTGATTGCCAGGTAAGAAAGTCACGGCAGGATTGCTCAAGAACGATCAGCCCGAGAGGAATAATCAGGCCCGTGGCCTCTGCGACAGGTATAAAAAGGTTTGGCCCGATCTGGGTACCGTCATGTTGCCAGCGAACCAAAGCTTCGGCACTACAGACCTGCCCTGTTTGCAGATCAATCTGAGGTTGATAGAAGACGTTAAACGCTGCCGGTGATTCTGCCAGAGTCTGTCGCAGATCCAGCTCCACTTTCATTTTTTGGATAGCATTGCTGGTCAGTTGTGATGTATAAAACTGGAAATTATTTTTTCCGATGTCTTTTGCCCGGTAAAGCGCAGTGTCAGCATTGCGGAGTAAGGTGGTACTGACTGTGCCGTCCTGGGGGTAGCAGCAAAGTCCGATACTCGCTGTAATAAAGAGCTTATGGCCCTCTATGCTGAAGGGTTTTTCAAAGGCGCTGAGTAATCGGCGGGCAAAAGATGTACTGCAGCGACCCTCATGATTGAGGTTACGCCCCAGAATAATAAATTCATCGCCACCCTGTCGGGCGATGAGGTCATTTTCTGATGAGCATTTTGTCAGCCGCTGAGCGACCGCCTGCACTAAAAGATCACCAACCTGATGGCCAAAGCTGTCATTTACTGCCTGAAAGTTATCCAGATCCAGATAGGCTATACAGAAAAACTCACGATTTTTTTCTGCCTCTGTAATCAGGCTGTTCAACCGGTCTCTTAACTGTGGCAGATTAGGTAGTTGTGTAAGGTCATCAATACCGGTATCTCTTAGATTGTTGATTTCATACATCATGGAGATGTACTTCTGAACATTACCATTGGCATCTTTCAGCGCCATGATTTTTTGCCATATATGCTGATCTTCACCTTCTTTGTTGCGATTGATAATCTCACCTTGCCACTGTCCCCGGCTGAGCAACTGATTCCACAGGGCCTTATAAAAGTTGTTGTCATGTTTGCCTGACTGGAAAATTTCTGGTGTTTTTCCTTTCACATCTTCCAGTTCGTAGCCTGTAATTTTGGTGAAGGCCGGATTGATATTCAGAATGCGGCTATGTACATCTGTAATCAGATAAGCTTCGTCAGACATCTCAAAGACCAAGGCGGCCTGATCCATCTCTTCCTGATGTTTCTGCTGTTCACTAATATCACTGATAGAGACGGTGATACTTTCTAATAGCCCTGTTTCACTGTACCTCACAGACCACTGAAAATAGGCGGTAAATGTGTTTCCCGTTTTTTGCACCTGGGGCAGGCGAATAAAGCCTTCAGACTGATCATCTTCTGCCAGAGCTGCGATATGGGTTGTCAGGTATCGGCTATCATCGGCAGACAGACAAAGTGCAGACAGGTGTGCAGGAAGCTCACCCTGATAACCGTAAAGCTTACAGGCCGCCCGGTTGGCAAACAGAATATCGCCCTGAAGGGTGTATTGAATGATTCCGTGGTTGACGCCCTGCAGCACCTGTTGAAGAAAGGATGAATGCTGATCCAGCTTCTTTTTGATTCTTTCATTTTGCCTCAGACCAAGAGCTGTCAGACTGAAAATCAGCAGACCGGAAAGAGTAACAAAAAACCAGCCTTTGTAAGTCTGGATTTCAGACAGTGCGTCAGGTGTTTGCACCATGCTTTCCAGCGCGCGATCGGAGAAATAAATCCACAGGAGAGAAAATATGACGTAAACAGAAGCTACTTTAAATGCTAAGGATAGTTTTGGTTTCTGGGTTCTTAACTGCGCTTGATCCATGGATAATACTTTGCCCGTTATTTCTGGTGCCTTGCTGAAGGTATCGTAGGCTTATGACGTTCAGACGATGCTCTATTCTAAATGGATTTTTTTATAATTACTTATATTAATTGCATCTTTTGATTTCATTCTCCGGGAACCTTTATCCCGTTTTTTTAAGTGGTGCCTCGCAGAAGTTAAAGCGCCATGTTTTAATCCCAGTCTGATAATTCGAGTCAGATATCAGGCGTGGCGTAGGTTGATAGCGTAAAATATCTTCGCCTAAAGCAACGCTGACTTGTCTGAGTGAGGCCAGCCTGATTTTTCAGGCGATACCTTATGGTGCAGTGAATCCTGTTGTCATTTTAGATTTTTATACTTTATATCTGCTTATCGGGTGTTTTATGAGTTCAGTAAACAACGAAATTATTTATCTCAAAGATTATTTGCCGCCGGCTTTTCTGGTTCAGACCGTGAACCTTGAGTTTGATCTGTCTCCTCATAAAACACGGGTGCGCAGTACCATTGCTTTTACCCGGAACAGAGACCGGAATGTTGGGCTTCCACTTGAATTACATGGGAGTGAACTTAAGCTGATCTCAGTTGCTATTGACGATGTTGTTCTGACGGATGATCAGTATCAGGTGACGGATGAGCAACTGGTTATTCCCGGTGTACCGGATCAGTTTGTGCTGGAAACGGAAGTTGAGATCGACCCTGCCAATAACACCTCACTTGAAGGCTTGTATCGTTCGAACACCATGTTCTGCACTCAGTGTGAAGCCGAAGGCTTCCGCAAGATCACCTACTACCCAGACCGTCCCGATGTGATGGCGGTGTTCACTACCACAGTGATCGCCGATAAAACCGAATACCCTGTACTGCTATCCAACGGAAATCCGATCGAAAAAGGGGAGCTGGATAGCAATCGTCACTTTGTTACCTGGCAGGATCCTTTTGATAAACCTGCTTATCTGTTTGCTTTGGTCGCCGGTGATCTGCTGGTAGTGAAAGATACCTTTACCACCATGAGTGGCCGTGAAGTAGCGCTGGAGATCTGGGTCGAGCCGGAGAACATCACTAAGTGCGATCACGCTATGAACTCTTTGAAAGCGTCGATGAAGTGGGATGAAGTGGTGTATGGCCGCGAATACGATCTGGATATCTATATGATCGTTGCAGTAAATGACTTCAATATGGGCGCGATGGAAAACAAGGGCCTTAATATTTTTAACTCCTCCTGTGTGCTGGCGCGCCCGGATACGGCAACCGATGGCGCTTTCCAGCGTATTGAAGGTGTTGTTGCCCACGAGTACTTCCATAACTGGTCCGGTAACCGTGTTACCTGCCGAGACTGGTTCCAGCTGGCGCTGAAAGAAGGTTTTACGGTGTATCGTGATCAGTGTTTCTCAGCAGATATGAATGACGCCGCTGTGAAGCGTATCGAAGATGTCGCCATGCTACGTACTGCCCAGTTTGCGGAAGATGCCGGCCCTACGGCTCACCCGGTGCGCCCGGATCATTTTATCGAGATTTCAAATTTTTATACCCTGACCATCTATGAAAAGGGCGCTGAAATTGTGCGTATGATCGCTAATCTCCTGGGGCCGGATCTGTTCCGTAAAGGTTCAGATCTCTACTTTGAGCGCCATGATGGTCAGGCGGTTACCGTAGAAGATTTTGTTACCGCCATGGCTGATGCCTCCGGTATCGACTTTACCCAGTTTATGCGTTGGTACAGCCAGGCTGGGACACCGGAACTGGCCGTCAGCAGCTCTTTTGATGCAAAAAACAAACAGTACCGTTTGACCATTCATCAGAGAACACCTTCGACACCGGATCAGTCTGAAAAACAACCACTGCATATTCCCGTTAAGGTGGGGCTGTTGAATACGGCTGGTGAAGACCTTCCGCTAAATCTGAGTGCTGGGGACGCATCCGGAGAACAGGGTGATGCTGATCGGGTTCTGCACCTGCGGGAGCCTGAGCAGACCTTTATCTTTGAAGGTGTTGAAGAAGCTCCGGTACCCTCTTTGCTGCGTGGTTTTTCTGCGCCGGTAAAACTGAATTATGACTACTCCCGGGAGCAGCTATTGCACCTGATGCGTCATGACTCTGATGGCTTTAACCGTTGGGATGCCGGTCAGCGTTTGGCAATATCGGCCCTGAAGGCGATGATTGCGGACTACGAATCCGGTCAGATGCCGGAGCTCGACCCGGCCCTGATTGGAGCCTATAAAGGATTGTTTGGTGCGGGTCTTGAGCCTGCCATTCTGGCTGAGATGCTGGTATTGCCTGGAGAAGCTTATCTGGCAGAACAGTTTGATATTGTGCCGGTGGATGCGATTCACGCTTGCCGTAATATCGCCCGCAGGACCCTGGCGCAAGCATTAAGTACCGAGCTGGAGCAGGCGGTTATTGCTAATCAGCTGAGCGGTGAATACCGTCCCGTGGCAGAAGATATCGCCAAGCGTCGTCTGAAAAACATCTGTCAGTCTTATCTGATGACATTGGAAACCGATGATGCTGTAGAGCGCAGTTGGCAGCAGTTTACCCAAGCTGACAATATGACCGATCAGCATGCTGCACTGATGGCTCTGGTGCACTCCAGGCAGGATGAGAAAGCGAAAGCGGCTCTGGAAAGCTTTGAACAGCAGTGGAAAGATGATGCCCTGGTAATGGACCAGTGGTTTCAGGTGCAGGCCAGCCGACCTCACCCTGATGCTTTAGCGAGAGTTAAAGCCCTGATGGAGCATCCGGCGTTTAGTCTGAAGAATCCTAATAAAGTGCGTTCCCTGATCAGTGTTTACTGTAATCAGAACCGGGTGAATTTCCACAGTATTGATGGTTTAAGCTATCAGTTCCTGGCAGATGTGGTGCTGGAGCTGGATGCGATGAACCCACAGATCGCATCCCGGCTGATTACACCGCTGACCCGTTGGCAGAAGATGGACAGCAAACGTCAGCAATTGATGCAGGTTGAGCTAAAGCGTATTGCAGATGCTGAGTTATCTAAAGATCTGTTTGAGGTGATACAGAAAGCGTTGCCATAGAAGGTGTATTGATATCTGATGTCATAAAAAAACCCAAGCCTTTGGCTTGGGTTTTTTGTTTCATTACTCACGAATACAGCATCGGAGAATGAATTATCAGCGTTGAATTGCTGATTAGTGCTCGTGATCACCGGCACCGTGAACGTGACCATGCTCCAGCTCTTCAGCAGATGCATCGCGGACTTCAACAACTTCAACGTCAAAGTTCAGAGTTACACCAGCCAGAGGGTGGTTAGCATCGATGGTTACTTTGTCATCTTCAACCTTAGTCACAGTTACTGCGATTGGCTGACCGGTATTGGATTCTGCATGGAACTCCATACCAACCTGAACTTCATCAACGCCCTGGAACATTTCAGAAGGAACTTCCTGAACCAGCTCAGCGATATGTTCACCGTAGCCATCTGCAGGGGCAACTGTCACGTTCAGTTTGTCACCGGCAGTTTTACCTACCAGAGCATCTTCCAGACCTGGAATAATGTTAGCGGCACCGTGCAGGTATGCCAGTGGCTCTGCGCCTGCAGAAGAGTCGATCGTATCGCCTGCTTCGTTAGTCAGAGTGTAGTGAATGGATACAACTGCGTTGTCCTGAATTTGCATGAGGTGCCTCTTTGCTTTAACTGTATTTAGCGTTTAATGTGGCAGGATAACATGCCTCGTAGGCGTGTATGCAACCCGGTTAGGGAATTTCCGGATCAAAGAGTTTGTTAAACCTTTTTAAATGTGTGGTTTTTCTGGTGGCGACGTCTATTTGTATGTAATATTTTGTTGCCATCGTGAGTCTTTATTGCGTTTTTCTGAACGGCTGCAAGGACACATTCAGACGACAACCTTTAATAGAGCAACAGGATGCTGCCCCATGAAACAGAACTTGCCTGTCACCCAGGTTGAGAAGAGTTTTCCCGATGACCTGCCTCTGATTTCCACAACAGACCTGAAAGGGCAGATTACCTTTGTTAATGATGCCTTTGTTGAGGTCTCAGGTTTTACCCGTGAAGAGTTAGTGGGAAGACCACATAACATGGTGCGCCACCCGGATGTGCCGCCGGTTATTTTTGCTGATATGTGGGCTACATTGAAGAAAAATAAACCCTGGATGGGCGTCGTAAAAAACCGTTGTAAAAACGGTCACCATTATTGGGTTAACGCTTTTGTCACGCCTATTTTTGATAACGGACAAGTGATCGGCTATCAGTCTGTTCGCTCTAAACCCAAGCAAAGCCTGGTTAAGCGCACGGAAGAGATTTATGAGTGTGTGGCTAAAGGTCGCAAGCGTTTTAGTCTTTACGACCTGAACCTGAGTTCCAGCGTTCCTGTACTTCTGTTTGCATTAACCCTTATACCCAGCGGCCTTAGCTGGTGGCTGAATCTGTCTGCGCCGGCAACGCTGGCAGCATCTGCTGCGGTTGGTATTACCGGCCTTATTATCCTCAGATCCCTGATGACACCGCTGAAAAAGGCGACAGATCGTGCCAAACGCTATATTGACAGTGACCTGTTAAAAGAGATGTACGCCAATTCTACCGATGAAGCCGGTCAGATGTATCTGGCAGCGATCATGCGTGAAGCCAACGTAAATGCGATGACAACCCGTATTACCCACTCTGCCAGGGAGCTGTATGCCCTTGGGGATGAAACCACTGATATCGCAGATCATGCTGCGGATGCAATTAACCATCAGGCTGATGAAGTAGAGCAGATCGCCATTGTTGTCAGTCAGCTTTCCGGTGCGATTGATGAGGTCGCTCAGAATGCTGATGCGGCCTCGGATGTAACCCATCAGGCTAATGAGCTGGCTCATCAGGGACGACGTGTGGTGAATGATGCGGCACGATCCATCCATGCACTGGCTTCGGCGATTCAGCAGGCAGGGGGACAGGTTGAGGGCCTGCATCAGGCGACAGATGATATTTCTGAAGCGATCTCTGTGATCACTGAAATTGCAGATCAGACCAACCTGTTGGCGCTGAATGCAGCCATTGAAGCGGCTCGTGCCGGCGAACAGGGACGGGGTTTTGCCGTGGTTGCAGACGAAGTTCGTACCTTAGCGCAAAGGACACAGGATTCCACCGGTGAGATCTATGAAACTCTTGAGCGACTGAAGAAAGGGACGGAGGAGGTTGTTCAGGCGATGAGTGTCAGTCAGGAAAGTGCTGTCGATAGTGTTTCTCAGGTACAGGTCGCAGGGGAAACTCTCAATACCATCAGCCAGACCATGGAATCCATCACAGGTATGAGTCAGACTATTGCGGCAGCCGCAGCTCAGCAAAGCGCTGCCTCTGATGAAATACGCAACAATCTGGATCTGGTTAATGGCGCTGCTGGGCGAGCGAAAGAGTTTTCTGCCCGAACCAAAGAGGCTTCAAGTAACCTGATCAATAGTGTCAGACAGATTATGCAGAGTATTGCCCGTTAAGAAACCTGATTGTCGGAGTGAGAAAAAGGTGGGGTACAGGGAAAAGAATAGCACCGTATTTAATTAGGGCTTTAATGCTTCTGACATGCTTTTGTGTGAAAATCATCTGACTAAACAGTCAGTTACTAATATTTTAAAGGTAAATCAGTTGCGTAGTTTGGAAAAGCGAGCGTTATATCTGAAAATTCGGGATTATCTGGCGGCTGATATTGCAGCTGGGAAATGGTCGGAAAATGACAAGCTGCCGTCAGAACGTCAGTTATCGGAGCAGTTTTCTACCACCCGGGTAACCGCTCGTCAGGCACTGACACAACTGGAAGCCGAAGGCCTGATCTTTCGCTCCAACCGCCGGGGCTGGTTTGTAACGCCGCCACGTATCAATTACGACCCAAGCCGGGATATGGGTTTTGTACGCTATGTAGAGGACCAGGGGTTTAGTGCACGGACCCAGACCCTGGAGAAAAAACTGATAGAGCTGCCGGATCATATCGCCGATGAAGTTGGCCTTGATCGTGGCACTCCTGTTTATGAGATCCTGCGCCGCCGTTACATCAATGATCGTCCTTGCCTTATCGAAAAAATATTTCTCAACCCCAAGCACTGCCCTGGTGTTCTTCAGCGCTCTTTGGATCGTTCGTTATGGAACCTTCTGAAGTCAGAATATGATCTGGTGCCGGTGGAGCGGCATCTGGAGATATATCCTCAAACGCTTGAGCAGTCGATTGCTGAGGCACTGGATGCTAATACCGGTAACTCAGGCCTTTATATCCGTCGTATCTGCCGGGACCAAAATGGCAACTTTCTGGAGTTGGATGAAGAGTTCTGGCTGCACAATGCCTTGAAGGTTGTGGTCAGTGTAATGCCGGACAAGTAAGTTGGTGTTAACTTTTATCTGGCGCTCTCAATCCCTCGTCCACCTCTCCCTATAAAACACCTGTAAGCGCAGCCTTCTGAGCATAATTCATCGGGTCAGCAAGGCCTGAAAAGGCGATTAGTTTTTGCGCTGTCTTTTTTCTGTCTTGGTTTTGTCATTTTTACTTTTTATAATCTGGTATATACCAGAAAGAGAGTGCAATAATGTAAAAAATTAGGACCTTTATGTATGGGCAAACAAAGATCGCGATTGTGGGCGGTGGCACCCTAGTCTATACGGCCTTTGCATTAAACCAACATTCTGATTGTAAGGTGCCGTTGTTAACGGCTTGTACTACATCCTGAAACTTTTTTTTTTGCAACTTTCATCTGCTGTTAACGGAATTGAAATATTGAGTTGTTAAATTCTGGTATATACCAAGTGAAAAAGAATTGACCAGCAATTTAAGCAACTTCAAGGAAAAAACAATGAACCTGATCCAACCAATGAAAAAGATCACGCTGGGCCTGATGGCGGCAGCAGCACTTACAGCTGGCAGCGCTTATGCAGGCTCTGAGCTGAAAGTTTATACCGCACTGGAAACCGAGCAGCTGAAACCCTACGCCAAAGCCTTTAACCAACAGTACCCGGATATCAAGATCAAATGGGTACGCGACTCCACCGGTATTGTCACCGCCAAGCTGCTGGCTGAGAAAAATAACCCGCAGGCGGATGTGATCTGGGGATTAGCGGCAACCAGTCTTCTGGTTCTGAAAGAGCAGAATATGCTGCAGCCCTATGCCCCTGAAGGCCTGGAGAAACTATCGCCTAAGTTCCGTGATAAAGCAGCAACTCCTTCATGGGTAGGCATGGATGCCTGGATGGCTTCTCTGTGTTTTAACACCATTGAAGCGAAAAAGCTGGGGTTGCCAAAGCCTACCAGCTGGGAGGATCTGACTAAGCCCGTCTATAAAGGCCATATTGTTATGCCGAACCCCGCATCATCCGGCACCGGCTTTTTGGATGTGTCCTCTTGGTTGCAGCTGTTTGGTGAAGACAAGGGGTGGGGCTATATGGATCGCCTGCACAACAATATCGCCCGTTATACCCATTCTGGCTCCAAGCCATGCAAACTGGCCGCAGCGGGCGAAGCTCCGATTGGTATCTCCTTCGCATACAAAGGTGCCAGTCTGAAGAAGAAAGGTGCTCCTCTGGATGTGATCTACCCACAGGAAGGTCTGGGCTGGGATATGGAAGCAGCCAGTATTGTTAAAGGTACTAAGAATCTGGATGCAGCCCAGAAGCTGATGGATTTTGCGGTAAGTAAAGAAGCCAACAAACTGTACAGCGCAAGCTTTGCAGTTGTTGCTTATCCGGGGGTTGCTCAGCAGATTCCTTACTTCCCTGCGGATGCTGAGAGCCTGATGATGAATAATGATTTCGAATGGTCTGCCAGTAACCGTAAGCAGATTCTGAGCAAATGGCAGAGTCGTTACGACAGCAAAAGTGATCCTAAATAAGCATATCTTCTTTGGGGGTGTGTCATCTGACTGACACACTTTCCCCTGAGACTGATGCCGGATGTCATAACTTTTTCATCAAACTGACTTTTATTCGATTTAATGCTGCAGCTCACATATCAGACTGTACAGATTACCGCGACCCGGAGACGCTTATGATGGCGCAACCCCAACAACCTATTACTTCTGCTTTTACCCCATCAGTTAAGCGAAGCCATGCCCCTTATCTTCAGGTGAATAAACTCTGGAAACACTATGGTAACTTTGCGGCCTTGAAGGAGGTATCACTGGAGATTGAGGAGGGCGAGTTTGTCTGTTTTCTGGGGCCTTCCGGCTGCGGTAAGACCACGCTTTTGCGGGCGATTGCCGGTCTTGATCCTCAAAGCAGGGGAGAGATTGTACAAGGTGGTCAGACTATCTCCCGCCTGCCACCTGAACAGCGTGACTTCGGTATTGTTTTTCAGTCCTATGCTCTGTTCCCGAATCTGACGGTTACCCAGAATATTGCTTATGGCCTGCGCAGCCTGAAAAAGAGTCGCAAGCAGATTGAGCAGAAGGTTAATGAGTTGTTGGAGACTATCGGCTTGCCGGATATGGCACATAAATATCCTGCTCAGCTTTCCGGTGGTCAGCAGCAACGTATCGCTCTGGCTCGTGCTCTGGCAACTGAGCCAAGCTTATTGTTACTTGATGAGCCCCTTTCGGCACTGGATGCACGGGTGCGCCTGCATCTGCGTCAGGAGATTCGCAGCCTGCAACGTAAGCTCGGTATCACCACGATTATGGTGACACACGATCAGGATGAGGCGCTGGCGATGGCGGACCGTATTGTGGTGATGAACCACGGTATTATTGAGCAGGTGGGGACGCCGGAACAGGTCTATCGCCGCCCGGTTAATGCTTTCGTGGCCAATTTTGTGGGTACCATGAACCTCCTGCCGGTTAAGGCTGCGAATCATCATCAGGTACGGGTGAATGAGCGCCTGATTAGTTGTCGTCATTATAAATCCCTGCAGATGGGTGCTGCCTGGCTGGCTTTCCGCCCTGAGGTGGCAACGCTTCAGACTGCAGGTCAGAGTTCTGCCGATAAACAGTATGAAACCTTTAATGGATCCGTATTACATACTGAGTTTATGGGGAACTTCCTACGGGTCGAAGTGAGCCTGCCAGAGTTTCAGCAGAGTGTTCAGGTGGATGTCAGTAGTCAACATACAGACCTGAATCTTTGTCGTCCGGGCCATCAGATTAGCCTGTCTGTTCCTGTTAGTGAGCTGCAGGTTTTTGAGCGTTACAACAACTCTGCTGCTACTGGTGCTCCATCTTCTGATAAAGCGCAAGAGGTTGCGGCATGAGTGGTATGGCATCTGACCATCTGTCTGGCGGTTTCCAGAATAAGGAACTTGAGGAACAGGGTGCGATTAAAGCTGATAAGGTGCGTCTGAGCCGTCAGGATTATATTCAACGTGCAGCGGTATTGCTGGCGGTTCTCTTTCTTTTTGTGGCTTTGATCCTGCCTTTGGGCACCATGCTGATTAAAAGCCTGCAGAATGCCGAAGGTGATTTCATCGGGCTGGCGAATTTTGCCAACTATATCAGCAACCCCGCGTTGTTCCAGTCGGTGCTTAACTCCCTGCAGATCGCGTTGATCTCCACCGGTGTGGTGCTGACGCTGGCCTTTCTGTTTGCCTACGGATTAACCCGAACCTGTATGCCGGGTAAGAAAACTCTTCGTGCCCTGACGCTTTTGCCTCTGTTTGCTCCTTCACTGTTACCGGCCATCAGTCTGATCTATCTGCTGGGAAATCAAGGCATCTTTAAAGAGGTACTGATGGGGGCGTCTGTTTACGGCCCCATCGGTATCGTGATCGGCATGTGTTTCTGGGTGTTTCCCCATGTGCTGATGATTATGGTGACAGCACTTTCCAATTCAGATGCTCGTCTGTATGAGGCCGCTCAGGTGATGAAGGCCTCACCATTGCGTACCTTTTTTACCGTGACGCTGCCGTCTGCCAAGTACGGCCTTATCAGCGCAGGTTTTGTCGCCTTTACTCTGGTGATTACCGATTTTGGCGTTCCGAAAGTGATCGGTGGTGACTTTAAGGTACTGGCGACAGATATCTACAAACAGGTGGTGGGCCAGCAGAATTTCCAGATGGGGGCTGTGGTATCGGTAATTCTGTTGCTGCCAGCGGTATTCTCTTTTGCTGCAGATCGTCTGGTACAGAAAAAGCAGGTCGCTCTGTTGTCAGCCCGTGCGGTGCCTTATATACCAAAGCCGAACCCAGTTAAGGACAATCTTTTCCTGGTGATCTGTTTGCTGGTTGTATCGGCTATTCTGCTGGTGATCGGCACAGCAGCTTACGCCTCTTTTGTCAGCTTCTGGCCCTACAATATGGAACTGAGTCTGCAGCACTATGATTTTGAAGCGGTGGGTTCCAGTTGGGATTACTACTTTAATTCTATTGAGATGGCGGTATGGGTTGCGCTGATTGGTACGGGTATTGTCTTCTTCAATGCTTACCTGGTGGAAAAAGGTCGTGCCTTTGAACCGGTGCGTAACCTGCTGCATCTGATGGCGATGATCCCTATGGCGGTACCGGGTATGGTGCTGGGTCTGGCGTACATCTTCTTTTTTAACCAGCCGGATAACCCGCTTAACTTTATCTACGCGACCATGGCGATTCTGGTACTGAACAGTGTGGTGCACTTTTATACCGTCTGCCATCTGACCTCGGTAACGGCGCTGAAGCAGATCGATGGTGAGTTTGAGTCGGTGTCGGCCTCCCTGAAAATTCCGTTTTACGTCACCTTCTGGAGAGTTACGCTGCCGGTATCCCTGCCTGCGGTACTGGAGATCTCGGTCTACCTGTTTGTTAATGCCATGACCACCGTATCGGCGGTGGTCTTTATCTACTCCAGTGACACCATGCTGGCCTCAATTTCGGTGCTGAATATGGACGAAGCGGGTAATACCGCCTCTGCAGCAGGTATGGGTGTGCTGATTCTGCTGACCTGTCTGACGGTGAAGGGGTTGCACTGGTTGCTGTCTCAGCAGATTTTGGGGCTGACTCAGGGCTGGCGTAACCGATAAACCTGTTTTCAGCGGGTGGTCTGAGCTTTTACCGCGATGCATATATAGCGCGATGAGGGAAGACCGCCCTATTTTTTAGTTTTAAATCTGGTCTATGCCAGATTGATTTAAAGTGAGCGAGTTCTGTATGTCTGAATTTGAAAACCTGTCACCGCAAGCAGCTGGTAAACCTCCTTATCTGCTGACCCCAGGGCCGATCACCACCACGGATACCGTAAAAGCGGCTATGCTGCGGGACTGGGGGTCCTGGGATGGTGATTTCCGCCAGATGACCCGCCAACTGTGTGATCAGCTACTGGATGTGGCCAATGCCAAAGACAGCCATGTCTGCGTGCCTATGCAGGGCAGTGGCACGTTTGCTGTTGAGGCAACACTGGGCACTCTGGTGCCGAAAACCGGCAAGGTTTTGGTACTGATGAACGGCGCCTACGGTAAACGTCTGGCCCAGACACTGGACTATCTGGGTCGTGATTACGTGACGCTGGACAAGGGCGATTACCTGCCACCGATGCCGGATGAAGTGGAAAACATTCTGAAAGCGGATGGGGAGATTACCCATGTGGCGGTGATTCATTGCGAAACCAGCTCAGGCATTCTTAACCCAATTCCTGAAATTGCTGAGGTGGTCGCCCGCCTGGGACGTCGTCTGATTATCGATTCCATGAGCGCTTTCGGTGCGATTCCGGTGGATGCGAAAAAACTGCCGTTTGATGCTCTGATCTCCTCTGCCAATAAGTGCTTTGAAGGTGTACCGGGTTTTGGTTTCAGTCTGGTTCGACGTTCTGCGCTGGAGCAGAGCAAAGGCAATGCGCACTCCCTGAGTCTGGATCTTTATGAGCAGTCGGTCTATTTGGAAAAAACCGGTCAGTGGCGTTTTACCCCACCAACCCATGTGGTTGCTGCTTTCCTGCAAGCGATGAAAGAACATACCGAAGAAGGCGGTGTTGCCGGTCGACTGGCCCGGTACAGCCGAAACCAGCAGCGTCTGGTAGCCGGTATGAAGGCGCTGGGTTTCCGTACTTTGCTGAATGAAAAATGGTTGTCACCAATCATTGTAACCTTCCTGTCGCCGCAGCATGACAATTTTGATTTCAACACCTTCTACGATCGCATCAAGGCGAAGGGCTTTGTGATCTATCCCGGCAAACTGACCGTGGTGGACAGCTTCCGCCTGGGTTGTATCGGTCAGTTGTATGACGAGCAGATCGATCAGGTACTGGCCGCTATTAAAGTGGTGCTGGCGGAGATGCAGATCGACAACGGATACGCCGAACTGCCGGAAGAGAATGCGGTGACGGCAGTCTGATAAATCGCCTTATTAAGCCTTATTAAAGAGACGTGACACAGCCAGAGTTTTTACTTATTTAGCTTAAGGATTTTTATTATGTATCAGTTTACCCGTCGTTATATGGGCCCCCTGCAGGCAGTGATTATGGATTGGGCCGGTACTACTGTGGATTTTGGTTCTATGGCACCGATTCACGCTTTCCGTCGCCTGTTTGAACAGAATAAAACCCCGATCACTATCGCTGAAGCCCGTGCCCCTATGGGGGCAGAAAAACGTGAACATATCCGTCAGCTGTGTGCGATGCCCCGGGTGCGTGATGCCTGGACGGCTGCCCACGGCTCTGAGCCGACAACTGCGGATATTGACCGTATGTATGAAGAATTTGTGCCGCTGCAGATCGACGCGATCGCCCAGTGTGGTCAGCTGATTCCGGGTCTTAAGGATACGCTGGCCTGGTGTCGTGAGCAGGAGATCGCTATCGGTGCCAACACCGGTTATGCCGACCGTATGATCGAAGGTTTGCTGGCCTCCGCTGCCGAGCAGGGTTATAGCCCGGACAGTAACGTCTGTGCCACTGATGTGCCTAAAGGCCGCCCTTATCCGCATATGGCGCTGAAAAACGCCATCGAACTGGGCGTGAGCGATGTTGCTGCCTGTGTCAAAATTGACGACACCCTGACCGGTATCGATGAAGGCCTGTCTGCCGGTATGTGGACGATTGGTGTTGCGGTTAGTGGTAATGAAGTGGGGCTGTCCCTTGAGGAATGGCAGGCACTGCCAGAAGAGGAGCAGCAGATGCGTCGCCGTGCAGCGTATCAGCGCTTTTATCAGGCCGGTGCACATTATGTGGTGGACTCTATCGCCGATGTCGTGCCCTGTCTGATGGAGATCCAGGAACGTCTGGCCGCCGGTGACGCGCCTTGAGTACCCAGGCTCTTATATTGGTATTGATTTCGGCCTGCCTGCACGCAGGCTGGAATCTGATCGGCAAGCGCACCGCACAGACGGTGCGTTTTTATGCCTGGGCGATGGCTGCCGGTGGTCTGATGTTCAGCCCGCTGTTGTTTTGGGTTTGGCCTGAGGTACTGCGGTTGCCGCTGAGCTTCTGGCTGTTGCTGCTGGCTTCCGGTCTCTGTCAGACCCTGTATCTGACGGGTCTGGCCAAAGCCTACCGCCACGGCAACCTCAATCTTGTCTACCCGCTGGCTCGGGCGCTGCCGGTGTTGATAGTACCTGTGGCGGTGTTGATGGTTTATGGTCAGAGCGAATTGGAACAGCAGGATTTGCTGGCATTGGCGTTGATTTTCCTCGGTTCTCTGGCGCTGCCTCTGACTCGCTGGCGGGATTGGCACTGGCGGGATTATCTGACCCCAGCCATCGGCTGGGCTTTATTGGCGGCCTGTGCCACGGCGGGCTATTCCCTGTTTGACAGTATCGCTCTGCAGATCATGAAGCAGCAGGGTATGAGTGCCTTTGAAGCCGGTAGCAGTTTTGCTGTTCTGCAGGCGGGAGCCTGTCTGGTCTGGATGCTACCGCTGATCCGTTTTGTGTTGGGGGAATCCCTGCGGGTGCTACCGGACCGTGGCTGGACGCTGTTGGCCGGTTTTTTCATTATTGGCACCTATCTGTTGGTTCTGGTCAGTATGACGCTGGTGAGCGAAGTCAGTTATATCGTTGCCCTGCGCCAGATCAGTATTCCATTGGGCGTTCTGATCGGCCTTATCTGGCTGAAAGAGCCTATCTCTGCCCCTCGCTTGCAGGGACTGGCGCTGATGCTGACCGGGTTGGTACTGGTATCGCTGTGACGCCATTATGCAACGCTGGCTTTCAGTCACTATTGCAAAAAGTGGCTTTTCAACCAGTCACGAAACACGATCACTTTAGGTGACAGCGCTTTATTGGGTGTTACCAGATAGTGTGCGCCGGTAGCTTTTAGGGTAAAGGGATGCACCTGGACCAGTTGGCCGCTGTCGAGCAGGGGCTGCAGGGTCAGATTGCGCGCCAGTAATACTCCCAGCCCCTGACAGGCAGCATCAAAGGCGGCGGTGCTGGTGTCACACTCCAGCAGTGGCATTGGTTGAGTGTCTATGCCCTGCTGTCGGAACCATTGGGGCCAGTTCTCTTTGCCACCAATAATGCTGATTAAAGGTGCTTGTATCAATCGCTCCAGCTCGCCCTTGATCGGATCACGGGCAAGAAACGCCGGGCTGGCTACGGCCACCAGGTGCTCGTGGGAGATCCGTTCTACCTGCATACCACTCCAGTCACCGTAACCGTTACTGATCTCGATATCCGCTTCCTCTACCTGTTCTTCCGATGGCCAGACCGCCGATAACAGTCGTAGGCGTATCCCCGGATGCTGCCGATAAAAATCCTTCAACCGGGGCATCAGCCAGCGTTGCAGAAAGCTGCTGCCACATTTGATCTTCAATAACACTCGGTGGTCATTGCCAAACAGTTCATTGGTACCGGTCTGCAGCAGCGCGAACGCTTCGCTAAGTACCGGCAGGTAGGCTTGGGCGGCACCTGTCAGCTCCAGCCCCCGGGGCTTGCGGATAAAAAGTGGTGTATCCAGATAATCCTCCAGCAGCTTCACCTGTTGACTAACCGCACCCTGAGTCACGTGTAGTTCTTCTGCTGCCCGGGTCAAACTACGGAGTCGAGCGGCGGCTTCAAAGTTTTTCAGCGCCTTCAGAGGTGGCAACGGCTGATTTGATCTTAATAGGATGGGTTGAGGCGTATCAGGGGGCGTGGCCGCCGGCTGCGGTAGCAGGGCGCTGGGGTTCGTTAATCGTGACATAGGGGGCTGAATATTCCTTAGAAAAGCTCAGGGCTGTTTTTAACTAAAGCTCAGGGCTGCTTTCAATAAAGCCATCAGTCATACCAGCGGTTTGTGACACTTTCGTGTCGGTTGATAGGGCTTTGGGTTCATAAAGGGCGGGTTATTCTTTTTTGGGCTGGGTTGTCGTGGGGAACAATCGGTTAAAGCCAGAGGCTACGAGGGGTTGTGTTCGGTATTAGTTTTTCTCGGTCTTGTGCACAGGAAGGCTCCATTTTCGCCAGCCTGAGCGCTGGGCACAATGTGGCTATCGAAAGCATACGGTATCCGCAACTCCGGTGCTTAACGTTTTATAACCGAAATGGATAGAGATCATGTCTGTTGAATCACAACAGGAACGTCCGGCTGCTACCGCCCGCCAGCAATGGATGGCGGTACTGGCTAAATCTGACAGCGACCGGTTGCAGCAATACTGGCAAGGGTTAGCGCTGTCACCTGATTATCAGTTTATCCGCAAGCCGGAAATAGGCCTAACCATGCTACGCGGTCGTATCGGCGGTGGCGGCCAGCCGTTCAATATGGGGGAGATGACTCTGACCCGTTGTGCGGTTCGTCTGGCCAGCGGCACCCTGGGGATCAGCTATGTGGCGGGTCGACATCCTCAGCATGCGATTACCGCAGCATTGGCGGATGCTTTGCTACAGGAAGACACCCGCCAAAACTTATTGCAAAAGCAGCTGATCGAGCCACTGCAGGCCGAGCTGGAAGCCGGGCGTCAGCAGCGTGCGGCCCAAGCTAACAGCACCCGCGTGGATTTCTTTACTTTAGTTCGGGGAGAAGACTGATGCCCGTTTCCAGCCATGAACTGATTGCTGGTTTTGCGGAACCGGTGGCGGCATCTCAACAGGTGTTCCGTGCAGCCCTTAAGGTGATGAGCGAGCCGGGCACGCTGGTCGAAACTGATTATGTGGAGCAGGCACCCAAGGGCCTGGACCTGTCCACCTGGCAGCTGGCGTTGAGTCTGCTTGACCCTGACACCCGCGTTTGGCTTAGCCCGACATTGGTGGCTAATGACGCGGTGATCAGCAATCTGCGATTTCACTGCCAGTGCCCTCTGGTTGACGCCCCGCAAGAGGCGGACTTTGCCATCGCACTGCATAACGAACTGCCGGATCTGGCTGAACTGAACTGGGGTACGGCGGAATACCCGGATCGCTCCACCACGCTGTTAGTGCAGGTGCCTGGGTTGAACGATGAGCCATTCTGGACCCTGAGCGGCTCCGGTATCGAACAAACCCGCACGTTGAGTATTACCGGATTACCAGAGACATTCTGTGCCGATCTGATCAAAAGCCGTCAGCGCTTCCCGCTGGGAATCGATATTTTCTGGTGTTGTGGCAACCGGCTGACCGCCCTGCCGCGCACGACGGTTATTCAGGCGGGTATGACCGGGCCGTCGCAAAACGATAAGGAGATTTGCTGATGTACGTAGCCGTAAAGGGTGGTGAAAAAGCGATCGATAACGCCCATGCCCTGATGCGCTCACAGCGACGTGGCGACAGTGCCATTGCCGAATTGAGTGTTGATCAGATCCGTCAGCAGCTGCCGTTGGCGGTAGATCGCATCATGAATGAAGGCTCGGTTTATGACCCCGAGTTGGCGGCGTTGGCGCTGAAACAAGCCAGCGGTGATGCAGTGGAAGCGATCTTTTTGCTGCGCGCCTACCGTACAACGCTGCCGCGCTTTGGTTACAGTGAGCCGCTGGATACCGAGCAGATGCAAGTCGAACGGCGTATCTCCGGCACCTTTAAGGATCTGCCGGGCGGCCAGATTTTGGGTTCCACCTATGATTATACTCACCGCCTGTTGGATTTCAGCCTGCTGGCGTCTGGTGAAGCGGAAGTGGCGCCGGAAGAAGCCAATGCCCTGTCTGAAGCGCTGGCCGCCGGTAACAGTTGCCCACGGGTGCTGGAGCTGCTCAATAAAGAAGGATTGATCGAACAAAGTCGTGAAAATGGAGAAGGTGATCAAACGCCACGTGATCTGACCCGTGAACCGATCGACTACCCTGCGGAACGTGGGGTGCGTCTGCAAAACCTGATTCGCGGTGATGAAGGTTTCCTGCTCTCCCTGAGCTATGCCTCTATGCGCGGTTATGGCGACAGTCACCCTTTTTCCGGCGAGATGCGCACTGGTCGCGTCAGTGTTGAGCTGGTGCCGGAAGAGTTGGGCTTCCCGATCGAAGTGGGTGAAGTGCTGCTGACCGAGAGCGAGATGGTCAACCAGTTTCAGGGTTCCAAAGATCATCCGCCGCAGTTTACCCGTGGTTATGGTATCGCCTTTGGTCGCGCTGAACGCAAGGCGATGTCTGTGGCGCTGGTGGAACGCGCTTTACGCGCCGAGGAGCTGGGGGAAGAGGTGCTTTATCCGACACAGGATCAGGAGTTTGTGCTGCCGCACACCGATTGTGTTTCTGCTAATGGTTTTGTCTCACACCTGAAGCTGCCGCACTACGTTGACTTCCAATCGGAACTGGAAATGATACGTCGCCTGCGTAAAGAGCAGAAGGCGGGCGATGAAGGCATGACAGAAAAGGAACAGGAGGCCGACGTATGAGTACGGCAACAGGCTATAACTTTGCCTATCTGGACGAGCAGTCCAAACGCATGATTCGTCGTGCCATTCTTAAGGGTGTGGCGATTCCCGGTTATCAGGTGCCATTTGGTGGCCGTGAGATGCCGCTGCCCCACGGTTGGGGCACCGGTGGTATGCAGGTGACCGCCAGCGTGATTGGCGAGGCCGACAAACTAAAGGTGATCGACCAGGGTGCTGATGACACCACTAACGCGGTCAGTATCCGTCGTTTCTTCGCCCACACTGCAGGTGTAGAAACCACCGAACAGACCGCTGAAGCGACGCTGATCCAGACCCGTCACCGCATCCCAGAGCGCCCGCTTAAAGCGAATCAGATCCTGATCTATCAGGTGCCGATCCCCGAGCCGCTGCGTTTTATCGAACCGCGTGAAAGCGAGACGCGCAAGATGCACGCTCTCAGTGAGTACGGTGCTATGCAGGTAAAACTCTACGAAGATGTGGCCCGTTTTGGGCATATCGCCACCAGTTACGACTACCCGGTGATGGTGAACAACCGCTATATGATGGATCCGTCACCGATCCCGAAATTCGATAACCCCAAGATGAGCATGATGCCCGCACTGCAGCTGTTCGGCGCGGGTTTTGAGAAACGTATCTACGCCGTGCCGCCGTTTACACGGGTGGAGAGCCTGGACTTTGACGACCATCCGTTTGAGGTACAGAGCTGGGAGGAAGCCTGTGCTATCTGTGGTTCTGATCACAGTTTTCTGGATGAAGTTATTACCGATGATAACGGCAGCAAGATGTTTGTCTGCTCTGATACTGATTACTGCGGTGACCGCGTGGCACAGGGTTTTGTGGGTTCCGCAGCTGACCTGCCCATTGCTGAAATGGAGACCGAACAATGAACACCACCGCAGATCTGCTGACGCCAACCCGCGAATGGCAGGATATCGCGCCGCTTTTAAGCGTACGCGAACTGAACAAATTTTACGCACCGGGTAAGGGCTGTGGTGATATCAGCTTTGATCTTTATCCGGGTGAGGTACTGGGCATTGTCGGTGAGTCCGGCTCCGGTAAGTCGACCCTGCTCAGCGCGCTGTCGGCACGACTGACACCGGACTCCGGCAACGTAATCTACAACAGCGAACAGTTCGGTGAGATGGATCTGTATGCCTGTGAGGAATCCCTGCGCCGGGTTTTGATGCGTTCCGAGTGGGGTATTGTGCACCAGCACGCCCGTGATGGCCTGCGTATGAATGTCAGTGCCGGTGCCAATATCGGTGAGCGCCTGATGGCGGTGGGTGAGCGTCACTATGGCCAGATCAGAACCAGGGCTGAAGAGTGGCTGACCGCAGTAGAGATTGATACCAGTCGTATCGATGATCGCCCCAGCCAGTTTTCCGGTGGTATGCAGCAGCGTCTGCAGATCGCCCGTAATCTGGTGACCCACCCAAAACTGATCTTTATGGATGAGCCCACCGGCGGGCTGGATGTGTCGGTGCAGGCCAAGCTGCTGGATCTGCTGCGTAATCTGGTATCCCGTCTGGGGCTTTCGGTGATTATCGTTACCCACGATCTGGCGGTGGCTCGTTTGCTGGCGCACCGCCTGATGGTGATGCGTCGTGGCGAAGTCGTTGAGACCGGCCTGACCGATCAGGTGCTGGATGACCCTCAACACCCCTACACCCAGTTGCTGGTGTCATCCATTCTGCAGAATTAGGAGCCTGTCATGACGGCAAATCAATTGATGATCGATGTGTCCGGGGTGGAGAAAGCTTTCACTCTGCACAACCAGGGCGGCGCCAGCTTCGGCGTGCTCGACAGCGCCAGTCTGCAGGTACGGGCCGGTGAATGCGTGGTACTGCACGGTCAGTCTGGTGCCGGTAAAAGTACCTTTCTGAAAGCCCTGTACGCCAACTATACGGTAGACGCTGGTGAGATTCGTTTGCGTGACGGTGAACAGATGGTGGAGATCACGCAGGCTCTGCCGCGGCGCATTATCGCTCTGCGTCGGCAGGCACTAGGGTATGTGTCCCAGTTTCTGCGGGTGATTCCCCGCGTGTCCACGTTGGAAGTGGTGATGCAGCCGCTGTTGGACCTAGGAGTGGATACCGCCCTCTGTGAAGCCAAGGCGAAAGACCTGTTGCAGCGGCTTAACGTGCCGGAACGGCTCTGGTCGCTGGCGCCGGGCACCTTTTCCGGCGGCGAACAGCAGCGGGTCAACATCGCCCGTGGCTTTATCGTTGACTACCCGATCCTTCTGCTGGATGAGCCTACGGCCTCGCTGGATGCGGCCAACCGCAAGGTGGTGGTGGAATTGATCTGTGAAGCGAAGGCTCGAGGAGCAGCCTTGGTGGGTATTTTCCATGATGAAGACGTACGGGAAGCGGTCGCTGACCGTCTTGTCGACATTAGGGCTATCTGAAGAGCTATCTGAGCAGGCAGCGCGATCTGAACTGTATCAAACGTAACAGGATAAACAGGACATGAACGAACAGATTTTAACCAACGCCCGCCTGATTCTGCGGGATGAAGTGATCACTGGTACGTTGGTGATCCGCGATGGTGAAATTGCCGAGATCAGTCAGGAGATCAGCCCGCTGCCCCAGGCGGATAATCTGGGCGGTGAATACCTGATGCCGGGCCTGGTGGAGCTGCACACCGACAATCAGGAGAAGTACTTCACTCCACGTCCCAAGGTGGACTGGCCTGCGCATATGGCGATGGTGACCCACGATGCCCAGTTAGTTGCAGCGGGGATTACCACCTCGTTCGATTCGGTAGCACTGGGGGATATTATCGGTGACAGCACCCGTGTCGAGAAACTGGATGCCATGATCAGGGCGGTTATCGAATCTGAGCGCACCGGTATCAATCGTGCCGACCACCTGCTGCACCTGCGTTGTGAGGTGAGCTACCCCGGCTTGATGGCGCTGTTTGAGCGCTATATTGGCAAAGATCTGGTCAAACTGGTCTCGGTGATGGATCACGCCCCCGGTCAGCGCCAGTTTCCGCCGGAGAATATCCCTAAGTATCGTGAATACTATATGGGTAAGTATGGTCTTGCTGAGGCTCAAATGGATGATTTTATCCATCTGCAGCAGGCTAATAGCGCTAAGTACGCTGATGCTTTCCGTCGACGTATCTGTGACGTCTGCCATGATCGGGGTATCGCGATTGCCAGCCATGATGATGCTACGCTGGCCCACGCACAGGAATCGTCGGATCTGGGGATGCAGGTGGCTGAATTCCCGACGACGCTGGAAGCAGCGAAAGCATCTCATAAACTGGGGCTTAAGGTGCTGATGGGCGCGCCCAATATTGTTCGGGGTGGTTCTCACTCGGGAAATATTGCAGCTAAGGATCTGGCCAAAGCCGGTGTGCTGGATATTCTCAGCTCGGATTATTATCCCTCGGCGTTGGTGCAAGCGGCCTTTATGGTTGCGGACAGGGGTGATAACGATTACGACCTGGCTCGGGCAATTGGTCTGGTGACAGCTAACCCTGCTGCTGCTGCCAATCTGCATGACAGGGGCGTACTGGAGGTGGGGCGTCGTGCTGATCTGGTGCAGGTTAAGCGCCATTCGGTGATGCCGCTGATCGAGCGGGTCTGGTGTAAGGGAAAACGGGTATTCTGATGATCAGAGGCACACTTTTTTATCTGGTAGGAGCCTCGGGCTCCGGTAAGGATTCACTGCTGGAGGGCTGCCGCAAGCGGCTGCCCGCTCAGCTACGTTGCTGTGTCGCCCATCGCTATATCACCCGTAGTGCCGACGCCGGTGGTGAAAACCATATCCATCTGAGTGAAAGCGAGTTTCAGCTGCGGGAACAACTGGGACTGTTCGTCATGAACTGGTATTCCCACGGTTATCACTACGGCATCGGCAACGAGATCGATACCTGGCTGGATTCCGGTGCGAATGTGCTGGTTAACGGTTCCCGTGAGTATCTTTCCCGTGCGATGACAATGTACGACGAGCTGGTGCCGGTGCTGATCGATGTGGACAGTGACACACTGCGCAAGCGTCTGACCGTGCGCGGCCGGGAAACGGCAGAGGAGATTGAGCATCGCCTGACTCGGCATCAGCAGATGATCGCCCGAATGCCGGAGTGTACCTTGCGTATCTGTAATGAGGGTGCGCTTGAAGATGGCGTTCAGGCACTGCTAGATGTGATTCATAAGCACGGCGTACACTGCCAGACCTCGGATACCACGGCTGAACCTGACCGGTCAGGCCCAAACCGCAAAGCGCTTCCCCTATGATGGCACTGACTTTTCTTGGCACTGGGGATGTACGGCAGGTGCCGGTTTATGGCTGTGATTGTAGTGCCTGTGTGGCCGCGCGGGCTGATGAGCGCCTGCGCCGTCGGCCCTGCAGTGCCCTGCTAGAGGTGCAGGGATCCAAAGGAAAAAAAACAAAGGGACAAGAGTTTGCGGGAAAGACTCAGCGGTTGTTGATTGATGGCGGCCTGACGGATCTGGCCGAGCGTTTTCAACCCGGAGATCTGCAGGCGATTCTGCTGACCCATTATCATGTGGATCATGTACAGGGGTTGTTCCACCTGCGCTGGGGGCTGAATGACCGTATTCCGGTGTACGGCCCTGATGATCGCGAGGGTTGTGCTGATTTACTGAAACATCCCGGATTGCTGGATTTTCGCCCGCCATCTGAAGCGTTTAAAGCGTTTCGTCTGGACGATGTTCAGGTGACACCCTTACCGTTGAATCACTCAAAGCCCACTTTCGGTTATCTGTTTGAGTGTGGCCACCAACGGATCGCCTATCTGACCGATACTGTCGGTTTGCCGCAGGCAACTGCCGACTTTCTGGCCCCGCTGACAGATCTGACTCTGGTGATCGACTGTAGTCATCCACCTGCTTCGGCACCACCTCGTAATCATAATGATCTGAATATGGTGCTGGATATTCATCGGCAACTGCAGTCGGAAACCACCTGGCTGACCCATATCAGTCATGAAATGGATCGCTGGCTACAGCTTCACTCTTTACCTGATGGTGTTTGTGTTGCCCGGGATGGTGAATCTTTTATCGTAGGCAATGGCTGAAAATAAAAAAAGCGATGCTTTTTACAAAGCATCGCTTTCTATTCAGGCTCCATCAACAATCTGCTGTTGCTGGAGGAGATTGATCAATCGCTTGTCGGCTTTTTGACTCTGAAGGTACTTAGTAATCCCGCGTCTTGCGAGGTGTTGGGTTGTCCCAGCGATCTTTACGTATATGGTCTGCTTTAATACGAATCGCTTTTGGCTTCTGTGCCAGCTGTTGCAGGCTGATCCACAGGCCGGTGCCGATTACCGCAGTTAAAATCAAAGAAACCATCATTTCTAAGGCCATAGGAAACTCTCCTGTACAACGTGCTAAAGAGGGTAATTTTGCTTTAGCCGGATCATGTGTTACCCAACGCTAAGATCGGGGGTATAAATACTATGTACACTTTGAGACTAACCTATAGCGAAATAGTTGCCAACTAAATGCTGTTTTTTCTTATTGTTTTACGTGGCCAGTTATTACGTTATTTATTTATGGCAGGTGGTTGCCATAAAAAAGCGCCCACAGAGGGGCGCTAAAGGATACGTCGATTGGTAGAGTCAGGATTAGAAGGTTACATTCGCTGAGAACCAGAAGTTACGGGATTTATCTTTGTTGTTGTAATCATCGTAGTAAGTTGGTTCGTAAGTGCCGTCACCGTTATCTTCAAAGGAGACGGATTGGCTGGTAAAGTCCTGATCCAGCAGGTTGTTTACACGACCTGTCAGTGTCAGGTTATCCATCGCCTGCCAGGCGGCACCCAGGTGTAGTACTTCATAGCTTTTGAAGTAGATGTCACCATCTTTACCGGCATCAACTTCGTTGTTCCGATCAAGGCCGCGGAAACGCTTGCTGCGGGCTTCCAGTGTCAGAAATACGTTCAGGTCATCCCGTGCCATCCAGTCCAGAGTCGCATTAGCCATATGCTTGGCGGTACCTGTCAGAGGATAACCTTCCTGTGCGCCACTTTTCTGTTCGCTATCGGTGTAGGTGTAGTTAGCCCGTACAGAAAGTGTTGGTATAATTTCATAGCTACCGGCAAGTTCTACGCCCTGAATGGTCGCTTTATCAATATTCACCTTTTTGGTAAAGCTGTCGTAGCCAAGGTCTTCCCAGCCATTACCGATATCTGCACAAGGTTCTACGCCGCCAGTTGCTTCACAGCTGCTCAGGTCACCCTGGCTTTGAATTTTATCTTTGAAGTTATTCTGGAATACCGTCGCGTTAAAGCTGTGACGTTTAACCGGGTGTTGCCAGTAAACGGCCAGTTCGGAGCTAACACTGGTTTCGGGTTCCAGATCCGGCGTACCCACAAATGGGCTGGTGCCCTGACCACCAAAACCTGTAATACCTGGGAAAAGGTCGGTTGTTTTAGGGGTTTTATAACCAGTACTCACGCCACCTTTAACGGTCCAGCTGTCTGCCAGTGCATATACACCATACAGGCGAGGACTGAACTGACCACCAAAGGTGTCGTGGTCGTCATAACGTAAGCCTGCAGTCAAAGTGAAGTCCTGAGTCATTGCCCAGTTATCTTCCGCAAACAGAGACCACATATTGTGTTCCTGCACTTCACCTGCTTTATAGGCGTCGCCATACATTCCAAAAACACCATCTTCCAGTTCGCCGCGAATCAGCTGAAAACCGGTAATAACCTGGTGGTCGCCTAAGGGGATATCCAGTTTGCCGTCTAAAGTATATTGACGGCTTTCCATGACCCGATCCGGGCGAGGCAGATACTTCTCACCGGATAGTGTCTGCAGTTCTGCTTTTGACATACCTGCATAAGGGTTGTCCGCAGTCGCTGTACCATTGGCCGCAGCGTACATCAGGTTCATATCAGCACGCTCTTCCGCGGTTAAGGGCAGTGTTCGGCCCTCATTGGTCGTGCTAAGGCTGGAGAAGCTAACCAGGCTCATGATATCGCCCCAGTGGCCCTCATGGCTTAGAGCCCATTCCTCACGATTAAACTCCTGCTCATCCTTGTAGCCGGTACGTGGGGAGCTGTCTTTATACCAAAGGCGGTCAATACTATCGACGGTACCGACCTGACTGCCTTCGTTGTCATAAACCTGATTGGATGCATCGTAATCGAAGCTTAACGTATGGTTGTCATCAGGGGTAAAGATCAGGCTTAGGCCACCGGCTTTATTGGTGTTATCAACGGTTTTACCACCACTACCAAAGCCCAGTTCCCGCTCATGAACGGTGCCGGATGGGTCGGTGACATCGGCATAATCGGGTGTTGAAGACTCTTTATCATAGATGCTGCCGCGAAGACCCATGGTCAGCTTACCTGGTACAACAGGCCCCATAACGGAGAAGTCGAGTGTTGTATCGTCGCCGTAGTCATCATTGGTCTGAATGGTACGACTTGCTGTAATTGAGCCTGACCACTTCTCAGCATCGCGTTTAGTGATTACATTGATCACACCGCCCATGGCGTCAGCACCGTATAGTGTTGAAGCCGGGCCACGTATGACTTCGATTCGCTCAATAGCATCCAGAGGTGGGATGTGATTGAACTGATTGCCACCAAAGTTATTAGGATAAATATCGCCATGGTTGTTCTGACGACGGCCATTGATCAGGATCAGCGTATAGTCAGAGCCCATACCCCGCATGGAGATGGTGCCCTGGCCTGTTTTATCCCGGGTTTCACCAACGTCAACACCTTCCAGGTCTTTCACCGCATCCAAAAGCGTTGTATACGGACGGGAACGAAGCTGCTCTTCGGTAATGACCGAAATACTGGCCGGTGCATCGGTAAGTTTCTGCTCAAAACCTGCAGCGGTAACCACCACAGAATCCATATTCACCTGATCATCAGCGTGAACGACCGCAGCAACCGCTGCACTCAACCCCAGTACAACAGGACGAAAAACAGTCTTCATTCGTTAGCCCCTATCTGTTTATTTAGACTGGACAGTAGTGAACTCTGCCCAGCTTGTGAGTGTATTAACGTGGGGCGGAAGGTTAATGCCTTTGTAAATAAAAAACATTATCATTTACATTCTTTACATATCGCAGATGGTAGGAAGGGGCAAGTCTGTTAACCTTTCTTAATTTTTCTTCATCAGCATCAGGCAGATAGCGGGTTTTCAGGAGGACTGGCTGTTAAGAACTGTAAGAATCTACCGGGGGGCAGTGATTGAATTGTAAATAATGGCAAGGGACAATAGATGACATATTGTCAGCGTGCCATTAGTGGACGAGGTATATCAATGAGTTCATCAGCCCAGAGGCTTTCCTATGCAGTATGAGATTATCCCGGTTACCGGTTTTCAGCAGAATTGCACATTATTGTGGTGTGATCGTACAAAAGATGCCGCAGTAATCGATCCTGGGGGCGATCTGGAAAAGATTCTGACCCGGGTGTCTGACCTTAACCTGAAACTGACTCAGATCTGGCTGACCCATGGGCATATTGATCATGCCGGAGCTACCGGTGAGTTAGCAGCAAAGCTGAGTCTGCCCATTATTGGTCCTCACAAAGATGATGAGTTCTGGATTGACGGGCTTGCCCAGCAGAGTCAAATGTTTGGTTTTCCCGCGGCGCAGCCCTTTAAGCCAACTCGCTGGCTGAATGATGGCGATAACGTTGAGCTGGGAGATGAGAGTTTTCAGGTACTTCATTGCCCTGGTCATACGCCGGGACATGTGGTGTTCTTCCATGAAAAATCCCGTCTGGCACAGGTAGGCGATGTTCTGTTTCAGGGTTCCATTGGCCGAACAGATTTCCCGAAGGGTAATCATGAGGATTTGATTCACTCGATCCGTGAAAAACTTTTTCCTCTGGGGGACGATATTCAGTTTATTCCCGGTCATGGTCCTATGTCGACTTTTGGCCAGGAGCGCAAGAGTAATCCTTTCTGCAGTGATCCTAATTTTGGCTAGAAAATCAGTTTTAGGAACTTAAGTGTTTTGAATGTAGCTGTATTATTGCTTTCGATTAACTTTTGGTTTTGATAATCATTATCAAACAAATATAATAGCCCACACTTTCGTACTGTTGAGGTGGGTAATGAACGCTAAATTTGATCCGCATATCCCGGAGCATGATAAACACGATGCTGGTCGTAGTGCTTCGTTAGCCTGCAGAATTCTGCTGGTTGAGGATGATGAAGAGGTCAGCAATCTGGTTCAGACATCGTTGCAGCAGCAGGGGTACACCGTTGATCTTTGCTGCGATGGTGATGCGGGTCTGGAGTTAGCCCTGTCTGGGGTGCATCAGGTGATTCTGCTGGATGTCATGCTGCCAGGATTGGATGGTCTGAGTTTGCTGAATCGCCTGCGTGCCGGCGAGAAAGATACCCCGGTTATCCTGTTGTCGGCTCTGGGTGAAGAGCAGGACAGAATCCGTGGTTTTCACTCCGGGGCAGATGATTACCTGCCAAAGCCCTTTAGTATGCAGGAGCTGCTTCTTCGTATTCAGGTTCTTGTACGGCGCTGCTATGCGGTTGCCTCGTCGGAAGATAACGCTGAATTGTCTGATAATTATTTGCGGTTATCTAAAAAGGAAAAGCGGGCATGGGTACGTAATGCTGCCGGTGATTCTATTAAGAGGCTGGATCTGACCCCCGTTGAGTTTGAATTACTTTGGCTGTTGTTAAAACAGAAAGATGAAGTACTTAGCAGGCCATATCTTTATCAACTGGTGCTTAATCGCTCTTTTAGTCGTTATGACCGAAGTCTCGATATGCATATCAGCAATCTGCGCAACAAGATTCGTCGCTATTTGCCGGATGCGGGTCTGATTCAGACGGTTCGTGGTCAGGGGTATCGTTACTGATGAGCCGGCGTCTTTATGTGCTGCTGGTATTGGGGATCTGTTTGGGCACCCTTCTGTTATTTGCAGCAATGCATAAAGCCGAAGATTTGATTTCACGACACCTGACTCGTATTAAACCTGAGCATCAGCAAGTGTTGTCTGATTATGCCCGGCGGGCCAGTGAGTTCTATCAGACGCGAAATGCGGAGGGAATGCACCGGCTGATCGCTGAAATTAATGAAAAACATGATACTTGGGCGGCAGTTATTACGCCCAAGCTGAATGCTGCACTGGGTACGCAGATACCGGAAGAGTATCTGGAGGGGCTAAGCTTTCAGCGGAAGCTGGACTGGCCGGTGCACACGGTGTGGCGTGAAGTCCTGATCGGTATCCCTTTTAAAGATCATGCTGCAAGTCTGGTGTTACGTCTTCCGGAAAGTATGCACCCAAGGCCGAACCTTGCTCTATGGCATATTGGTCTTGTCTGGGTGTTACCGTTGAGTGTGCTCTTCTTTTTTACCCACTGGCTTTACCGGCACCTGATACGTCCCATTAATATTCTGAAAACAGCGGCTAAGGATCTGGCTTTTAAAGAGTTTGTGCAGCCGGTACGTCCTCAGCTGGGCAGGCGTCAGGATGAACTGGCCGTATTGGCAACGTCTTTTGATGAGATGGCAGAGCGGATTCAGCTACTGGTCAGTTCTCAACGACAGCTGATTGGTGATCTTTCCCATGAATTAAGAACTCCGCTGGCGCGTATGAGGCTGGTACAGGGGAGTGATTGGCCTGATGAACTGAAGCGCGCCAAAATTGATAAGGAGATCGGCCTGATAAATCAGCTGATTGATGATGCCATGACGCTGGCCTGGCTGGATAATGAGCAGCGCCGGAGTTTGCCGGAACATCTGCAGGAAGAGGTGAAGCTGGATCAGCTGCTTGATGTTATCTGCGATGATGCTGAATTTGAGTTCGAGAGTAAACTATGCGGCAGTGTCATCAGACGCAATTATCCAAAAGATCTTCTGCTAACCCGAAGTAATGCACTGGCACTGAGTCAGAGTCTTGAAAATATCATTCGTAATGGCCTTATTCACAGCCCTGAAGGTTGCGGACTGACCGTTTGTGTTGAGCCCGGTCCCGAGTGCTTTGTTGTTCGGGTTCTGGATCAAGGGGCGGGGGTTCCTGAGGCTCAGTTGGAAAAGATTTTTCATCCCTTTTTCAGACTGGATAAGGCCCGCGCCAGACAGCGGGGAGGTTTTGGTTTAGGTCTTGCAATCGCCCGTAAGCAGGTGAGTCGCCTGGGCGGAAGCCTGAAAGCAGAGAACTGTCCCGGAGCCGGGCTTATGGTCTCTTTAGTGCTGCCCCGTTGATCTGCCCGTTATGAATGGCACTTGGGGATTGTTGTTAGGCGCCCTGTGGTCAGGTATTCAACGGCCTGTATTAAGGTAAAGAGTGTAAATTTCGTTTTCCCCGTTTGAATTTCACAGCAAAATAACCTTATTGATAATTGTTATCAGTCGTATGCCGTTTACTATCTGCTTATAGCCGATGGCAGACGGCTCTGTCTGATTTTTAATTTTAAGGTTTTTGTGTGCTGGACAAACTTGCTGCTCTGTTTCCTGCCCGCACGGTGCGGGTGATCCATATCTACAGCTCCATGGTGATGCTTTTCATTATGCTGTTTTTCACTATCACAGGTATCACTCTGAATCATCCTGACTGGTTTCGCTCTTCAGAGCCGGCTCAGTTAATTGAAGCAGATATTCCGGAAGACTTATTGGGTCAGGCACTACAGGCATTAGATCTCAATGCCGATGAACCGGATCAGATTGATACCCTAAAGCTGGCGATGCCGCTGCTGAACTGGATTCGTGACCAATATCAGGTCAGAGGGCAGGAGTTAAGGCTGGATTGGGATGCTGACGAAGCTTTTCTGGTGGCAGATATACAGCAACCGGGGGGGTATAGCATTGCTGAGTTTGACCTTGTTGGCGGCGCTATGATTCTGGAACGTAAAGATGCCAGCCTGGTGCATCAGTTGAATGATTTGCATAAGGGGCGTAATACCGGAGATTTGTGGCGGGGGTTTATCGATTTCTCTGCTGTGATCTTGCTGCTGTTTACACTGAGTGGTTTCTGGTTACTTCTGCCGCAAAAGAAGCGACGTCGAAGGGCTTTTTCTGTCAGTGGTGTCGGGTTGGTGCTGTTTCTTTTTCTTTACTGGCACACCCTGTAATCACATTTTGAATGTTGAGTAGGATTACTTTTTACACTGGACTCTGGGGGTCAGATAAATGATGAATCAAGGTGCGTTGTTGCGAAGCCTGAAGCGTGTCTCTGCAGGCCTTGCTGCAGGTGCTTGTTTACTGGCAGTGCTGGCGCAACCCGCTCAGGCGCAAGATGACACGCTGCAGATCAGCTTTAGCTTGCCGGAGATTAAGACAGGCCAGTATCAGAGACCTTATACCGCTGTCTGGGTAGAAACCTCACGGGGTAAGGCCGTAAAAACCTTGGCGGTGTGGCATGGCGATAAAAAATGGCTGAAAGATCTTCGCCGCTGGTGGAGAAAAACAGGGCGCTATCAGGATGGTGATATTGATGGTGCGACAGGTGCTACTCGTGGCCCGGGTGAGTATCAATTGGTCTGGGATGGCACTGACAGTAAGGGGCAAGCTGTTGCGCCTGGTGAGTATCAGCTTGTGTTAGAAGCGTCGCGGGAACATGGCAGTCGCAGTCTGATGAAGCAGAAATTCACCTTGCCAGGTACAAGTGCGCATTATCGTATTAAAGCAGGTAAAGAGCTGGGTGCTGTTGACATCATCCAACCATAAATTAAGTGCATAAAGGAAGATTTATCATGTTGAAAGCAACATTGAAAGGCTGGAGCAGAAAGGCAGCCCTGGCTACGGTTATGGTATTGGGTGTCAGCTCTTTGGCGCAGGCTCACCCTATGTGGCTGCTACCCCATGAATATAACCTTTCCGGTGAGAAAGCAGAGTGGATTACCGTTGATGCTTCTGCGTCACATACGATCTTCAGCCCTGATAAAGCGTTGGGCCTGGATCGTATCTCGATTTTTACTCCGGAAGGAGGTAAGCAGCGCCTGGGTAGCTATTTCAAAGGTCATCGCCGCAGCGTTTTTGATCTGGAAATCGACCAGCCCGGCACCTGGAAGCTGGAGCTGAAGCGTCCAACGGTTTATTTCACTTTCTACACCAATAAGCGTGGGGCAAAAAAACGTATTTTTGCTGATAAACAGGAAGCTCAGGCTCAGTTGCCTAAGGGTGCTGAGGAGGTTGTAACAAAACAGTTTAATGTCAGCACTGTCGCTTATATTACATGGCAGGCACCGGATGAAAAAGTGCTGGAGTTAACTGGAAAGGGACTTGAAATGGCAGGTCCAACGCACCCGAGTGATGTGGTGGCCGGTGATGAAGTGAACTTCCAGTTTTTTGTTGATGGCAAGCCAGCGAAAGATGTTGAGATTGAGCTGACACCGCATAATACCAAGTACCGTAATGATCGTATGATGCAGAAGCTGAAAACCGATAGTGACGGTATGCTGACGTTTACACCTGAAATCGTTGGGCCTTGGTATCTGACTGCGAAAGTTGATCATAAGCGTCAATCTGAACGTGCAGACAGTGAAAGTTCGCTGCTTTATGTGACGTTCGATACTCAGTTACCTTAGGAAGAATAAGATGAAGGCTGTAACGAAAGCTCTGTTTTTGGTGGTTGTGGGTCTGCTGAGTCAAACGGTACAGGCGCACTTTCCAATTATGACCTGTGAGCTGGAAAACGGAATGATTCGATGCGAAACCGGTTTCAGCGATGGCAGTATGACTGTGGATAAGCCTGTGACGGTGCTCGATTATGATGACGAGATCTTGTTGCAGCTGAAAACCGATTCAGCATCTGCTGTGGAGTTTTCTGCTCCTGAAGGCGAGTATTACATTCGCTTTGACTCCGGCCACGAGCAACCGGTAGAGATCGATTATGACGAACTCTGATTCTCTCTCTGGTCATAATTTACCTAAGACCGGTGCGGTTACAGTGCAGCAGATTAAGCCATTGAATGGTCAGCAGGAAACCCGTTGGGTGCTACTGGTTTTGCTGGTTATTCTGCTGATCAGCGGTATAGGTGTCTGGATGAACCAGGCACCGGTATCACCGGTTGTTTCTCACCTCAGCCTGAATACCGATCAGAAAGCATTGCTTACCCAGCTAAGTAGTGCTGCCAGTGAAATCCGTTTTATCGCCGAGGGTGAGGCCAGTGCTGCTTCCGGCAAGATTAGCTGGCCTGATATTAAGGCATTGAAAAGCTTTCTGATCCCGCCCTTTTCTGATGAGGCCACTGCGTCGGTGTATGACTGGAGTAGCCCTGAAGCGGGCTGTTACCTGGGCTTGTCCGCCAAAGATCAAACGTATTTTATGTTGTTGATGAATGATGACTTCACGTTGCCGGCTCAGATCTACAGCCGCACTTCGCCACTTAGCTCTGATCCTTGTCATCTGACGGATCAATGGCAACACCAACTATCAGAATTTTAGCCGAACGCAGATGTTCGGCAGGAGCTTTGTTGTGTCTCTCTTTCCTGCTTTACACGCCAATCTTTCCCTGTTTCGTCTGAGAACCTGGGGTAGCTGGCTAATTTTTCTGGCTCTTTCGTTTTTGTCGGTGGGTGTTGATGCTGCGGAAAAACGCCTTCAGGTCGGTATCGCACTGCACCCTTATTACAGCTATGTCGCTCACGTTGTTGGCGACAGAGCCGATATTCTGCCATTGGTTGAGGCAGGTTTTAATCCGCACAGCTACGAGCTACAGCCATCGGATCTGAACCGCCTGATGAAGATGGATGCTTTGGTTCTGAACGGGATCGGCCACGATGAATTTGCTGTTCAGGCCGTTGAAAAACTGATGCATAGTCAGCCCGTGCTGGAAGAGCAGCTAACACTGATCTATGCCAATAAGAATGTCCCTTTACTGGCTGCAGCAAACACCCGGAACGCCTGGAATCCGCACACGTTTGTTTCTATTGATGCTGCGATTCGGCAGGTGTACACCATCGCCCGGGAACTAGGCTTACTTGACCCGGATAATGCCCGTTATTTCCAGAAAAATGCGCTGGTTTATGCCCGGTCATTACGGCAGCTGAAGAATCATTATCTCAGGTCTTTCAAGGGTAAAGATCTGAGTGGTATCCGCATTGCCAGCACCCATAATGCCTACGGTTATTTTCTGCAGGAGTTTGGTATTGGCATTGATACGGTTATTGAGCCAGCCCACGGCGTTGAACCCAGTGCAACACAGCTGCAGAAAACCATTGAGCGTATTCGGGAAGCTAACGTTAATCTGCTATTTACAGAGCTGGATATGGATAACCGCTATGTGAAAACCATCGAAGCGGCCACCGGAGTTCGCCTGTACCATTTCTCTCATATGACCCATGGGGCGTTTGAAAAAGATAAAGTCTATCGGGAGATGGAGCAAAATCTTAAAACCCTGACCGAGGCTCTTAATGAAGCATTGGAATTAGAGCTGCAGAGCGCAGCGGTTCATGTCTCAGTCTCTTCCGAATCCATTGAGCATGGGGTGTTGCGATGAATGCGTTGATGGCATCTGACGTTTCTTCTCTTAACTGTGATCCGAAGATTAAAACAGGTCCGGCGCTTCACTTGGACCAGCTTAGTCTTAGTTTTGGTGGTAACACACTGTTTAACCCGGTCAGTATGACATTGGCTGCGGGTCAGTTGCATATGTTGACCGGCGCTAATGGTGCCGGTAAATCTTCGCTGCTTAAATGCCTGGCAGGATTGATGCCACATGAGGGGGAAATTTACTGGCTATGGCCCGAAAGCAGTCCGGGTCATGTGGATAAAGTAGCCTATATCCCTCAGTTAGAAGCTTTTGATGCGACATTACCGATCACTGTAGAAGACTATCTTCTGGCCAGTATTCAGCCTCGTATCTTTTTTCGTAAGCCCCCCGTTAAAGAACAGCAACGTCTTGAACAGCTGTTGAGTCGTGTTGGTCTTGAGCAAAAGCGCAACCGAAAAATTGGCCAGCTCTCCGGTGGAGAGCGCCAGCGGCTTTTGTTTGCCCGGGCATTGGCCCAGGAGGCGACACTTTGGTTTCTTGATGAGCCAATGAATGGTCTGGATCAGGAAGCGCAGAGGCAGATTCTGCAGTTAATTCTGCAACTAAAAGCACAGGGCTGCACTTTGGTTATGGTGCATCATGATATTGAGTTTGTTACAGCGCATGCGGATCAGGAGGTTCGGCTATGCGATGGCAATATCATGGTGGTTACTCCTGTTGACGATGGTTTGATAGTGCCTCTTGGAGTCGCATAGATATGATGATGCAACAATGGCTGGCTTCCGGTGTTGAGCAAGGTTGGCTACCGGAAATATTTCAGTACCCTTTTGTAACCTATGCATTGATTGCGGCTGTGATGGTTGGCCCTTTGTTAGGCGCTTTAGGTACATTAGTGGTGGTTAAACGGCTGGCCTTCTTTTCAGAAGCGGTGGGTCATGGTGCTCTAACCGGTGTTGCGGTTGGCATTCTTCTTGGTGAGCCAGCGACGCAGCCGATCGCTGCCTTGTTTGGTTTCTGTCTGAGTTTTGCGTTGATTCTGCACTGGGTAAAAAGTAGGACACAGGTTCCCTACGATGCATTGGTTGGTGTGTTTCTGGCCTTTGCCATCGCTCTAGGTGCCGCTCTGCTGCTCTATGTTGCCAAGGTGGTTAACGTTCATATTCTGGAAAATGTACTCTTTGGCTCTATCCTGACAGTTACCCCTAATGACCTGATTTTACTGGGTATTATTAGCTTTGTTAGCTGGATTATGATCTGGCGCTATGGCAATCAGGCTCTGATGTCAGCCCTGCAGCCTGAGCTGGCTCGGGTTCAGGGGGCCGGGGGCAGGCCTGCTCGCGTCACGTTACTGGATTATGGCTTTGTGCTGCTGATCGCTTTAATTACTGTGGCTGCGGTTAAGATCATTGGTGCGGTTCTGGTGGGGGCTCTTTTACTGATACCAGCGACAACGGCGCGCCTGATCAGCCATAACCTGAGGGGCTTTTTTATTCGCACCCTTATGATCTCGACCGGAAGCTGTGTCGCCGGAGTTGTGCTGCCAATGGCTTTTGAGATTCCCATCCCATCCGGGGCCGCCATTGTTTTGTTGGCGAGCAGTATCTTTCTTTTGGTCGTGCTGTTGCGCCAGTTGGGTTGGCTGCAAACTCAGGCGAATGGTTAATCACTGGTTTTACCGCCTTTTACTGGAGAGTTTTGTATGCCCGGTACTCTGAAAAAAAAATCGTTATCTTCAGATAAGAATATTTTCTTCCACCGAAGAATGCAGAGCTATCTGCCCTCGCTTCTGGTGCTTGTCTTGGTTCTGGGGACGCTACTATTAGTGCTGAGCCGTACTGCAGCGGCAGCACCTGATTCTCCTGCTGATGAACCAGAACCGGAGTCTTTGGCGACGGTACTGCCTGTTGCTCATTTGCTGAGTCAATCCCTGTTGGCCGGAACAGGTGTGCAGGTGGACTATCTTCCGGCAAAACGTTACCCGGTAAGCCGGATTCGTTACTGGATTGACAAAAAACTGACGGGTGAATTAGCGGATCTGCCACGTTATCGTGCCGTTGTTGAAACGGCGTCTATCTGGCCGGAAGGTTCTGTGTATTCAAATCTTCGACAGCGTAATATTGCGGTTATTCCCGTTGATATGGCGATACAGCTTAAGCCGGATGGTGCCCGTATCAGTCGTGCAGAAGGAGAATCAGCACTGGATTTTTTCTGGTTAAATCCGGCTAATCTGAAAGTGATGGTAAGTATTCTGGCAGAAGACTTCAGCCGTATCTGGCCAGAACATCAGCCGTTGATTCAGCAGAACCAGCAGCGTGCGGTAGAACAGATTACCGGATTTGCTCTCAAACTGGATGATATGCTCTGGCAACAGGGCTGGGATGGGGTTTGTAGCGATAATAGCGCCCTGCACCCTATGTTACAGAGCTTGAGTCTGCCGATGTTGGCGGAGGATAAAACGGATGACCTTGACGGTTTTCGCTGCTTGTGGATTGAAGAAGGTAAAAAAGCTTCAGCTGAGCCAAATTTATGGGTAGTTAACGGACTGAACCGATTTGAGAGTGGGTCTCTATCTGACTGGTTAGAGGCTAATCTGAATAAACTGCAGCAGGTTCAGTAGTTCATATCTGAAGGTTTTTCTGCCGGTTTATGTTTAATTTAAAGCTAATCCCGCCGGAGCCTTACTGATTGACCGATCAATAGGGTTCCGGGAGGAATCGGGAGTTAGCTGCTGCTAATGGTTTGTTAATGGTTGGGTGCTATTTTAACGCTCTGCCCTGGGATGGAAATGTGGCCTGATGTCACATTGGGCGAAGTGTCACAGAGACAATTTGCCGCAATAAAGTGAGATACAGGCTCAAAAGATATAACTCAGTACAGAGGCTGTTCCGGCCAAACCAGCCAGATCGCCAGCAGCCCAGGAATTACACTGGCAACCAGAGTTCCAGCCAGTGCCTTCCACCAGGGCTGTTTATTGTCTGCGGATGGCCACTTCATCAACAGTGGCAGGGACAGTAGCAGAAGTGCCCAGATGTTCACTTCAGCATAGTAGTGCGCATAAGCCAGCATCATTAGCCAAACCGTCATCGCGCCTTGTGCAATTACCCGTTGGGTACGCTGTTCCGCTTTGATCACGCGGTTCAGGAGCCAGACAGCACCCAGTGCTGAGCAGATACCACCAATCAGTTGCGCCAGCGCCAGCGAACTTGAGATACCGGTCACCAGAGCTGACATGGCCATCATAACGATCAGGCTGACCGGAAACCGGAAGTGGTTACTCTGTCGTTCGGAAGCCATAAGGGCAACACCGGCGACCAGAAGACCACCGATTGCGTGACTGATCATCTCAATCAGAGACATGCGGCCCACAATCGGTTGTGCAACGACAGCGAAGCTCAGCACCAGAGCAACGCCAAAGCCTGCCATACGAATATTCTGTGGCGTGCGAATCGCCAGAGCTGGAATGAGTGGCATCAGTAGCAGCCAATCCATCGCCTGACGGGGAGGGAAGCTCCAGCGGGGGTGAATACCCTGAGCAGTAGTCAGCCAAGCCAGCCAGATCACCAGCGGTGCCAGCCAGTAAGTGATTTTGCCTTTGCCTGATTGCTCCAGCTTAAAGGCGATAAAGCTAACTACCAGTGCTGCCAGCATTGGATAAACCACTATCGGTAGCAGCATCATTAGCGGGGAAATGGATTCACCATACATACTTGGATGTCCTTGTTGGAGTGCAGAGTCAATGTCTGCACTTAAGATCGGTATGACTGAGAAGCTTTAGTAACCCAAAGCAGAGAAAGCGCCTTTAAGCGCTTTCGGCACGTATAGTTTTGTCGGTGCTGTAAGAATTATTTACGGATACCTTCGATGAAGAGCTCAACTTTAATCTCGTCACCGATACCGCCCATCATCTGGTCAACCCCAAACTCCGAACGTTTAATGGTCGTTGTGCCATTGAAGCCACTGCGGTAGTTACCCCATGGATCTTCACCCTCACCAATTTTTACGATATCCAGATCAACAGCCTTGGTCATACCGTGCAGGCTTAACTCACCGGTCAGGACACCTTGAGTTGCATCCCCTTGGTAACCGGTAGATGTGAAAGTGATTTCAGGGTACTGCTTGGTATCCAGGAAGTCAGGGCTCTTGATATGTTTATCACGGGCTTCATGATTAGAGTCCAGGCTGTCCGCATCAATCGTTACTGTGATCCTGGATGCAGCGGGGTTTTTATCATCGTAACTGTATTCACCTTCCATTGTGTTGAAGCGAGCTACTGTTTCACTGAAACCCATGTGGTTAATTTTAAACAGGATGGCAGTGTGAGCAGGGTCAACTTTGTAGTCAGCCGCAAAAGCTGTACTGGAGATCAGGGCAGCAGAAAGCAGAGCAGGCTTGATCAGAGATTTAATCATGGTCTTGATTCCGTTTTTCCTAAGTCAGTCTCAGGTGTATTCATTGAAGCAGCCAGCTTTGTTCAGCTACGCCGCGATTGATGAACTCATTGTAGATCTGTTGGATTGCCATGATAATAGGTTTTAAACGCTATTCACTGTTTCTTTTTAGTTAACAATCTTATTGCTAAATAAGTGTCCTACTGCGTTTATTTACGTTTTGAGCCGATTGTTTGGTACTGGTTAGTGGTTAGGAATAATTATGGATAAATATACAGCTATGCAGGTTTATTGCCGAGTGGTCGAGCTGGAAAGCTTTGCAGCTACTGGCCGCAACCTGGGTATATCTACCGCTATGGTGAGTAAGCATATTGCGGCTCTGGAAAAGGGGCTGGGGATTCGCTTGCTCAACCGTACCACCCGACGGGTGAACCCTACCGATGAAGGGCTCTATTATTACAATCGGTGCCGGACGCTGCTGAGTGAGATCGATGAGCTGGAATCCTCGGTTACCCAGCAGGGGCATGACCCCCGTGGCTTACTGCGCCTGACCGCGCCCATGGACTTCACTCTGCTGCATCTGATCGAACCGATTCAGGCGTTTCAGAAGGTATATCCATTGGTGCGTATTGAGCTGGAGCTGGATGATCGCCAGCGAAACCTGACGGCTGATAATTTTGATGTGGCCATTCGTATCGCCAACCTGGCCGACTCCAGTCTGGTAGCACGAAAGCTGACTCAGTGTAGAGGCGGTGTATACGCTTCACCGGACTACCTGAACGAGTATGGTACACCAGAGTCGCCGCAAGAGCTGCAGCAGCACCGCTGTCTGCTTTATACCTACCTGACACAGGACAGAAATTACTGGGTGTTTCATGATAAAGATGGCCAGCGGCAGAAGGTGCGGGTGAACTGGACACTGGCGGCTAATAATGGACGAGCGCTTTGCGAGGCCGCAGCCCAGGGGATGGGGGTTATTCAGCAGCCGGACTTTATCGCTGCCCCCTTCGTTAAAGAGGGGCGGCTGGTTCCTTTGTTTACCGATTATCCGGGGTATGACTTGAACATCTATGCGGTCTATCAGCACCGGCAGTTTCTGCCCGCCCGCATCGTCGCTTTTGTTGATTTTTTGCGGGATTATTTCGAGAGGAATAAGCGTTGGTAAGCAGCGCTTCCATTTATCGTGTCGTATTGTTTCAAGAAACGTCACTACCTGCTACATTCACTTGGCCAGATCAGTGTTATTGTTTTAAAAATCTAAACTGAGTTTTATGATGTATTGTGGCTGGCGGATCTGCTTTAAAGAGTGCCAGTATTTCATTATGTAATAAGGAGATAGCATGAAAAACTCCAACGGCAAAATTATCGGTATTGCTCTGATCATCATAGGTGTCGCATTGGCATTCTGGGGTTACGATGTTTATGACTCGGCCAGTTCTCAGCTGACCCGTGCCGTCAGTGGTGATACACCGGTTGAAGCCTATGCGGGTATGGCGGGTGGTTTGCTCTGTGTGTTGGTGGGTATTATGAAGGTTAAATGAAGCTCTGCTTTTGTCCCTAAGACAATAAAACCGGACATTCCTGTTTCTTATAGGAATGTCCGGCTTAATTTTTAATCTTTCTTCGGTTTAAACCTGTTCTGCTCTTTGGCCCTACTACTCTTCTCCGAGGAACCCACCGGTCTGGTGTGCCCAAAGTTGAGCGTAGATACCGCCTTGTTCAATCAGCTCCGTATGGCTGCCCTGTTCCACAACCTCACCTTTATCGAGTACGATTAAGCGATCCAGTGCCGCAATAGTGGAGAGGCGGTGTGCGATAGCGATCACGGTTTTTCCTTCCATCAGGGTGTAGAGGCTGGCCTGAATGGCGGCTTCTACCTCGGAATCCAGTGCTGAGGTGGCTTCATCCAGCAGCAGAATCGGCGCATCTTTCAGCAGAACGCGAGCGATGGCGATACGCTGGCGCTGACCACCGGAAAGTTTTACACCCCGTTCCCCCACATGGGCATCGTAGCCCTTGCGGCCTTCTGGGTCTGTTAGGTCGAGAATAAACTCGTGGGCTTCGGCTTTTTTCGCTGCCGTAATCATCTCTTCTTCACTGGCATCCGGGCGACCGTAAAGAATGTTATCCCGTACTGAACGGTGCAGGAGTGAGGTATCCTGGGTCACCATGCCGATCTGAGCCCGCAGGCTGTCCTGAGTCACCTCTCGAACATCCTGCCCATCTACCTTGATCTGACCGGATTCAACATCGAAAAAACGCATCAGCAGATTCACCAGCGTTGATTTTCCGGCGCCGGAACGGCCCACAAGGCCCACTTTTTCACCGGGCCGGATATTCAGGTTCAGCTGAGGAATCACAGGCTTGTCTTCGCCGTAGTGGAAGACCACATCCTGATAATCGATCCGCCCGTTGTCTACTGTCAGGCGTTTGGCTTCTGGTTTGTCCTGCACTTGTAATGGCTTGGATAGTGTATTCATGCCGTCTACGGCAGTACCGATATTCTCAAACAGGGCGCTGATCTCCCACATGACCCAATGGGACATGCCGTTAAGGCGCAACGCCAGGGCGATAGAGATCGCAATTGCACCGACACCTACCAGCTCTTCCATCCAAAGCCAGATCGATAATGCGGCGATGGAAAAGGCTAACAGGTGGTTGATGCTTTGCACCCAGAAATTCAGCCAGGTCACCAGACGCATCTGCTGATAAACCGTGCCGATAAACTGATCCATACCTTCACGGGCAAACTCCGCCTCACGGTTGGTGTGGGAGAAAAGTTTTACTGTGGCGATATTGGTGTAGGAGTCGACAATACGGCCACTCATCAATGAGCGTGCATCGGCCTGCTCTGTAGAGATCGCTTTCAGCTTGGGCACAAAGTAAACCTGCACTGAAATATAGAGTGCTAACCAGATCAGCACCGGCATCATCAGCCGCCAGTCTGCCTGAGCCACCAGTACCAGCATAGCGATAAAGGAAACTGCAATATAAACCAGTACATTTAGCAGCTTCATAACGGACTCACGTACTGCCAAAGCTGTTTGCATCACCTTAGTGGCGATACGGCCGGCAAAGTCGTTTGAATAGAAAGAAACACTCTGCTTCAGTAGGTAGCGATGGGCCTGCCAGCGAATCACCATCGGAAAGTTTCCCAGCAGACTCTGGTGTATCACCAGTGAGTGCAGAAGACCTGTTAATGGCAGGGCGACCAAGGGCACCAGTGCCATCCAAAACAGGGTTGAGGCTTCTTGCTCCAGAAAGGTTTTCGGGTCCTGGGCCGACAGCCAGTCTACTAACTGGCCCATAAAGCCAAACAGGGTCACTTCCAGCACAGCAACCCCCGCGGTCAGCACCGCCATAAGAATCAGCGGCAGGCCCATACCTTTGGTGTAATGCAAAATAAACTGCAGAAGTTTAGCGGGTGGTTGTTGAGGCTCTTCCTTAGGAAAAGCAGCAATCAGGCGTTCAAAAAATGCAAACATAGCCGTACTCGTGTTGAACTGGTTTCAGATACTCAGATTGCCGGTACAGACCTTTAGGTAGGTCTTCCGCGACATAGGAAGGGTTCGAGCATGATAGAGTAATCAGAAAGACATACCAGCCTAAAAGAGAGAATCCTTTAGTCTGTAGGAGAGAAAAATTAATCGGCTATACCCACCAGTGAAATTGGCCACAGTGGAAATGATGGGGTCTGTGGTGTGGCAAAAGTGTGGGATCTAAAAGCGGCATATTTGGATGAAAAGCAGAAAAAGATTCGATTCAGACTTTTGTCTGGGACTCACTTCTGTATAATCCCCGGCCGTCATACCGGAAGGCTGAGGTAAAGCGGGTAAGGCTTTATCGCGTACTTGTTGTTTATCAACAGCCCCGTGGTGCACCTGCTGTCCACAAAAGATATCAACAGCGGGTATCCCTGCTTTTCGGTTGTAAACGTTCACTTGGGTTCCCTCACCCCAATCAATAAAAAGGTAACACTTATGAGTGCATTCTCGCCTGCCCAACAGCGCAAAGCGCTAACCTGGTTGGTGGCCTTCCACCTGCTGGTTATTATTTCCAGTAACTATCTGGTTCAAATACCCTTTACTCTATTTGGTTTCCATACCACCTGGGGTGCGTTCAGTTTTCCGTTTATCTTCCTGGCCACCGATCTGACCGTTCGGATTTTTGGTGCACCGATGGCGCGTAAGATCATCTTTAAAGTGATGCTGCCGGCACTATTGGCTTCTTATGTCTTGTCAGTACTCTTCTTTGAAGGAGCGTTTCAGGGCTTTGCTCAGCTGAGCGAGTTCAACCTTTTTGTCGCCCGAATCGCCATCGCAAGCTTTATGGCGTATGTGTTGGGACAGATTCTGGATGTCCAGGTTTTTAACCGCCTGCGCCGGGCAGGGCCATGGTGGGTCGCACCTACTTTGTCTACTATTCTGGGAAATGCTTTGGATACACTGGCTTTCTTCTCCATTGCTTTTTATAAAAGCCCGGATGCCTTTATGGCGGCTAACTGGGTTGAGATCGCTACTCTGGATTATCTGTTTAAAATTGTTATCTCCCTTGTGCTGTTTATTCCTCTTTACGGCGTATTGCTCAATACCCTGAGTCATAAGCTGACTCAGGTTAGTGATGAGCTGAAAACACAGCAGGCGCTTTAATCGTCGATTGCTACAGAGAAAGAACTGAGGGGTTCCGAAAGCGGCTTAACACAGGTTAAGCCGCTTTTTTTGTGGTTGGGGAATGGTGGCTGAATGCCATGAAAGTGATGGGGCAGAGGGAAGAGGGGATAAATTAATTATTTAGTCTCGAATGACTCATTTACACCTTGTGTTAAGGTTCTTGTACAGGGAAATGACTTGAATTGAAGCGTGCAACTAAATTATAGTTGCATGCGCTTTGATGAAGAGCTAAAACGATATGGGTAAGCAAGACAAACTTGAAGCCAAGCTTCTAAGTAAGCCAAAAGACTTTACATGGAAAGAGTTATGCTCCCTTTTGGCGGCGAGAGGCTTCGAGGAATTTTCCGGAAAAGGCTCCCGGCGAAAGTTCGTTCACCAAAAGACAAAATTGTTGATCAATCTGCATGAACCACATCCGCAGCCGATCCTTAAAGCGTATATGGTTAAGCAAGTGGTTGAGAAACTTAAAGAGCTGGAAATGCTCGAGCAACAGGGTGACTCAAATGAGTAAATTGATGAAGCATAAGGGCTTTTATGGTTCGTATGAATTTGATTTCGAGGATGAAGTTCTCCACGGAAAAATTGAATGCATTAACGACCTGGTGACTTATGAAGCTTCAGATGTTGCGGGGTTAAAGGCTGCTTTTGAAGAAGCGGTAGAAGATTACCTTGAAACATGCGAAATGCTGGGTAAAAAACCGGATAAGCCAATGAATGGCTCTTTTAATGTCCGTATCGGTGAAGAGCTTCATAAAAAAGCTTATTTAAAATCTCTGGAAGAAAACTGCTCAATAAATGATATTGTTAAAAGATCTGTTAACTATTATTTGAATGACTCAAAAATGATTATTAATAATCATAGCTATCATTATACTAACGAACCTGTGAAGAAAACTGAGCACAAGTATGAAATGGATTTTTCATTTAAGAATAAAGAATCTGATTATAAAATGAAGGCTCACTGAAATGCTGGATAAGATCAAATTTGCTGGTTTTGATATAATGGGGTCCCAGTTTGAACTCAATGGCAAGCCAAAAGGTAAAGGCTACTACACCATAAATGTAGAAGTGAGTGACATTTTTTTAGTGGATGAAGAACTTGATGCCTACTGCATTGATGTTTTAGCAGCGCTCACGGGGCATGAAGAAGGCTCTGATGAGCCGGGATTTACTGCTGAAGCAAAGCTTGCGGTTAATTTTACTGTGCAGGATAAGGAACTGAATATATCGGATGGATTTTATCGCGATAATGCCTGGTTCTTTGATTCCTATATAGCGATAGTGGTAAAACAAAGCCTTGAGAACCTTCTGCATTTTACGCCGCTGAATGGCATTGTGCTCCCCACCTATCCGAGTAATGTGAAGCACGTTTGATTATAGATCAGCAGTAAGTCGGGGTTTGATATGACATTCTCAACTTCAAGAATATCGGGAATGCTTAATTTGGTGACTTTCTTAGAGGGTGTTCATA